>NZ_JAHKRL010000056.1 GCF_019396405.1 Nonomuraea rhizosphaerae | reverse complement strand
CGACGCGCCCGCGGCCGCCCGCGCCGCCGGGGCCACGACGCTGTCGCCCGAGCACGTGATGGTCGACGAGGAGCTGATGGCCCAGGCGGCGGGCGCGGGCCTGGACGTGGCGGTCTGGACCGTCAACGACAAGGACCTCGCGGCCCGCATGCTGGACCTCGGGGTGGCGGGGATCGTCACCGACTACCCCGATCGGATGCGTGAGCTGTGGCGCGAGCGCGGGCTGCGGCTGCCCGACCAGGTAGGGCCGCTCAAGCCCGCCTGTGTCTGAAGCCCTTCACCATCAGCGCTACAGCCAGCCGTTGCGGCGGAAGCCGCGATGCAGGAGCACGCAGGCCGTGACCATCACGGCCAGCACCGCCGGATAGCCCCATACCGCCTTGGTCTCCGGCATGAAGTCGAAGTTCATGCCGTAGATGCCGGCGATCATCGTGGGCACGGCCAGGATGGCCACCCAGGACGAGATCTTGCGCATGTCCTCGTTGGCCAGCGCGTTCGAGCGGGCCAGCGCCGCCTGGAGTATCGAGCTGCACAGCTCGTTGGAGGACTCGACCTGCTCGCACACGCGGGACAGGTGGTCGCCGACGTCACGGAAGTACTCCCGCATCTCCGACGGGATCACCCGGCGCTGCGGCAGCGCGGCCAGCGGGGCCTGAAGCGGGGTGACGGCCCGCTTGAGCTCCAGCATCTCCCGCTTGAGCTGGTAGATGCGGTTGATGTCACGGGAGCTGACGTCGGCGAAGACGGTCGCCTCGACCTCTTCCAACTCCAGCTGCATGAGGTCGGCGACCTGGAGGTAGCGGTCCACGACGTGGTCGGAGATGGCGTGCAGCACACCCGCGGGGCCGCGGTCCATCAGCTTGGGCTTGTCCTCCAGCCGCTCGCGCACCTCGGTGAGCGGGCAGTGCCGGCCGTGCCGCACGGTCACCACGAAGTCGATCCCGAGGAACACCATGATCTCACCCGTGGCGATGATCTCGCTGGTGGCGGTCAGCTCGTCGTGGTCCAGGTAGGCGATCGTCTTGAGCACCATGAACAGCGAGTCGCCGTAACGCTCGACCTTGGGCCGCTGGTGGGCCTTGACGGCGTCCTCGACGGCCAGGGGGTGCAGGCCGAACACGCCGGCCAGCCACTCGACCTCGGGGGCCTCGGGCTCGTGCAGGCCGACCCAGACGAACGCCTTGGCGCCGTCGGAGTGGGCGTTGTGCTCGCGGACCAGGTCGAGCGACTCGACGATGCCGGAGGCGCTGACCTTCTTGCCCTTGACGTACGCGCCGAACTCGACGAGCGAGTCGACCGGGGGCCCGCACTCCTCACCCATTACCGCGGGCTTCGCGGACGGGCGTGAGACGCGTGGCTGAACGGTGTGACGGTTGGTGCGACGGAAAAGCGTGGACGAGCGCATGGCAGTCCCTTTCCGCCCGACGCGGCACGCTCCACACGCGACGAAAAGTCACCTCAATCAAGACAAATGCGTGGAGGCACGATCAGGCTGCCGGATTGGAGTGGTCGGGGGTATGCGGGGTGTACGTGAGTGAGCACGTACTGCTGGGATCACCAGGTTTCATCCCGGACCACCTCCAATCACAAAAGGTGCCATAAAGCCGCCCTAAGTTATCACAGGCGACGCAACCCTCCCGACGATACTCGCCGAGGCGGGCTCGGATCACGGAGAACTCCACAAAGTTACCCCCTTATTCCGACACATCGACTGCCAGGGGTGGCGGCGACGGGGGTGGGTGAGTGCGCCGGGAGGTCGCGGGGCCGGGGCTGACACAATGGGGCCGTGCGCGTTCTAGTCATCGGCTCCGGCGGGCGTGAGCACGCCCTGTGCCGTTCACTCAGCCTCGATCCCCAGGTCACCGAGCTTCACAGCGCCCCCGGCAACGCGGGCACGGCGGAGATCTCGACCACCCATCAGGTCACGGCCACCGACCCGGAGCAGGTGACCGAGCTGGCCAGAAGGCTGGAGGCCGACCTGGTCGTCATCGGCCCGGAGGCGCCGCTGGTGGCGGGGGTGGCCGACGCGGTCCGCCGGGCGGGCATCACGTGCTTCGGGCCGTCGCGGGAGGCGGCGATGATCGAGGGCTCCAAGACGTTCGCCAAGGAGGTCATGACGGCGGCCGACGTTCCCACGGCGAGGGCGCGCACGTGCGTGACGCCCGAGGAGGCGGCCGCGGCCCTGGAGGAGTTCGGGGCGCCGTACGTGGTCAAGGACGACGGGCTGGCGGCCGGCAAGGGCGTCGTGGTCACCGAGGACAGAGAGCTGGCGCTGCGGCACGCGGCGGCGTGCGGGCGGGTGGTGATCGAGGAGTTCCTGGACGGCCCGGAGGTGTCGCTGTTCGCGCTGTGCGACGGCAAGACGGCCGTGGCGCTCCAGCCGGCACAGGACTTCAAGCGTGCGCACGACGGCGACGAGGGTCCCAACACCGGCGGCATGGGCGCGTACACGCCGCTCACGTGGGCCCCCGAGGGCCTCACCGAGCAGGTCATGCGCGAGGTGGTGCACCCGACGGTCGGCGAGCTGGCCCGGCGCGGCAGCCCGTACCAGGGCGTCCTGTACGTGGGTCTGGCGCTGACGGCGAAGGGGCCGAAGGTGATCGAGTTCAACGCGCGCTTCGGCGACCCGGAGACCCAGGTGATCCTCGACCGGCTGGAGACGCCACTGGCCGGCCTGCTGACGGCCTGCGCGACGGGGGCGCTGGGCGAGGCGCCGGCGCCGGTGTTCCGTGACGGGTCGGCGGTCACGGTGGTCGTCGCGGCCGAGAACTACCCGGACAGCCCGGTCAAGGGCGACGTGATCGAGGGGCTGGAGCCGACCGCGGACGCGTACGTCCTGCACGCCGGCACCAGGCGGGAGGGCGACAGGGTGGTGTCCGACGGCGGCCGGGTCCTCGACGTGGTCGGCACCGGCCCCGACCAGGAGAGCGCCCGCCGCAACGCCTACGAGCTCGTCGGGCGGGTCAAGCTGCGCGGCTCGCACCACAGGACGGACATCGCCCGATGAAGCACCTGCACTCCGGCAAGATCCGCGATCTGTACCGGACCGACGACGGCCTGCTGCTGATGGTGGCCTCGGACAAGATCTCGGCCTTCGACCACGTGCTGGAGAGCGAGATCCCCGACAAGGGCGCCATCCTCACGCAGATGTCGCTGTGGTGGTTCGAGCAGCTCGCCGACGTGGTGCCCAACCACCTGGCGGCGCCGGGCCCCGACTCCCGCAGCGTGCTGTGCCGGCCGCTGCGGATGGTGGCGGTGGAGTGCGTGGCGCGCGGCTACCTGACCGGCTCCGGCCTGACCGACTACCGGCGCGAGGGGGCGGTCTCCGGCCTGCGGCTGCCCGAGGGGCTGGAGGACGGCTCCAGGCTGCCCGAGCCGATCTTCACGCCCTCCACCAAGGCGCCGGTCGGGGAACACGACGAGCCGATCTCGTACGAGCGGGTCGCAGCCGACGTGGGCGAGGAGACGGCGGCGGAGTTGCGGCGGATCACGCTGGCCGTCTACCGGCGCGGGGCGGAGATCGCCCGCGAGCGGGGCATCATCGTGGCCGATACCAAGATCGAGGTCGGCTGGGACTCCAACGGCGTGCTCACGCTCGGGGACGAGGTTCTCACGCCCGATTCGTCGCGTTTCTGGCCTGCCGATCAGTGGCAGCCCGGACGTACCCAACCCTCTTTCGACAAGCAATATGTAAGGGATTGGCTGACTTCGCCCGAATCGGGATGGGACAAAAGCTCAGGAACCCCCCCGCCTCCTCTTCCCGACAAGGTCGTCGAGCAGACCCGGCAGCGTTATCTCGAAGCCTACGAGCGCATCACGGGAGCTCCCTTTCGCCGATGATTCGGCTGGGACAGGTGTGGTTAGCGGCTACTGTTGGCCCGGTCTAGCCTGACCGATACTTCCGAGGAGCCGCACGAATGGTCCGTTACCGCGTGCGCGGTGGCAACCCACTGCGCGGGACCGCCTTCATCCAGGGCGCCAAGAACGCCGTGCTGCCCATGATCGGCGCCGCTCTGCTGGCCGCCAACGGCCGCACCGTGCTGCGCAACGTGCCGATCATCGAGGACGTACGGCGGGCGGTGGAGCTGGCCGAGTCCGTCGGCGCCTTCGTCGAGCTGCACGAGGCCGAGCGCACCCTGGTGATCGACGCCTGCAAGCTGACCAGTCCCGTGCTGCCGGCCGAGATCGCCAGGCGTTTTCGCGGTTCGGTGCTGTTCACCCCCGCGCTGCTGCACAGGCTGGGCGAGGCGATCGTGGAGGGCGTCGGCGGCTGCAACCTCGGCAGCCGCAACCTCGACTTCCACTACCTGGGCTACAAGCGGCTCGGCGCGGTCGTGGAGGAGAACGAGACCGTCATCCACGTCAAGGCCTCCGGCCTGACCGGCGCGACCCTCTACCTCGACACCCCCTCGCACACCGGCACCGAGAACCTCATCATGGCCGCCGCCCTGGCCAAGGGCACCACCGTGATCGAGAACGCGGCGCTGGAGCCGGAGGTGCTCGACGTCATCGACATGCTCACCAAGATGGGCGCGCGCATCCGCGGCGGCGGCACCGGCTTCATCACCGTCGAGGGCGTGGAGGAACTGCACGCGGTCGAGCACACGGTGATGCCGGACCGGCTCGACGCGGGCGTGTTCGCGATGGGCGCGGCGATCACCGGCGGCGAGCTGAGCCTTGTCGGCACCGGTCTCGACCTGGGCGTCGTCCGCTACAAGCTGGAGCAGATGGGCGTCGACTTCGCCCGGCCCGGCGCGGTGCTGCACGTGCGGTGCGACCGGCCGCTGCGGCCGATCAACATCATCACCGACACCTACCCCGGCTTCGCGACCGACCTGCAGTCGCCGATGATGACCGTCGCGGCCCTGGCCGACGGCACCAGCTACATCCACGAGCGCATCTTCGACGGCCGCTTCGCGCTGGCCGGCGAGCTGAACAAAATGGGCGCCGATGTGGAGGTCGAGGGCAGCAGGGCGATCGTGCGGGGCGCGACGCCGTTGAAGGGCACTCAGGTGACCGCGCACGACCTCCGTTCGGGAATCGCGCTCGTGCTGGCCGGACTCGCCGCCGAAGGCGAGACCGTCATCGAGTCCGGATACCTCATCGATCGCGGGCACGCCCATCTCGCCGAGCGAATGCGGGCACTCGGGGCGGACATTACACGAGAGATTTCCGATCGCTAGAAATCGTTAGGAATACCTCTCTGAGCTGCTGAAAGACCTTCACAGACAGTCAACCTGAACGGCTTTCCGGAAAAGTCGGGCGTGACATTATGGTCCCCGCGAGCGATCGTTCCAAAAGAGAGCACTGCAACGGACAGCAGGATGGGACGAACATTGGTCGAGAGGGCCGAAGAAACTCCCCGAGTGTCACGCCCGGGCGCCATGACACCGGACCTCACCATTGGTGTGGTCGGACCCCACGATTTGGTCGAGCGGGTCATGCTGATGGGACACGCTGCTGCGCCACTTCCGTGCCGCTTGGTGGCGGCCGCCTACCGTGACGAACAAGAGGCGCCCGACAAAGTGACGCGGCTCGGTCCAGGCGTGGACGCATGCCTTTTCGCCAGCCCGGTCCCCTACGACCTGGCGAGGCGTTCCGGTGTGCTGACGATGCCGGCGACCTACGTCCAGCTCGGCGGTGCCGCGTTGGTGGCGGCGCTGGCGAAGGCGGCGCTGGACTCGCGCATCGACCCGCAGCGGGTGAGCATCGACGTGGTCGGAAGGGCCGACGTCGAGGAGGCGTACACAGACCTCGGGATTCCGGCAACAGATGTGCACAGCCGCGACGAGCCGGGAGCCACCGGCACGATCGCGGCCTACCACGAACGCCTGGCCCGCCAGGGGGCCACCACGGGCGCGCTCACGTGCCTGCCCGCGGTCGCCGAACGCCTTCAGGCGGCCGGCGTCCCCGTCATCAGGATCAGGCCGACCTCGGCGGCGGTGCGCACCGCGCTGCACACGGCAGCGCTGCTCGGCGCGCATCACCGGCTGGAGGAGTCGCAGCTCACCGTGGTTCTGGTGGAGGTGCCGACGCTCCGCGAGCCGGTACGCCGGGCCGCGCCGCGCTACTGGCGCGACGAGCTGCGGCTGTCGCTGCACCGGCTGCTGGTCCAGGAGGCGAACCGCATCAACGCCACCGTCTGGCCGATCGACGACCACAGCTACCTGGTCACCGCGACCAGGGGCTCGATCGCCGCGGCCACGGACGGGTTCAGGGTGTTGCCGTTCGCCGCCAGGATCCGCGACGAGCTGGGGCTGGCGGTCGAGGTCGGCGTGGGCATGGGGCGCACGACACACGACGCGGAGTCGCACGCGCGGGCCGCACTGGCGCGTACGCAGGCGGGCAAGCAAGCACAGGGCTTCGCCGTGGACCGGGAGGGCAGAGCGCTGATCCCGGCTCCCCGGATGCCTCCGGCGGGCTCCACCACGCTCAAACCGAAGGGCGTGGAGGTGCTGGCCCGGCTGGCCGCCAAGCTGGAGGGCGGTGACACCGTGGTCGATGCCGAAGGCGCGGGGAAGATGCTCGGGGTGACACCACGTACGGCTCGGCGGTTGCTGCGCACGTTGGTTGACGAGGGACTCGCGTGGCCGCTGCCGCCCAACCGCACGCCTCAACCCGGGCGGCCGCGTCAGCTCTACCGCCTCATCGTGGAGAAGCTCGGGCCACGCTGAGCGGCCCCCTGGTACGGGTCCGCCGTCCCCCCTTCCCCCTTTCCTGGGGCGGCGGGCCCCCTCCCGCCACGGACGGCGGGCCGAGAGCCGTTCCACGCTGCCGTTCCGCGCCGCCTTTTCGCGCGGCCTTTTCGTCAACGTGAACATATGGTTGACCGCGTGGGAAGGGGGTATGTATTGCGTCGCCCCCGATCGACGGGATTCGGACGGGGGCACCAAATCCTCTCTCAGCAGGCGCAGGCGGCGCCGTCCACGGGGGCCGTGAGCGGGTCGGCCGCGCGGCGGCTGACGCCTGAGGCACTCTCCACGGGGAAGCCCTCGCGGGCCCAGTACTCGAACCCGCCCAGCATCTCCTTGACCCGGTAACCGAGCTTGGCGAACTCCAGCGCGGCCCGGGTCGCGCCGTTGCACCCGGGACCCCAGCAGTACGTCACGACCGCCGCCGTGTCCGGGACGAGGTCGCGGGCGCGGGCGGCGATCTCGGCCGTCGGCAGGTGGACGGCGCCCTGGATGTGTCCCTGGTCCCAGCTCTGCTTGCTGCGGGAGTCGACCACGACGATGCCGGGGACGCCGTCGGCCAGGTCGGCGGCGACGTCGGACACGTCGGTCTCGTAGGTCAGGCGGTCGGTGAAGTGCGCGATCGGATTCGACATGCCCAGATCCTGACATTTCGCGTTTTGGCCAGGACAGTGGCGCGAAAGCCGCCTATCGCTAATATCACGCCAACCGCTATTGTCAGGACCTATGCAACCGAACACCACTGACCAGCACCGCTCTCCCCTCATGATCTGGAGCGCCCTGGTCATCGTCTATGTGGTGTGGGGGTCCACGTACCTGGGCATCCGGATCACCATCGAGACCGTGCCCCCGTTGATCAGCGGGACGCTGCGGTTCGCCGTGGCGGCGCTGCTGCTCGGCGGGTTCCTGGTCGCGCGCAAGGGGTGGGCGGTCTTCCGGATGACGCGCCGGCAGTTCCTCGGCGCCTCGGTGGCCGGACTGTTGCTGCTGACCGGCGGCAACGGCATGGTGTCCGTGGCCGAGCAGTACATCTCCAGCGGGCTGGCCGCCCTGCTGGTCGCCTCCGTGCCGCTGTGGCTGGTGGTGTTCAGGATCGCGGTGCGCGACCGGCCCCTGCTGATGTCGCTGGCCGGGGTGCTCGTCGGGTTCTGCGGCGTGGCCGCCCTGTCGCTGAACGGCGGCGGCGGGGCCAGCAGCACCACCGGCATCGTGGTGATCCTGCTGGCGTCCCTGTCGTGGTCGGTCGGGTCGTTCCTGTCGGCGCGGATCTCGATGCCCGCCGACCCGTTCGCGGCCAGCACGATCGAGATGATGGTCGGCGGGCTGGGGCTGCTGGTCCTCAGCCTGTCGGTGGGCGAACGGCTCGACCTCGCCGCCGTCTCGGGGCGGTCGTGGGCGGGGCTGGCGTACCTGGTGCTGGTGGGGTCGCTGATCGGCTTCACCGCCTACACGTGGCTGCTCGGCAACGCGCCGATCTCGCTGGTGTCGACGTACGCGTACGTCAACCCGGTCGTGGCGGTGCTGCTCGGCGTGCTCGTGGTCGGCGAGCACGTGACCACGCAGATCCTGATCGGCGGGGCGGTGATCGTGCTGGGCGTCGCCCTCGTGGTGTCCACGGAGCGACGCCCAAGAGCGGCGCGCAAGGCCCCTGAGAAGGTAGGGGTCTAGCCGGCGTTCAGCAGCGGGACCAGGCACTCCTCCTCGTAGTCAAGGTGGGCCTCCAGCTCGCCGGCGAGCCGCTCGAACTCCGCCAGGACGCCGTCCTTGTCCTCGCCCTTCAACAGCTCCTGGATCTCCTCCAGGAGCCTGGCGACGGTCTCGTGCTCCTCGCGCAGCCGCGCCACGACGGAGGCCAGCTCGGGGTACTGCCGCTCCATCGAGGGCAGCATCGCCGCGTCCTCCATCGAGTGGTGGAAGCGCAGCCCCTGGCACATGTTCAGGCAGTTGATCCGCAACTGCACGCCCAGCCCGGGACCGGCCGCCGCCAGCTCCTTGCGCACCTGCGCCAGCTCCCTGCGGAATGCGTTGTGCACCTGGACGAGCATGTCGCCCGGCCGCCCGGCGTCCGGGCCGCCGCTGACCATGTCGAGGGCGATCACGGGGATGACCCGGGTCGTCCTGGCCTGGTAGGCGGCCCATCCCGGGTCCATCTCGACCGCGCGGGCGAAGGCCGCGTCGCGTTCCTCGCCCTTCAGGACGACCGCGTCCGCGTCGTAGGTGAAGACGCCGGTCTCGACCTTGACCCGGGGGTTGGTGAGCAGGTTGTGGTACCAGGCCGGATGCCTGGGCGCGCCGGCCGCCGAGGCGATGACCAGGATGCGCTCACCGTCGGGCAGGAAGCCGACGGGGGTGGTGTGGGGGGCGCCGGAACGGGCGCCGGTGGTGGTCAGGAGGACCAGCCTGGCCCCCTCGAAGGGGCCGCCGACCTCGCCGTGGTTGGCGCGGAACTCGTCGATGATCTGCTGGTTGAAGTCCATGGGCATGCGTGTTTGTTCGCTCTCCTGGCGTGTGAATGGGGTGGCTGAGGCCACGCACGCCGTACCGACCCTCGACGGGGTATGGGAAAAAGAGAAGAGCAAGGGGGACGACGCGCGGGCGCGCGATCAGATCAGGCGACGCCTGTGAAGTGAGTAGTCACGACATCATCCCCTAAACCCGGTGCCTCCATGCCGCCGCCGTCCTCCGGGCGGCGACACGCGACAAGAGGCCCATTACAGGCCCTCGGCGCTTACCTTGTCAACCTGCGCGAAAGGCCGCGGCGGCGGTCAGGAACGCGTCGTTGGCCTCCGGGGAGCCGATCGACACACGCGCGCCCTCCCCCGCGAACGGCCGCACCGCCACGCCCTCCAGCCCGCACGTCCCGGCGAAGTCGAGCGTGCGGTCGCCGAGGCGCAGCCACACGAAGTTCGCCTCGGTGGGCGGGACCGTCCAGCCCTGGGAGATCAGCGCCTCACGTACCCGGGTCCGCTCCTTCACCACGGCGTCGACCCGCTCCAGCAGCTCGTCCTCCGCCCGCAGCGACGCGATCGCGGCGATCTGCGCGAGGTGGTTGACCGCGAACGGGATGATCGTCTTGCGCACGGCCGCCGCCACCGGCTCGTGCCCCACCACGTAGCCGACCCGCAGCCCGGCCAGCCCGTACGCCTTGGAGAACGTGCGCAGCACGCACACGTTCGGGCGGTCACGGTAGAGCGTGAGGCCGTCGGGCACGTCCTCGTCGCGCACGTACTCGCGGTAGGCCTCGTCCAGGACCACCAGCACGTCGTCCGGCACCCGGTCGAGGAACGAGACCAGCTCCCGCGTGCGGATGGAGGTGCCGGTCGGGTTGTTCGGGTTGCACACGAACACCATGCGCGTCCGCTCGTTGATCGCCTCCGCCATGGCGTCGAGGTCGTGGTCCTCGCCCTTCAGCGGCACCTGGACCGACGTGACGCCCGCCAGGTCGGCCAGCAGCGGGTACGCCTCGAACGACCGCCACGCGTACACGACCTCGGCGCCCGGCTCCCCCACCGTCTCGAACAGCTGCTGCGCCACCGTGACCGACCCCGCGCCGAGCGCGATGTGCTCGAACGGCACCCCGAACCGCTCCGCGATCGCCTCCGTCAGCTCGACCGCCGCCGGGTCCGGGTAGCGGTGCACCTGACGCGCGCCCTCGGCGATCGCCTCCACCACGGAGGGCAGCGGGTCGTACGGGGACTCGTTGGAGGAGAGTTTGTGCGAACGGCCGTCGGGCGAGACGACGGCCTTGCCGGGCTTGTACGCCGGCATGGTGTCCAGGATCGAGCGGAAACGCGGCATGCCCTCACCTTACCGACGCGGAGGGCGTGGGACGGGGCACGCACCCGGAGATCAATCGCCGGTGGCCAGGACAGGACACGACGGCGCCGAATGCTCGACGCCTTATCCGCTCTGACATATTGTCCGGCGAGAGGCGGTGCACCGCTTTATGGATAACGGCTCTCGGCTTTATGGATAACGGCTCTCAGCACCGGACGAATTCCACGCCCATTCGGCCGGAACCTTTCACCTTCGACAAGGGGCGACACATGTCCGAATCACCCACGTCCGGCAAGAGCGCGCAAGAGTTGTTGCAGATGGAGGCTCAGCAGTTCCGCGCCCGCCGCCGCACGTACGGCAACGGCGCCATCGCCGACACCGCGTGGAACGGCTGGCGGCTGCAACCCGACAAACTCCTCCTGACCCTCTGCGACAGCACCGGCCACGACCTCTATGACCTGCAGATACAGCAGTTCACCAGCTCGTCGCGGATTCTCGACTTCCTGGTGCACGTGAGCAAGAGGGGATGGCCGGGAATCGACACCGGCCAGGCGACGATCGGGCTCCTGAAGGCGATCGACGACATCCTGCGCCTCCAGACCAACGTGTGCGCCGGTGGCGCCAATCAGCAACTCCAGGACGCGCAGGTAAGCGAGCTGATAAACGCCTACGTGCAGCGTTTCAACTCGGCCTGAGACCTTCGGGGCCCGGCCTCTCGAAAGAGAGGGCCACGCGCGGCGATGCGCTGCAATATGAACTGGAACGGGATGGCACGCCCCCACAGGTGCAGACCCATCGGTCGAACCACGGGGAAAACCATGAAATACCAGAAGCCATCTGTGTCCACGCGAAGGGGCGGTGCGGTCCTGGCCGTCGCCGCGCTGCTCGCCGTCCCGTTCCTCACCCCGGCCCAGGCCGCCACGGGACCGGTCCTGCCGCCGTCCGGCGGCGTCGTCTACGTCACCAACGCGGTCTCCGGTGACGTGTCCTCGCTGGCGATCGGCCCGCACGCCGTCCTCTCACCGCTCGGCACGCCCGTGTCCACCGGCGGCAAGTTCCCCCGGGCCATCGCCCTGACCCCGGACGGGGCCACCGCCTACGTCGTCAACAGCGACTCCGACACGCTCTCGGTCTTCCGCGTGGGGGCACGGGGCGCGCTCCAGCCGAATCCACGCATCCTCCGGACCGGCGACGAGCCGTGGGGAGCGACCGTCTCGCCGGACGGGCGGACCCTGTACGTGAGCAACACCGGCGACGCGACGATCTCGGCGTACCGGATCGGCCCCGACGGGACGTCCGCCAAGCTCGGTGACTTCCGCACCACCTCCGACCAGCCCAAGCAGATGGTGCTGTCCCCTGACGGCCGCTTCCTCTACCTCTCGTACGCCGACGTGGACGACACCTCCGACAGCCCGCCGGAGGTCGTCACCAGGTTCGCCGTGCGCTTCGACGGCACCCTCGGACCGGCGCGGGACGTGGCGAAGGTCGGCCCCGCCGACTACGCGATGGCGATCAGCCCGGACGGCCGCTTCGTGTACGTGGCCTCGTCGGCCACGCTGGACGTGTGGGGGTTCCGGCGCGGCCCGGACGGCTCGCTGACCCCGGTGCCCGGATCGCCGTTCCCCGCGCCCGACGCCCCGGTCGGCCTCAAGGTCACCCCCGACGGTCAGCACCTGTACGTCGGCAGCAACGACGCCGAGACCGACTCGCCTCCCGGCGGCCTGCTCGGCTTCACGATCCTCGCCGACGGCTCGCTCCGGCCCACCGCCGACTCCCCCACCCCGACCCCCGACGGCGCCATCGTCGACGCGGTCGCGATCACACCGGACGGCCGGAGCGTCTTCGGCTCCGTCCGGGACACCAGCCAGGTGGTCGCGTTCGAGATCGGGGGCGGCGGGACGCTGAAGCCGGCCCCGGGCTCGCCGTTCCCCACTGGCGGGGAACGGCCGCTGAGCCAGTCCATCGCGGTACGCCCGGTTCCCGCGGCCACCGC
>NZ_JAHKRL010000549.1 GCF_019396405.1 Nonomuraea rhizosphaerae | reverse complement strand
CCCCGCCCCGCGCTCAAGTGCGCGGGGCGGCGATCAAACGAACAGCTCCCGATCAGACGGACAGCTTCCCGATCGGGCGAACTGGTCCCGATCGGGCGGACAGCTTCCCGGTCAGACGAGCGGCCGCGCCGTCGGCAGGATCGGGTACGGCAGGGACGTCTCGCCCGACAGGTACCGATCGACCCCCGACGCCGCCGCGCGGCCCTCGGCGATCGCCCAGACGATCAGCGACTGGCCGCGCCCCATGTCCCCGGCGACGAACACGCCGTCCACCTTGGACATGTACGACTTGTCCCGGGAAACGTTCCCCCGGGCGTCGTAGAAGCCCTCCCCCGCCACCCCGGAGAGGTCTTCGAGCAGCGCCCCCTTCTCCGGGCCGAGGAAGCCCATCGACAGGGTGACCAGCTCGGCCGGGATCTCCCGCTCGGTCCCCGCGATCGGCTTGAAGCCGTTCTGCGGCCCCTCGACCTCGATCAGCCGCAACGCGCGGACATTTCCGGATTCGTCGCCGAGGAACTCCGTCGTGGACACGGCGTACACCCGCGCCCCTCCCCCGTCCGCGAGCTCCTCGTGCGCGCTCTCCATCTTGAACAGGATCGGGAACGTCGGCCACGGCTGGCTGCCCGGCCGGGACGCCGGCGGCTGCGGCATGATCTCCAGCTGGGTGACCGACCTGGCCCCCTGCCGGATCGCGGTGCCGATGCAGTCGGCCCCGGTGTCGCCGCCGCCGATGACCACGACGTGCTTGCCCTGAGCCGAGATCGGCGAGTCGGGCAGGTCGCCCTCCTGCACCTTGTTCGACCAGGGGAGGTACTCCATCGCCTGGTGCACCCCGCCGAGCTCGCGCCCGGTCACCGGCAGGTCGCGCCACTGGGTCGCGCCGCCCGCCAGCACCACGGCGTCGAACTCCGAGCGCAGCTGCGCGGCGGTGACGTCGACGCCGACGTTCACGCCGGTGCGGAACTCGGTGCCCTCGGCCCGCATCTGCTCCAGGCGCCGCTCGATGTGGCGCTTCTCCATCTTGAACTCGGGGATGCCATACCGCAGCAGCCCCCCGATCCGGTCGGCCCGCTCGAACACCACCACGTCGTGCCCGGCGCGGGTGAGCTGCTGGGCGGCGGCCAGCCCTGAGGGGCCGGAGCCGACGACCGCGACCTTCTTGCCCGTCCTGACGGTCGGCGGCTGCGGCCTGACCCAGCCCTCGGCGAACGCGCGGTCGATGATCTCGACCTCGACCCGCTTGATCGCCACGGGGTCGGAGTTGATGCCGAGCACGCACGCCGCCTCGCACGGAGCCGGGCAGAGCCTGCCGGTGAACTCCGGGAAGTTGTTCGTGGCGTGCAGCCGCTCGATCGCCTCCTGCCAGTCGGTGCGGTGGACGAGGTCGTTCCACTCGGGGATGAGGTTGCCGAGCGGGCAGCCGTTGTGGCAGAACGGGATGCCGCAGTCCATGCACCGGGCGGCCTGCCTGGTCAGCTTGTCGGCGGAGAAGTCCTGGTAGACCTCCTGCCAGTCGCCGATGCGGACGTCGATGGGGCGGCGCGCGGGCAGCTCCCGGTCGTGCGTGAGAAAACCCTTGGGGTCAGCCATCGGTGTTCGCCTCCCTTATCCCTTGACCGCGGCGGCCATGACCGCCTCGTCGATGTCCCGGCCCTCGATGCGGGCGGCCTCGGCGGCCTCCATGACCCGCTTGTAGTCGGTCGGCATGATCTTGCCGAACCGGCCGAGCGCCGCGTGCCAGTCGGCCAGCAGTTCCTTGGCGATCGGCGAGCCGGTCTCGGCGAAGTGCTTCTCGACCGTCTCGCGCAGCCACTCGCCGTCCTCGTCGGTGAGCTCCTCGATGGCGACCATCTCGCGGTTGACCCGCGCGAGGTTCAGGTCGAGCAGGTACGCGACGCCGCCGGACATGCCGGCCGCGAAGTTGCGTCCCGTCGGCCCGAGCACCACGGCCTTGCCGCCGGTCATGTACTCGCAGCCGTGGTCGCCCACGCCCTCGACGACCGCGGTCGCGCCCGAGTTGCGCACGCAGAACCGCTCGCCGACGACGCCGCGGATGAACGCCTCGCCGGACGTGGCGCCGTAGAAGGCGACATTTCCGGAGATGATGTGGCCGTCGAGCGGGGCCTCGTCGTGCGGCCGCAGCGTGATGCGCCCGCCCGACAGGCCCTTGCCGAGGTAGTCGTTGGCGTCGCCGGTCAGCCGCAGCGTGATCCCGCGTGGCAGGAACGCTCCGAACGAGTTGCCCGCCGAGCCGGTGAAGTGGATGTCGATCGTGTTGTCGGGCAGCCCGGCGCCGCCGTACCGCTTGGTGACCTGGTAGCCGAGCATGGTGCCGACGGTCCGGTTCACGTTGCGGATGGGCAGCTCCAGGGTCACCTGGGTGCCGTTGTTCAGGGCGCCCTCGGCGAGCTGGATGAGCGTGTTGTCCAGCGCGTGCCGCAGCCCGTGGTCCTGCTCGACCGTGCGGCGCAGCGGGGTGCCCGCCGGCAGCTCCGGCTGGTGCAGGATCGGCGACAGGTCGAGGCCACTGGCCTTCCAGTGGTTCTCGGCCGCCGTCATGTCGAGCAGCTCGACGTGCCCGATCGCCTCGTCGAGTGAGCGGAAGCCCAGCTCGGCGAGGTACTCGCGGATCTCCTCGGCGATGAACTCGAAGAAGTTGACCACGAACTCGGGCTTGCCGGTGAACCGCTTGCGCAGCTCCGGGTTCTGCGTGGCCACGCCCACCGGGCAGGTGTCGAGGTGGCAGACCCGCATCATCACGCAGCCGGACACGACCAGCGGCGCGGTGGCGAAGCCGTACTCCTCGGCGCCGAGCAGCGCGGCGATGACCACGTCGCGGCCGGTCTTGAGCTGGCCGTCGACCTGCACCACGATGCGGTCGCGCAGCCCGTTGAGCAGCAGCGTCTGCTGCGTCTCGGCCAGGCCGAGCTCCCACGGCGCGCCGGCGTGCTTGAGCGAGGTCAGCGGCGAGGCGCCGGTGCCGCCGTCGTGCCCGGAGATGAGCACCACGTCGGCGTGCGCCTTGGACACGCCCGCCGCGACCGTCCCGACCCCGACCTCGGCCACCAGCTTGACGTGCACGCGGGAGGCGGGGTTGGAGTTCTTCAGGTCGTGGATGAGCTGGGCCAGGTCCTCGATCGAGTAGATGTCGTGGTGCGGCGGCGGCGAGATGAGGCCGACGCCGGGCGTGGAGTGCCGGGTCTTGGCGATCCACGGGTACACCTTGTGGCCCGGGAGCTGGCCGCCCTCGCCGGGCTTGGCGCCCTGGGCCATCTTGATCTGCAGGTCCGCGGCGTTGACCAGGTACTCGCTGGTCACGCCGAACCGGCCGGAGGCGACCTGCTTGATCGCGCTGCGCCGGCGCGCGTCGTGCAGGCGCTCGGGGTCCTCGCCGCCCTCGCCGGTGTTGGACTTGCCGCCGAGCTGGTTCATCGCGATGGCGAGCGTCTCGTGCGCCTCCATCGAGATCGAGCCGTACGACATCGCGCCCGTGGAGAACCGCTTGACGATCTCCGAGACCGGCTCGACCTCCTCGATCGGGACCGGGGCGCGGCCGTCCTTGAGCTTGAACAGCCCGCGCAGCGTCATCAGCCGCTCGGCCTGCGAGTCGACCAGGTTCGTGTACTCCTTGAAGATCTCGTACCGGCGGGTGCGCGTGGCGTGCTGCAGCTTGAAGACCGTCTCGGGGTTGAACAGGTGCGGCTCGCCCTCGCGCCGCCACTGGTACTCGCCGCCGACCTGGAGCTTGCGGTGCGCGTTGGCCGCGCGCGGGTAGGCGTGCGCGTGCCGCTGCGCGGCCTCGCCGGCCAGCACGTCGAACCCGACGCCGCCGAGCCGCGAGGTGGTGCCGGTGAAGCAGGAGTCGATGACCTCCTGGCTCAGGCCCAGCGCCTCGAAGATCTGCGCCCCGGTGTAGGAGGCGACGGTGGAGACGCCCATCTTGGACATCACCTTGATGACGCCCTTGCCGTAGGCCTTGATCAGGTTGCGGACGGCCTTGTGCTTGTCGATCGCCAGCGCGCCCGTGTCGACGAGGTCCTCGACGGTCTCGATGGCCAGGTACGGGTTGACCGCGCCCGCGCCGTAGCCGATGAGCAGCGCCATGTGGTGGCACTCGCGCGCCTCGCCGGTCTCGATGACCAGGCCGATCTTGGTGCGGGTCTTCTCCTGGATCAGGTGGTGGTGGACCGCTCCCGTCAGCATCAGCGACGGGATGGGCGCGAGCGTGTCGTTGGAGCCGCGGTCGGTCAGCACGATGACGCGCGCCCCATTCGCGATCGCTTGGGACACCTCGGCGCGGATCTCCTCCAGGCGCCGCAGCAGCGCTTCGCCGCCGCCCGACACCTGGTAGAGGCCGGAGACCACATACGGGTGGAATCCGGGCAGGTCATGCTCGTCGTTGATGTGGATGATCTTCGCGAGCTCGTCGTTGTCGATCACCGGGTACGGCAGGACGAGCTGGCGGCACGAGGTCGGCCCCGGGTCGAGGAGATTGCCCTCGGGCCCGAGCACGCTGGCCAGGGACGTGACCAGCTCTTCACGGATGGCGTCCAGCGGCGGGTTCGTGACCTGCGCGAACAGCTGCGTGAAGTAGTCGAACAGCAGTCTGGGCTTCTCGCTCAGCACCGCGACGGGCGTGTCGGTGCCCATGGAGCCGATCGGCTCGGCACCGCTCCTGGCCATCGGCGACAGAATGATCCGCAGCTCTTCCTCGGTGTAGCCGAAGGTCTGCTGCCGCTTGACGAGCGCCTCGTGGGTGGGGACCTCCCGCTGGCGCGCGGGCAGCTCCTCGAAGCGGACCAGGCCCGCGTGCAGCCAGTTCTCGTACGGCTGGGCGGCGGCGAGCTCGGCCTTGATCTCGTGGTCCTCGATGATCTTGCCACGGGCGGTGTCGATCAGGAACATCCGGCCCGGCTGCAGGCGTCCCTTGCGGACCACGTCCTCGGGCCTGAAGTCGAGCACGCCCGCCTCGGAGGCCAGCACGACCAGGCCGTCGGCGGTCACCCAGAAGCGGCCGGGGCGCAGCCCGTTGCGGTCGAGGACGGCTCCGGCCAGCGTGCCGTCGGTGAACGTGATCGACGCGGGACCGTCCCACGCCTCCATCATCGAGGAGTGGAACTCGTAGAAGGCGCGGCGCGCGGGATCCATCTCGGTGTGGTTCTCCCACGCCTCCGGGATCATCATCAGCACCGCGTGGGGCAGGCTCCGGCCGCCGATGTGCAGCAGCTCAAGGGCCTCGTCGAAGCTGGCGGTGTCGCTCCCGTCCGGGTCACAGATCGGGAAAAGTCGCGACATGTCGCCCGGGATGTGGGCGGAGGCGAGCATCGCCTCGCGGGCGCGCATCCAGTTGCGGTTGCCCTTGACCGTGTTGATCTCGCCGTTGTGGGCGATGTAACGGTACGGGTGGGCCAGCGGCCAGCTCGGGAAGGTGTTGGTGGAGAACCGCGAGTGCACCAGCGCGATCGCGGTCTCGTAGCGCTCGTCCGACAGGTCGGGGAAGAACGGCTCGACCTGGTCGGGGGTGAGCATGCCCTTGTAGACGATCGTACGGGCGCTGAGCGAGGGGAAGTAGCAGTCCACCTCGTGCTCGGCCCGCTTGCGCAGGCAGTACGCCAGCCGGTCGAGCTCCAGCCCTGACTCCCCGTCCGGGCCGGCCACGAACAGCTGCGCGAAATGCGGCATGACGGCCCTGGCACTCGGCCCGGGCAGCGTGCGATCGACCGGCACCTCGCGCCAGCCCAGCACAGTCAGGCCCTCTTCCGCCGCGATCTCCTCGATCATCTGAAACGCGATGGCACGCGCCTCGTCGTCGAACGGCAGGAAGGCCATGCCGGTCGCGTAACGACCGGCCTCGGGCAGCGCGAAGCTCACGTTCGCGCGGAGGAACGCGTCCGGGACCTGTGTCAGGATCCCGGCTCCGTCTCCGGTGTCAGGCTCGCTACCCTTGGCCCCCCGATGATCGAGATTGCAGAGAGCCGTCAGCGCTTTGACCACGATCCCGTGCCCTCGGCGGCCAGCGACGTCGGCAACCATGGCGACACCGCAGGCATCATGCTCGTTGGCGGGGTGGTAGAGGCCCTGGGGCTCGGGGAACCCGAGGTGGGCAGCAGGCATTGAATCCCTCCCGTCGTCTTCGTCTGTCTAGATCTGCGTCTACAGGCGGGGACGACGTTGGCCCTGCTGCGTGTGCGTAAGGTTACAACACCCTGCCGGATAAGTGCCCGCCTGGTCCGCATCGCGAACATTGGCGACAATCCCGGCATCCGGACCGCTCTGTCCCAAACACCGGGACCCGGGGCCGGAATTCCCGCCGGTAAGGTTGCCCCATGGATCATGAAGGGGCTCATGACGGGGCTGAGAGGCTGCTGGCCGAGGCCGGCGCCGACAGCAGGCGGCTCAGGCACGCGCTGACGCTCCTGTGCGACGGGCAGTGGTGGAGCCTCGCCGACCTGGTCAGGCAGACGGCCACGTCCCGGCGCACCGTCGAGGGCCTGCTGCGGACCCTGCCCCTGGAGCACCACGAGGGCGGCGACGAGCGTTTCAGGGTGCCGCTCGTCCACGTGCCCGGCTTCCAGGACCTGCTGGCCATGGCCCCGCCGCCGGAGGACCCGGTGGCCCACCTGGCGCCGCACTACGGCGAGGTCCTCGACCGGCTGCGGCGCCTGGTCGCCGGCGCGCCGCGCGCCCGCCACGTGCTCGACCACGTCTCGGCGACGCCGGAGACCGCACTGCGCAGGGCGCTGCTGCTCGGCGCCCGGTTCTGGCTGCCGGGCGCGAAGCTGCTCTGCGTGGGCGACCACGATCTCACCTCCCTGGCCGTCAAGCTCGTCCACCCCTCGACCGAGGTCACGGTGGTGGACGTCGACGAGCGCGTCCTGGCCTACATCGACGCCCAGGACCTCGGCGTCCGCACCCGCTGGGCCGACCTGCGGCTGTCGCTGCCGCCGTCGGCCCGCGACCACGACCTGGCGTTCACCGACCCGCCGTACACACCTGAGGGGATCGGCCTGTTCGTGGCGCGGGCGATCGAGGGGCTGAAGGACGAAGGGCGGGTGCTGCTGGCGTACGGGGCGAGCGAGCGGACTCCCATGCTCGCCCTGAAGGTCCAGAACTCCCTTTCAGCGCTCAATCTCACCTATGAAGCCATATACCCCGATTTCAATCGTTACTTCGGGGCGGAGGCCATCGGTTCGGCGGCCGACCTCTACGTCCTGCGTCCCACCACCAAGACCCGCCCCGCGGTGGCGGCCCGCCTGGAGCGCCTGACGACCGCCATCTACACCCAGGGCCCCCAGTCGGTGGAGTCCCGGCCCGCCACCTCGGAGGCGAGCGCGGCGGAGGTCCCGCAGGAGCCGGATCTGCTGGTGGGCGACTGGCCCAAGGGGTTGCCGCAGCCGCGGGTGAAGCTGCCGACGTGGCTCACCAAGCCGTACGCGGCCTCGGTGGAGCGGGTGGCGATCGCGCTGCCGCCGGGCCTGGAGGCGGCGCTCCCCCGCGTCCTGCTGGCCACCCGCGCCCCCCACGTGCTCGTCCGCACGGCCTCGCCCGCCACCCCTTCCGTCCCGGACGTGCTGCGGGCTGTCTACTCCTTCACGTACGCGGACGGCGTCCTGGAGGCCGTACGGCTCCCGCAGCCGGCCGCCGAGGACGCCGTGGTGCTGCGGCGCATCCTCGACAACGGGCACGCCAAGCTGGCCAACACCTGGCGCGAGGCCCTCATCGCGACGGCCCGCGCCCAGGGCACGACGCTGACGAAGAACGACGCCCGCGCCCTCATCCGCCGATCGGCGCCCTGGTCGGAGGACATCACCCCGCTGGAGGCCCCGCCGCACCGCCTGGCCGGCCTCCCGCTCGCGGTCGCCGCCACGGTGACGGCCCTCTCGAAAACGGCCTGACCGGCCCCGGCGACCGCCCGAGCGGCCCTGCCCTCAGCCTGACCGGCCCTGCCCTCAGCCTGACCGGCGCTCGGCCGTCCGGCGCGCCGGCGTCCGGCCGGGCGGGCGGGCGTCAGGTGGCCGCGATCACCCGTTGCTGGACCACGTGCCCCAGCCGGTCCAGGGCCAGCAACTGCGGGACCAGGTCGGCCGGCTGCTCCGGCCGCACCGGCCCCGCCCAGGCGACGGTGACGTAGTGGCCGAGGGCGCGGGCCTGGGCGCGGCTGTGGGCGGCGTCGAAGGGGACCGCCTGCCGGACGAACCCGCTCCGGGACAGCGCGCTCACCAGCGCGTCCGCCGCGCGGCCGTCGGCGAGGTTGAAGATGACGAACTGCCCGGCCCCCGCCTCGCCCGAGTAGGTGGCCCGCAGCGCCTGGGTGCAGCCGGTGGCCGAGGCGCCCCAGAGGGCTTCGTCGCAGTCGGTGAGCTGTTCGGCCGACTCGCGGCGCAGCGGCCCGAGGGTGGCCGTGTCGGCGGTGAACACCTCGTCCAGGGTCAGCGGGGCCGCGTCGCTCTGACGCTCGTTGATGAGCGCGTACATGGCCGAGGTCGGCTCGCCCTGGAAGGCGGACGGCCGGGGCTCGGCGCGGCCCAGCCACAGCCAGCCTCCCACGGCGGCCACCGCCAGCGCGGCGGCGCCCACGGGGATCACCACCCGCGCCCGCACCGTCATGAGATCGCCCCCGTCACAGCTCGTCCCCCATCGCGCCTCGCGCACCCCATGGCCACCCGCGCCCCCGTCACGACGCCGGCCCGGTGATCGAGACGACACGCCGGTAGACGGCCTTCTCGGCCCCCCGCAGCGTCAGCGAGAACGACACGAAGTCGTCCTTGGCCGTCGGGGCGGCGCCGTCGGCCCGCCCGATCCACACCATCCCGACATAGTGCCCGAGGGCGTACCCGCCGCCCTCGGTGTGGGCGCCGGGCGGAAAGCCGGATCTCCCCGTGCCGAGCGGGCGCGCCCAGCCGCCCCTGTACAGCGTCTTGAGCTCCTCGACCACCTGCGTGGCCGCCTTGCCGTCGCGCAGGTTCAGCAGCGTGTACTGGCCGATGTAGCGCCCGTCGGAGCTGAGGTAGACGCCGCGCGCCGCCTGGTTGCAGCCGCCGCCCTGGACCAGTTCGAGCAGTTCCTCGCCCCAGACGGCGGCGGCGCAGTCGGCGTCGACCTTGCTGACGGCGAGCTTGAGGGTGAGCCGCCTCTTCTTGCCGTCCGCGCTCTTGCCCTGGTCGGCGAGCGTCTTCTGCCCGAACACCTCTTTCTCGGTGAGCGGCGCGCGGTCCTTGTCGCGCTCGGCGATCGGGTCGAACAGCTTGGGCGAGGACCAGCTGTGGTAGACCTCCGGCAGGGAGGCGTCGGCCTGCAGGATCGCGGCGCTGGCCCGTCGTTCGGGCGTGTACCCGCTGCCGAGCGAGGTGATGACGAGGACCAGCACGACCGCCGCCGCCAGCACGCCCGCCACGGAGGCGCCGATCACCAGCAGCTTCTGCTTCTTGGGGTCCATCCCCAGGTCGGTGAGGATGGGGAACTGCCAGTCGGAGCGGGGCGGACGCCTGCGCTTGCGGGGGGCCTGCCGGGTGGTCGTCACAGTCCGGACGCTCCGATCAGGTTGCCGAGGCCGAACGTGAGCCCGGCGGCCACCGCCCCGACGACGAGCTGCCGCGTCCCCGAGTACAGCCAGGAGCGCGCGGTCACCGTGGACACCAGCGCCCCCGCCCCGAACAGCGCCAGGCACGACAGCACCGCCGAGACCCACAGGCCGCGCACCCCGAGCAGGTACGGCGCCAGCGGCAGCAGCGCCCCGACGCCGAACGACAGGAACGACGAGCCGGCCGCCACCTTGGGCGAGGGCAGGTCGTGCGGGCCGACGCCCAGCTCGTTGCGGGCGTGGACCTCCAGGGCCTGGGCGGGGTTGACGGAGATCTGCTCGGCGACCTGGGCGGCCAGCTCCGGCGTCACGCCCCGCTCGACGAAGGTCTGGGCCAGCTCGTCCTGCTCGTCCTCGGGGTGGCGGCTGATCTCGCGGGCCTCGACGGCGATCTCGGCCTGGGCCAGCTCACGCTGGCTGGCCACCGAGACGTACTCGCCGCCGGCCATGGAGAAGGCGCCCGCCGCCAGCCCCGCGACGCCCGCGAGGCTGATCACTCTGGTGTTGGAGGTGCCGCCCGCGACGCCGGCGATGAGCGCGAAGTTGGACACCAGGCCGTCCATGGCGCCGAACACCGACGGCCGTAGCCAGCCGCCGGTGACGTCACGGTGTTCGTGGTGGCGCTCCGCGCTCGCGCTCATCGCGAGTTCTTCTCCTTCTCCACGCTCTCGTCCGGGACGGCTCCCTCCGCTTCGGCGGCGGTGTCCTTGACCGGCGACTCGGCCTCGGGCTCTGAGGCCGCGGAGGCTTCCGAGGTCTCAGACGACTCCGCGGTCCCCGACGACTCAGGGGCCTCCGGGGCCCGCGCCGCGGTGGCGTCGTCCTCCTCGTGGACGTCGGCGTCGGCCTGCTCGGCGCCGTGCGCCGGGTCGGGCACGTCCGCCGGCTGCTCACCGGCCGGGACGACGTGCTCCTCGTAGGTCTTGTTCCTGGCCCACCAGAAGTAGATCAGCGCCCCGATGAACACCACGATGGAGGTCCACTGGTTCAGCCGCAGCCCCAGGAACGTCACCGCGTGGTCCACCCCGCCGACCGGGTCGATCCGCAGGCCCTCGATCCAGAACCGGGCGAAGGTGTATCCGGCCACGTAGAGCGCGAAGAGCCGGCCGTGGCGCAGGGCGAAGCGCTTGCCGACGTACAGCAGGGCCAGGCCCAGCAGCAGGTTCCAGATCGACTCGTACAGGAAGGTCGGGTGGTAGAGCACGCCGGGCTCGCCGCCGTGCGCCTGGTCGATCTCCAGGCCCCACGGCAGCGTGGTCGGCGAGCCGTACAGCTCCTGGTTGAACCAGTTGCCCCAGCGTCCGATCGCCTGCGCGAAGATGATGCCGGGGGCCACCGTGTCGGCCACCGCGCTGAGCGACAGCCCGCGCCTGCGGCAGGCCAGCCAGACGCCGACACCGCCGAGGGCGATCGCGCCCCAGATGCCGAGCCCGCCCTCCCAGATGAACAGCGCCTGGTAGGGCTCCTTGATCGCGCGTGGACCGAAGTAGGTCTGCCAGTCGGTGATGACGTGGTAGAGCCGTCCGCCGATGAGACCGAAGATCACCGCCGGCACCGAGATGTCGACGATGGTGCCCTTCTGGCCGCCGCGGGCGCGCCAGCGGCGCTCGCTCAGCCAGACGGCGAAGATGACACCGAGCACGATGCACAGGGCGTAGGCCCGGATCGGCACG
Source organism: Nonomuraea rhizosphaerae (assembly GCF_019396405.1). Taxonomy (GTDB): domain Bacteria; phylum Actinomycetota; class Actinomycetes; order Streptosporangiales; family Streptosporangiaceae; genus Nonomuraea; species Nonomuraea rhizosphaerae. The sequence goes on along the minus strand of NZ_JAHKRL010000549.1, from coordinate 2,886 downwards.
AATCCGAGATACCAGACCCCCTGGGAAGGGCTGGGAATCGAGGCAAGGGGCATGTCAGGTGAGGGTAGCGGAAGCGAGGCTACTTGGCCGCCCCGGTGATGGCTTCGCGTAGGTCCTGTGGCGAGAAGACGACCTGGTTGTCCATTTCCTTGCCGTTCAGCTTGACGGTGGGCGTGCCCTGGAGCTTCTGCTCGGTGTTGACCTTGGTGCTGTAGTCGAGCTGCGCCTGGGCGTGCTTCTGGCCGGTGATGCAGGTCTCGACGTCGGGCGAGGTGGCTCCGGCCTCCTTGGCCCAGGCCACGAGCTGGTCGATCTTGAAGCCCTCGACGGTCTCGCTGGGCTGGTTCTTGAACAGCAGGTCGTGGAAGGCGGCCCACTGCTTGCCGTCGCTGACGCAGCGGGCCGCGGCGCCCGCCCGCACGGAGTTGGACTTCGTCGGTTCCGTGGTGAAGATCGTGATGGGGTGGTAGACGACCTTGGCCTTGCCCTCGGCGGCGAGGTTGCGGTAGGTGCTGCCGCTGACCTCCTCCATCTGCTTGCAGGCCGGGCACTGGAAGTCCTCGTAGACGTCCACGACCGGCGCGGTGACGCCCGCCTGGGCCATGGTGACGGCGCCGTCGGCCGCCACGGTGACCGGCGCCAGGTTCGCCCCGGCCTGCTCGGACTGCGACTTGCTGGCCGCGTACCAGGCCCCCGCCCCGACCGCGGCGACGGCGACGACGCCCACGGTCGCGTAGGTGACGACGCGTTTGCGCCGGTCACGCGCCCGGTCGGCGGCCTGCTGCTCCCTGATCTTCTCCCGCGCCGTCTGCGCGCGAGCCCCCTTGCTCATCAGCCCATCTCCTCTTGTGTGTATGCGCGCCCGCCGCCTGCCAGGCCGAGGGCGGAGTCGAGCGCGAAGCGTCCCGGCGGCAGCCACACGATCCAGGCGCCGCACACGACCAGGCCGAAGTCGCGCAGGATGTCGAGCAGGTACGCCGGCTGCTGCCCCGCCCCGAGCTGGCCGCCGCCGCCGAAGCAGCCGCAGTCGATGCGCAGGCCGTGGGCCCAGGCCCAGGCGATGCCGAAGACGAAGGCGAACATCAGCAGCCCGCCCACCACCGCCGCCACCCTGGTCATCAACCCGACGACCAGCAGCACCCCGACCACGATCTCCAGGATCGGCAGGCCGTAGCCGACGGTCGTGGCGATCGTGTCGGGCAGCAGCTGGTACGCCTTGACCGCCACGACGGAGTCGGACGGGTTGCCGATCTTCAGCCCCCCGGCCGCGATCAGCACCCCGCCCAGGATCAACCGGGCGGCCAATGTCACCCAGGGTATCGCCGAGCGAGCGTTACGTGACGGTTGCGACGCGGACACGGGGAGTTCTCCTTGATCGATGTGATCATTGATCGTACTGATCAGGTGATCGTCGGCGGACCGATGGCAGTGGGAAGCGCACCATGTCCAGCTGCCATCTGACCACGCCAAGGATAAGACTTCGCTAAGGCGGTCACCGCCCCGGCCGCCCGTGCCGGCGGGCGCGGGGTCAGGCGCAGCTGAAGCGGGCGCCTCCCCAGTCGGCGTGGTCGTTGCCGTTGCCGTCGCCGCCGTCGTCCACGACGAGGTCCACGTAGCGGGCGCCGGTGAGGTCGGCGCTCAGCTCGTGGGCCGGGTCGGCGGCGCGCAGCACCGGGCTGGTGGCCTTGACCACGCCGTCGGCGACCACCTTGTACCGGACCGAGCCGCGGGTGGCCTGGACGTCGTCCACGCCCACCGTGGCGGTGAAGGCGGCGCACCGGCCGCCGAGGAAGTAGCGGACGTCGGCGGGCGCGTGCGTGCCGAGCCCCTTGGCGAACGCCTGGCCGCCGACCACGATCGGCGTGCCGTCCGAGGCGCCGAGGTCGCCGTTGGAGCGGTCGCGCTCGACGGGCCCCCAGCCGTTGGCGGCGCTGACCCAGTCCAGGTCACTGGCCCAGGCGTCGGCGGTGGGCGGCGGCGGCAGGGTGCGCACGGTGGTCAGGGCGTCGAGCGTCTTGGCCTGCCCGCCCGCGGTGTAGGCGGCGGTGGCCCTGATCTCGTAGGTGTCGTAGGGGGCGCCGGCGGGCGGGGTCACCTTCCACGTGGTCACCAGCTTGCCGCCGGGCTCGACCGTGCCGCCGTGACCGTCGCCGCTGACGTCCCAGCCGCCGGGGACGGTCAGCGTGACCTCGGCGTCCTGGGCGGCCTCGTCCTCCAGGTTGACGAACGTGGTGGTGACGTCGCCGGCCGTGCCCTGCTCGAAGGCCGGGGAGCCGGCCGCCACGTCGAGCGACCCGCACGCCTGCGCCTCGGGGTCCGGGCCCAGGTCCTTGACGGCGAAGTCGTCCAGGACGAAGTCGGCCCCCGGGCGCTCGGCCTGCAGCGACCTGAGCCCGACCCAGACGTCGCCGCAGCCCGCGACCACCCGCTCGGCGAACCGCTCCGTGGCCCGCCGCTCGGGGACGGGGGTGCGGCGCGTCTCGACGCTGGAGGTCCCCTTGTCGTAGCCGGTCACCCAGGCGTAGGAGTCGGCCAGGGCGCTCTGGTAGCGGAACGACACCTCGTAGGCGTGCCCCGGCTCGAAGCGCGCGGTCTGCGGCACGGTCCGGTAGACCAGCCCCTGCCGCTCCTCGTGCGCCTTGAGCGACCAGTCGCCGGTGATCACGTCGTCGACGGTCCTGCCGTTCCATCCGGCCCGCGTGTACGGGTCGTGCCGCTGCGCCAGGTGCGTACGCGCGTCGAAGGCGCCCCCGGCGTCACCCTTGACGAACGGCCCCCACCCCGGCTGCGCCGACTCGAACGTCTCGCTCTCCCCCGCCGGCCCGCCGCCGGTCAGCCGCACGTCGTCCACCCGGACCTCCGCCGCGCCGGCGGGGGGCCCGGCCC
>NZ_JAHKRL010000548.1 GCF_019396405.1 Nonomuraea rhizosphaerae | reverse complement strand
CCTCGCCCTTCGCGAAGGGCGAGGCGGCGAGTGGTCATTCTCCCAGGTCGCGGGTCATTCTCCCGGGTCGCGGGTCATTCTCCCGGGTCGCGGGTCATTCTCCTGGATCGTGGGGCTTCGACCAGGTCTGGATCGCGGCCGTGCCCGCGAACCAGAGCATCACCGTCCCCCCCACGGCCGCCGCACCGACCATGACGGCTCCGGCGATCGTGCTGCCGTTGACGACGGCGAGCAGACCGCCCGCGACACCGACCAGAAGCGAGAACAAGCTTCCGGTAATGGCCCACCAAATAACGTGCGCCTTACTCATGTCTGGCCCCCTCCAGGCACTTCTTCGTCCAATCCGAAGTCCATGTCCGTAGGGGTATCAGGGGCGGCGACGTTCCGTTCGCGGGTTGGCTCGCCCCGGACGTGATCGCGCAAACTTCGGACAAGCCCGGACGGCTACGGACGTTCTCGGTCGCATTGCGCCAATGGGGCAAGAGGGTCCGTCGTGGCGTGCACCGCCGCAAGCCCGACTTGTGGCAACATGGCTGGTTATCTAACGCGTGACATCAGCGGTGGCCGCCCGTCCCTCCCGGCTCGCCACCTTCATGCCATGAAACTCCACAATCAACGCCGAACCGGGCTGATAAATGAACGACGAAGACGACGACCCTCTCGCGCGACTGATGGCGCGGATAAAGAGGCTGCGCGAAATAGATGCCGGGGCTCCACCTTTCCGGCGGCTCGCGGAAATGGCGGACAACCTGCTCGGAGAAAGGCCCGAACTCGGAAAGGGGATGCGGCCGCTGCCCAAGTCCACGGTCTCCGACCTGATCAACGCGAGGTCCAAGAAGCTGCCCGACTGGCTGCTGGTGCGGACCTTCGTCTACGTGTGCCACGAGATCGCCACCCATTCCGGCCTGCCCATCGACTCCAGGGAGGACCTGGAGAGGGAGTTCGGCCAGCTGTGGAAGGCGGCCAAGACGGACGAGGGCAACAGATCGGCCGCCGGGCGGCGAGGACGCGCCGCCACGAGGACGAACATGCCTACCGAGCATGATCATAACCGCGGGGACGTTCTTGAGCCAACCCCCCGCGAGCGCTCGTCATGGCGTCCCCTCGCGAGCACACAACCCGTTCCCACGCATTGGCGGCGGCTGGGAAATCTCCGGCTCAAGCTCGCGGAGAACGGCGACGCCAGAGCCGCCTACGAACTGGCCGTGCTTCTGGCGTGCGAGGCCGCCGGGAAAGGCGACAGTGTCGAGGACCGGCACGAGGCCACCCATTGGCGCTTTCTCGCGGCGTACTGGCGAGGAAAGGCGCTCGGCCGGATAAAGCAGGCGGCCGAGCTGCAACTCCAGGGCGCGCAGCTCCTCAAGGCCGCGAAAGCGCTGGCCCTGGAATACACCGAGGCGCACAAACCCACCGCCCGCTATTTCGAGACGGCCGTGGAGCAGGCGCAGGCCGCACTGGACCGCCCCGCTCCCGGGCCTCAGCGCGGAAGCGTGACCGGCTCGCCGCCCGAGCAGCCGATCCGCACCTCGACGTCCTCGCCCTCCTCGGCGTCGGCGTCGAACTCGACCATCGCCTCCGGGCTGGGACCGGGCAGGATGTCGTCGTCCACGGAGTAGCCCTGGGCCGGGCTCCACGACCGCAGCGTCACCTGGCCGGCCGCGCACGAGGCGATCACGGTGCCGCCGGCCGTGCGGATGACCTTGCCGGCGTACGGGGAGGCGGCCGGGGTGGACGGTGTGCGGGGCGCGGCGGCGGAGGCGGTGGCGAGCTCGGCGCGGACCTCGTCCTGGCTCAGCACCCGCCCCGACGGCCCGGTCAGCCCGCCGCCGAGCAGCCCGAGCACCGCCACGGCCGCGCCGGTCGCGGCGAGCGCGGTGGCGACCCAGGCCAGGACGAATCTCTTCACCACCCCAGCTTCCCCCCTCTCCGGATAAGGCCGGGTTAACGCCACGATAAGGCGGCTCGGGGCATGGCCGATCAGCGTCTACCGTTTCCTTGTATGGCTGACATCCTGCTCATCGAGGACGACGTGGCGATCCGCACGGCGCTGAGCCGCGGGCTGCGCGAGCTCGGCCACGCCGTCACCTCCTCCCCCACGGCGCTCGACGGGCTGCGGCTGGCCGTCGAGGACCGGCCCGACCTGATCGTGCTCGACCTGGGGCTGCCCGACCTCGACGGCGTGGACATGCTGCGCATGCTGCGCGCGGTGAGCCGGGTGCCGGTGATCGTGGCCACGGCCCGCGACGGCGACGCCGAGATGGTGCCGGTGCTCGACGCGGGCGCCGACGACTACGTGGTCAAGCCGTACAGCTCCGCGCAGCTCGACGCGCGGATCAGGGCGGTGCTGCGGCGCTCGGGCGACGCGCCGCCGGGGCCGCTGGAGGTGGGCGGGCTGAGCGTGGACCCGCGGGCCCGGGTGGCGACGCTGGACGGTGAGACGCTGGACCTGACGCCGCGCGAGTTCGACGTGCTGCACTACCTGGCCGCCCGGCCGGGCGAGGTGGTCACCAAGCGCGAGCTGCTGACCGAGGTGTGGCAGCTCCCCTACGGCGGCGCGGACAAGACCGTGGACGTGCACCTGTCATGGCTGCGCAGGAAGCTGGGCGAGACCGCCTCCGAGCCGCGCTACCTGCACACCGTACGAGGTGTCGGGGTCAAGCTGGTCGAGCCGTCGTGAGGCGCTGGCTCGCGCTGCTGGTGGCCGCGACCACGTCCGTCGTGCTGATCGCGCTGCTGGTGCCGATGGCGCTGCTGATCCGCTCCGTGGCCGAGAACGGCGCGATGGCCCGCGCCACGACCGCCGCCGAGTCGGTCGCCGTCGCGGTCGGCACGCCCGACCTGGCGCTGGCGGTCGCGCAGGTGTCCAGGCCGGTGACGGTGTTCCTGCCGGACGGGAACGTGATCGGCCGGCCCGCGCCGCGTTCGGAGGCCGTACGGCTGGCCGCGACGGGGCGCAGCGTCACCGCCGAGGCGCGCGGCGGCAGGGAGGTGCTGGTCTCGGTGCGCTCGCCGGAGGGCACCGTGGTGATCAGGGTGTTCGTGGAGGACGAGGAGCTGCTGCGCGGGGTCCGCGAGGCGTGGCTGGGGCTGCTGGTGCTCGGGCTGGCGCTGGTCGTGCTGGGCATCGTGCTGGCCGACCGGCTGGCGCTGGCCGTCACCCGGCCGGTGGACGCGCTGGCCGGCGTCTCGCACCGGCTGGCCGGCGGTGACCTGGCCGCCCGCGCCGAGCCCGGCGGGCCTCCGGAGGTGCGCTCGGTCGCGCTCGCGCTCAACCACCTGGCCGCCCGGATCGGCGACCTGCTGGCGGCCGAGCGCGAGTCGGTGGCCGACCTGTCGCACCGGCTGCGCACGCCGCTGACCGGGCTCAGGCTGGACGTCGAGTCGATGCGCGACCCGGAGGAGGCGGCGCGCGTCGGCGCCCGGGTGGACGCGCTGGAGCGGGCCGTCAGCGCGGTCATCACCCATGCCCGCCGCCGCTCGGCCGACCGCGGGTCGTGCGACGCGGCAGCCGTGGTGCGCGAGCGGGTGCGGTTCTGGTCGGTGCTGGCCGAGGACCAGGGGCGGGAGGTCTCGGTCGAGCTGCCGTCCGGTCCGCTGCAGGCCGCCGTGTCGGCCGAGGAGCTGGCCGCGTGCGTGGACGCGCTGCTCGGCAACGTGTTCGCGCACACGCCGGAAGGGGCCGCCCTGTCCGTACGCCTGGCCGCCGGCCCGCCGGGCGCCGTGCTGACCGTGGCCGACTCCGGGCCCGGCTTCGACGCCGCCCTCCTGGAGCGGGGCACCAGCGGCGGCGGCTCGACGGGGCTCGGCCTGGACATCGCCCGCCGCACGGCCGAGGACGCGGGCGGGCGGCTGTCGGTCTCCAGGCCGGCGGAGGGCGGGGCGCGCGTGGAAGTGACGCTGTCGAATGCCTAACGGTCCGCTAACCACGCCTTAGCGTGCCGTTACCGGAGATCGCGGTTTCGTAGAGGCATGAACACATTCACGAAGTTCGTCGTTGCAGGTGCCAGTGTCGTCGCTCTCGCCGCGGGCGGTGGAGCCGCCTACGCGGCCACCAACGCGGACACCAGCGCGGACACCAGCACGGCCACCAGCGCGGCCCCGCCGCAGGCCCCCAAGGTCACCGCCGAGCAGGCCATCCAGATCGCGAGCAAGCAGGTGGCGGGCTCGTGGGTCAAGGAGGTCTCCTTCGACGCGCGCGGCACCCAGCCGGACGTGTGGGAGGTCGAGGTGGTCAACGGCAACCAGGACCAGGAGCTCGACATCGACGCCGCCACCGGCAAGGTGCTGGCCCAGAACGCCGACACCTCCGACGACGACGGCGACGACGACCAGGACGACGACTGACGTCCCAGGTCAGGGCGTCCCAGGTCAGGACGACGACTGACGGCTCAGGTCAGGGCGCGCCATCCCCGAGGGCGGCGCGCCCTGGCACGGAAGGGGGAACGGTGGATCAGCAGTCGGCGAGGATGCCCTCCATCGCGTCCTTCTCACCGGTCGTCAGCCACAGGTCGTACTTCGCCTTCACGTCGATCTGCTTGGCGATGTACGTGCACCGGTAGGCCTTGCGCGGCGGCAGCCAGGTCGCGGCGTCGGAGTCGCTCTTCTGGCCGTTGAGCGGCCCGTCCACGGCCATGAGGTTGATCGGGTCGTTGGCGAACTCCTTGCGCTTGGTCGCCGTCCACTGCTGGGCGCCCTTCTGCCAGGCGTCCGACAGCGGGATGAGGTGGTCGATCTGCACCTCCGTGCTGGTGTCCTGGCCGCGCTTGAAGTTGATCGTCTTGCCGCTGTACGGGTCGTCGAGCACGCCGCTGAGGACGATGCAGTCGTGGGTGCCCGACTTGAACTTCTCGTCCTTCAGGTCCCGCTTGAGGATGTCGTTGCGGGTGTCGCAGCCGTTGTGGTCGACGTCCGACCAGGCCGGGCCGAACTCGTCCCGGTCGAACCCGGTCTTCGGCGCGCGGCCCTTGACGGCCAGCTTGGCCAGCTTCTTGCGCGCGTCGCTCACACTGGCCGAATCCGACTTGCCCTTGCCGGTGTCGGCCGAGTCCGACGGCACCGCCAATTGCCCGCATCCGGCGAGCACTCCCATCGTGGCCAGACCGGCCACCCCTACCCGAAACCGCACGTCATCTCCCCCAGACTCGAAGGTCCCAGAAGTCTTGGTAGAGAAATTACCGGCAAACGACCTTTTATCCCTCTGTCGCAGATAGTAACCATTCGGATACATAGGATGCGAAGGATGACCGCACGTAAATCCGATAGCCGTCGGGAATCTTCTCCAACAGGACAGTGGTCTTGCCGAGCAGCGTCTGCGCGTGGCCGGGGAAGACCGACGGGTGCAGATCGATCGGGCAGCCGGTGATCAAAATGTCCAGCGCCCCGGGACCGGTCAGCTCCAGGACCGTCCGCTGGCCGGACACGTCCACCCAGCTCTCCCCCGCCTGGACGTCACCTGTCACGAGCCACCAGTCCGGCCCCAGGCGCAGGCCCGTACCCGGATCGGAACCGCGTACCTCCCACATCCGCTCGAAGGGCACCTCACGCAGACGTACGCGCTCGGAACCGGCCGCCGCGAAGCGAGCGGCGTACGCCTCGGCGGGGCTGCGCCTGCGGCACTCCCCCATGACGCCGGAGAAGGCCGGCATCGCCTGCCGCCCGTCCCGCCGCGTGTTGCCGGGGTCGTAGAAAACCGGCTCGACCACCGTCACCGGCACGCTCGTCTCCCCCGACACCGCCACGAGCCGGTCGCCCACCGCCACGTCGCGGGCCATGGCCAGGCTGAACGAGCGGCCCAGAGCCGCGCTCGGGTAGCTGGAGGTGACGTGGCCCAGCATCGGCACGGGCGCGTCACCGCCGACGTACATGCGCAGCACCAGTTGGGCGCCCTCCTCGACGAACGCGGCCGGGTCGTCGGTGAGCAGGCCGACCAGGTGCTTGCGGTCCGCGCGGGCCGTGTCGGGGCGCGTGTGGGAGCGCTTGCCCACGAAGTCCGGCTTGCGCTTGGAGACCAGCCACGACATGCCGAGGTCCTGCGGGGTGACCGTGCCGTCGGTCTCCTGGCCGACGATGGCGAACCCCTTCTCGGCCCGCAGCACGTGCATGGTCTCCGTCCCGTACGGCACCGCGCCCAGGTCCAGCACCGTGTCCCACAGCGACCTGCCGTACCACCAGGGCACGTTCACCTCGTAGGCCAGCTCGCCCGAGAAGCTGATCCTGAACACACGGCCGGGCACGCCGAGGACGTCCGTGCCCGCGTACGTCATGAAGGCCAGGTCCAGAGCCCCGGGCGCGACCACCTGGATGATCTCGCGCGCGTGCGGGCCGGCCACCGCGACCGTCGCCCAGTGGTCGGTGACGGAGGTGAACGACACGTCGAGGTCCGGCCATTCGGTCTGCCGCCATTCCTCCAGCCAGTCGAGGACGGGCGCGGCGTTGCCGGTGGTCGTGGTCATCAGGTAGTGGTCGTCGGCCAGGCGGGCGGTGGTGCCGTCGTCGAACACCATTCCGTCGGCGGTGCACATCACCCCGTACCTGCACGAGCCGACGCGCAGCGTGGAGTACATGTTGGTGTAGATCCGGTCGAGGAACTCGCCCGCGTCCGCACCCCTGATATCGATCTTGCCGAGCGTGGAGGCGTCCATCGCGGCGACGGCGGTGCGGGCGGCGTGGCACTCGCGCAGCACCGCCTGCTCCATCGTCTCGCCCTCGCGCGGGAAGTAGCGGGGGCGCTTCCACTGGCCGACGTCCTCGAACACCGCGCCCCTGGCCACGTGCGAGGCGTGCGGGGCGGTGGTCCTGACCGGGTCGCTCAGCGTGCCGCGGTCGCGCCCGGCCAGCGTGGCGAAGGACACGGGCGTGTACGGCGGCCGGTACGTGGTCGTGCCCACCTGGCCGGGGGCGGCGCCGAGCAGCGCGGACATGACGCCGACGACCACGGCGCCGGACGTCTTGCCCTGGTCGGCGCCGGTGCCGGCGGTGGTGTAGCGCTTGACGTGCTCCACCGACCGCATGCCGGTGCCGGCCGCCCTGGCGAGGTCGGCCACGGTCACGTCGCGGTGCAGGTCGGCGAAGGAGTGATCGCCGGACCCCTGCTCGACCAGCCACAACGCGGCCGGCGGACGCGGCGCGGGCTCGTCGCTCACCGGGACGTGGAAGCCACCCTCCGGGACGCGGGAGCTGTCCCCTTCGCTTTCGGGGACGCGAGAGCCACCCCCCTCGCTCATCGGCGTGGCCGCCTGGTGGCCGGCCGTGTACCCGTCCTCGATCGCCTCCGGCGTCCCGTACCGGCCCGCGCACGCCCCGGCCGACCGCTCGCCCTGCGCGGACGCGCGCGGCACGAACGCCTGGAGGTCCTCGTCGAACCCGGTCCGGCCCTGCGACTGGCTGAACAGGTGCACCGCCGGGTTCCAGCCGCCCGCGACGGCCAGCAGGTCGGCCTCGAAGCTCCTGTCCCCGGCCAGGACGCCGGTGAGCAGGCCGCCGGCGTCGGCGGTGGTGCCGGTGACGACCTGACCGGCCAGCACCTCGACGCCGTCGAGCGCGAGGCCCCGCGGGCGCGGGTCGACGACGGCGGCGATCTCCACCCCGGCCGCCAGCAGGTCGCGGGCCGCCTCGTAGCCGGAGTCCGCGCAGGCGAACACGACCGCCCGCCGGCCGGGCCGCACGCCGTACCGGTTGGCGTACGTGCGGGCCGCCGAGGCGAGCATCACGCCGGGCCGGTCGTTGCCCGGGAAGGCGAGCGAGCGCTCGTGCGCCCCGGTGGCCAGCACGACCCGCCCGGCGCGCAGGTGCCACAGCCGCTCGCCGCGCGGCCGCCGCTCCACCGCCACCACGTAGTTGTGGTCGTAGTAGCCGATGGCCGTGGTGCGGCTGAACACGCGCACATCGGCCATGGACCTCAGCCGGGCCCGCACCAGCGCGACCCAGTCGAGCGCGGGGGCGCCGTCGAGGCGGACCCGGCTGTTCAGCAGGTCACCGCCGAGCCGGGGCTGGTCGTCGACCAGGATCACCCGCGCGCCCGCCGCCCCGGCGCCCAGCGCGGCGGCCAGCCCGGCGGGGCCGCCGCCCACGACGAGCACGTCACAGTGCAGGTAGCCCTTGTCGCACCGGCGGTCGTCGTGGGCGTCGAGATCCACCCGGCCCTTGCCGCGCAGGCTCCACGCCTCCAATCCGTCGTACAACTCGACCGTCGTGGCCGCCAGCATGGGGTCGGCGCCCACGCGGATCAGGGCGTTCGGCTCCTCGGGGCCGGCGGAGAAGACGCCGCGCGGGCGGCCGAACCCGACGCTGTGACCGACGACGCGCACGCCGTTGGCCAGCAGGGCCGAGGCGAGCGTGTCGCCCGGATGCCCCTCCATGGGCCGGCCGTCGAAGCTGAACGACAGGGTGACCGAGCGGTCCACCAGGCCGCCCCTGGCCAGACGGGTCATGGCGCCTTCCGGATCTCGTGGGTGAGCGTGTGGCGTTCGACGCTGAACCAGGTCCGGCAGCCGTGGACGTGGAACCAGCGCTCGTGGAACCAGCCCTTGGGGTTGTCGCGCAGGAACACGTACCCGGCCCACTCCTCGTCCGAGGTGTCCTCGGGCCGGTAGGAGACCCCGGCCTGGCCGCCGTACCGGAACTCGTTCTCGTCGCGCGGCCCGCAGTGGGGGCACTCGATCAGCATCATCAGTGGGCCCCCTTAATGAGCGACCGCCGCCGCGCCGTGCTCGTCGATGAGCGCTCCCGTCGTGAACCTGTCCAGCGCGAACGGCTCGGCCAGCGGATGCGGCTCCCCATGGGCGATCGTGTGCGCGTACACCCAGCCGGAGCCCGGCGTGGCCTTGAACCCGCCCGTCCCCCAGCCCGCGTTGATGTACAGCCCCTCGACCGGCGTGCGGCCGACGATCGGCGAGGCGTCGGGCGAGACGTCCACGATGCCGGCCCACGTGCGCAGCACCCGCACCCGGCTGAAGATCGGGAACAGCTCCAGCGCCGCCGCCATCTGCGCCTCGATCACGTGGAAGGCGCCGCGCTGGCCGTAGGAGTTGTAGGGGTCGATGCCGGCGCCCATGACCAGCTCGCCCTTGTGCGCCTGGCTCACGTACACGTGCACGGCGTTCGACATCACAACGCAGTCGAGCACCGGCTCCAGCAGCTCCGACACCAGTGCCTGGAGCGGGTGCGACTGGAGCGGCAGCCGGATCCCGGCCTCGGCGGCCAGCACGGACGTGTGCCCGGCGGAGGCCAGCGCGATCTTCCCGGCCGCGATGCGTCCCTTCGAGGTGCGCACGGCCACGGCCCGGCCATCGGTGATCTCGAAGCCGGTGACCTCGCAGCCCTGGATCAGGTCCACGCCGTACGCGTCGGCCTTGCGGGCCAGGGCCCAGGCGACGTGGTCGTGCTTGGCGATGCCGCCGCGCCGCTGGAGGGTGGCCCCCATGACCGGGTAGCGGGCGCGTTCGGAGACGTTGATGACCGGGCAGAACTTCTTGACCTCGTCGGCGTCGAGCCACTCGGCGTCCACGCCGTTGAGCCGGTTGGCGTTGACCCGCCGCCTGCCCTCGCGCACGTCGCCGAGGTTGTGCGCCAGGTTGAGCACGCCCCGCTGGCTGAACTGCAGGTCGTAGTCCAGCTCGTCGCTGAGCCCCTCCCACAGCTTCAGCGAGTGCTCGTAGATGGCGGCGCTCTCGTCCCACAGGTAGTTGGAGCGGATGACCGTGGTGTTGCGCGCCATGTTGCCGCCGGCCAGCCAGCCCTTCTCCAGCACGGCCACGTTCGTGATCCCGTGGTTCCTGGCCAGGTAGTAGGCGGTGGCCAGGCCGTGCCCGCCGCCGCCGACGATGACGACGTCGTAGGCGGGCCTCGGCTCGGGGTTGCGCCAGAGGAAGTCCGGGTGGGTCACCGTTTGATCTTCTCCATCCGGGGGTCGAACAGGGGCTCGGTGGCGACCTCGGCCGTAACGCTCCGCCCGAAGTATGAGATTTCGACGTGTGTCCCGGGTGCTGTCAGCTCGATCGGCAGCCAGGCGTAGGCGATCGGGCGCTGGATCGTGTGCCCGTACGCGGCGCTCGTCACGTAGCCGACGGTGCGGCCGTCGTGCCGCACGGGCTCCTTGCCCATCACCACCTCGGCGCTGAGCAGCGGCACGAGCTTGCGGGTCAGCTCCTCGCCGATGGCGTCGCGGCCCAGGAAGTCCTTGTCCCGCCGGACGGCGAAGCCCAGCCCGGCCTCGTACGGGTTGTGCTCGGGCGTCATGTCCACGCCCCACAGCCGGTAGCCCTTCTCCACCCGCAGGCTGTTGAACGCGGCCCGGCCGCCCGCGATCGGCAGGCCCGTGGCCCAGAGCGTGTCCCACAGCTTGAGGCCCAGGTCGGCGCTGGTGTACAGCTCCCAGCCCAGCTCGCCCACGTACGAGACTCGCATCGCGATCACCGGCACGTGCCCGACGTACCCGGTCTTGAGGGTGAAGTAGCGGAAGTTCTCGTGCGACAGGTCCATGTCCGTCAGCGGCTGGACCAGCTCCCTGGCCCGCGGGCCCCACACGCCGACGCAGCAGGTGCCGGGCGTGATGTCGCGGACGTACACGCCGCCGGGAGCGTGGCGGGTCAGCCATTCGAGGTCGAGGTTGCCGTTCGCGCCGATCTGGAAGCGGTCCTCGGCCAGCCGCGCCACCGTCAGGTCGGAGCGCACGCCGCCCTTGGCGTCCAGCAGCAGCGAGTACGTGACCGAGCCGGGCTTCTTGTCCAGGTTGTTGGTGGTCAGGTACTGCAGGAACCCCAGCGCGCCGGGGCCGCCCACCTCGATCCGCTTGAGCGAGGTCATGTCGTACAGGGCGACGCTCTCGCGGGTCGCGTGCGACTCGGCGGCGGCGATCGGCGACCAGTACCGGCCGGCCCACGGGTCGCGCCGGGCGACCCCGAGCACCGGCTCGGCCTTCTCCGCGCCGGCGCGGACGACCAGGTCCTCCAGCAGCGGCATGTTCGCCTCGAACCAGTGGGGCCGCTCCCAGCCCGCCGCCTCCAGGAAGTAGCCGCCCAGCTCACGCTGCCGGGCGTAGAAGGGGCTGGTGCGCATCGGCCGCGGCGACTCCATCGGCTGGAGCGGGTGGATGACGTCGTAGACCTCGACGAAGTTCTGCTTGCCGCGCTCCTCGACGTAGGCGGGCGAGAGCTGCACAGGCTCGAACCTGCCCAGCTCGCACTCGTGCAGGTCGTAGCCGGAGTGCCCGTCCACCAGCAGCTCGGCCACCGCCCTGGCCACGCCCGCCGAGTGGGTCACCCACACGGCCTCCGCCAGCCAGAACCCGTCCAGGTGCGGCGCCTCGCCGATCAGCGGGAACCCGTCGGGCGTGAAGGAGAAGATCCCGTTGATGCCGTCCTCGTACGACGACTCCTTCAGCCCCGGCATCAGCTCGACCGCGTCGCGCCACGCCGGCTCGAAGTCCTCCGCGGTGAAGGCCTGCACCGACGGCATGGTCGTCCCCTTGGGGCCGATCTCGTGCTGCCCGACCGGCATGGGGCGGTGCGAGTAGGAGCCGATCCCGATGCGGTCGCCGTGGCCGCGGAAGTACAGGTCCCGGTCCTGGTGCCGCAGGATGGGCCCGTCCCCCACGGGCAGCGCGCCCGTCTTGGCGTACTGGTGCGCCAGGGGCAGCAGCGGCACGGTCAGCCCGGCCATCCCGCCCACGTGCGGCCCCCAGAACCCGGCGGCGCACACCACCACGTCGGCCGACAGCGTCCGGTACTCGACCTCGCGCGTCTCGGGCCTGCGCACCTCGACCGAGACGCCGGTGACCCGGCCGCCCTTCTGTTCGAGGCCGACGACGGTGTGGTGGGCGTTGAACCGCGCGCCCCGGGCGATGGCCCGTCGCGCCTGCGCCTCGCAGCAGCGGACGGCCGCGGCCAGCCCGTCGCTGGGCACGTGGAGGCCGCCGAGCACCTTGTCCTGGTCGAGCATCGGCCACATCTCGACGCACCGCTCGGGCCCGACCAGCTCCCCTTCGACGCCCCAGGACTCGGCCCAGCCGAGCTTGCGGCGCAGGTCGTGCCAGCGCGCCTCGGTGGTGGCCACCTCAAGGCCGCCGACCTGCTCGAAGCATCCCAGACCGCTGTACTTCCGGACGGTGTAGGACGCGAACTGGGTCATCGTCCTCGACGGGTTCGTCTGGAAGACCAGGCCGGGAGCGTGCGAGCTCGACCCTCCGGCGGCGAACAACGGCCCCTGGTCGACCACGGTGACGTCCGTCCACCCCCGTCCGGTGAGCTCGTCGGCCAGGGCGCAGCCCACGATGCCAGCTCCAATGATCACCAGACGCGGCCGGCTCGCCATGGGACCTCCGGTTGTTCCTTAATGCGCAACAAGCACCGGACTACGCAACGAACATAGATCCCACGACAAAACGGTACAAGGTCCCGGCGCGGGGTGCTTGCCGTGTCCACGAGCGTGGCCCACCGTGCGCACGTCACGGCGCCCGGCCCCGCATCACCGGAGGAGCGTTTCCCTGGACAGACGCCGGCCCCGCGCCGAGGGTGGGGCCGGCCCATGCCGGCCGTAAAGGATGGAAAGTGCGCCTGGCGAGCACGGCGCCGCAGAGCCGGCAGGCGCTCTACGCACTCCAGGCGCGGCGATCAAGAATCGTCACGAACGCCCGTACGAGTCCTCCAGGCGCTCGATGTCGTCCTCGTCGAAGTGGCCGAAGGCGATCTCCAGGATCCGCGTCGCCGGCCCCGACGAGCTCAGCCGGTGCGTCTGCCCCGCGCGGATGAGCACCCGGTCCCCCACCCCCGGCTCGATCCGCTCGCCGTCGACCTCGAACACGCACCCCGGGTCCAGCGCCACCCACAGCTCGTCGCGCTGCTTGTGCCGCTGGAGGCTCAGCCGCTGCCCCGGCGCCACATCGATGATCTTGACGGTGGACACCTCGTTCAGGGTGAACCTGTCGAACCCGCCCCAGGGCCGCTCGTCCCTGATCACAGCCGCGAGCCGGTCGATGTCCTGCATGGCGTGCGCCCCCCTTTGTCCTGGTAGATAAGCGCCCCAAAGCTATCAGGCACGCTCCTGATCAGGTCAGCAGGACGCCTCCGTCGACCGGGAGCGCCACCCCGGTGATGTACGACGCCGCGTCACTGGCCAGGAACACCGCCGCCGCCACCAGCTCGCCCGGATCCCCCATCCGCCCCATGACGACCCGCTGCTCCATCAGCCGCTGCACGTACTCGGGCTTGAAGTCGTCGGTCATCTCCGAGGCGAAGAACCCCGGCTCCAGGCAGTTGACCCGGATCCCGCGCCGGCCCGTCCACTGCTGCGCCAGATCGCGGGTCAGCCCGACCACCGCGGCCTTCGACGCGCTGTAGGCGGCCTGCGGCAGCCCGGCGGTGGTCTCGCCAAGAATGCTGCCGATGTTGACTATGGACGAGCCGGGCCGCATCACCTGCGCGCACGCCTGCGCCATCCAGTACGTGCCGTGCAGGTTGATGTCGATCACCCGGCGGAACTCCTCGGGCGACTCCCGCAGCGCGGGCACGGCGGTGCCGACCCCGGCGTTGTTGATCAGCACGTCCACGGCGCCCATCGTCTCGACGGCCGCCGCGACCAGCGCCTGGCAGTCCTCGACACGGGCCACGTCCGTCGTGACGGCCAGGCACCGGCGGCCGGTCTCCTCGACCAGCCGCCGCGTCTCTTCCAGCCGGTCCGCGCGCCGGGCGCCGATCACGACGTCGGCGCCCGCCTCGGCCAGGCCGCGCGCGAACGCCACCCCCAGGCCCGAGGACGCGCCGGTGACGATCGCCACCTTGCCTTCGAGGCTGAACCGCCCGATCACGCCGACCACCGTACGAAGCTCATGCGCCGGATCATGTCAGCCCGGACGCGCTCCCCGCCACCCGGCCCCCTCGAAGAGGGGCGAGCCCCGGACCTACAGCCCGTACTCCTTGACGATGCGCTCGTGCCGCTCGACCTCCACGTCGACCTCCTTGGCCAGGTCGAGCCAGGCCAGCGGGTGCGACCACCGCTCGGTGGCGTCGTCGAGCAGCGCGTCGACCTCGACCGCCGACACGTCCGGCGGCACCGCCACCCAGCCGAACACGCCCGGCAGCGCCTCGCCGCCGGTCGGGTGGCTGACGGTGTAGTTCTCGTCGCTGTAGACCCACATCGGCCAGCCGCGCTCGGCCATGACCTCGGTGAACTCCGCCCAGTCCGACTCGCTCGGCGCGGCGCCGTCGAAGAAGTAGCTGGTGTACCCGCCCGGCCGCAGGATGCGCACGGCGGCGAAGGGCGGCACGAAGTTCTGCTGCTCCTCGGGGTCGTCGGGGACGGGCTCCAGGAGCTGCGGGTCGAACACGACGAGGTCGCCCGCGTTGTAGTCCATGCCACGCGGCTGCGGCAGCGCGAGGCGGGCGGTGGCGGGGCCGGTTCGGATGGACAGGATCTGCCGCTGGCCGCCGTCGGGCGCCGGCAGGA
Organism: Nonomuraea rhizosphaerae; assembly: GCF_019396405.1. Classification (GTDB taxonomy): domain Bacteria; phylum Actinomycetota; class Actinomycetes; order Streptosporangiales; family Streptosporangiaceae; genus Nonomuraea; species Nonomuraea rhizosphaerae. Next base: position 1,253 of record NZ_JAHKRL010000548.1, on the reverse strand, counting down.
TGATCCGGACCAGGCCCATCTCCTCCTCGATCGGCCCCTCGCCCGACTTGACCGGCATGCCGATCTTGGCGGTGCCCTTGCGCACGGTGTCCCAGTCCTCGCCCGAGGTGGCCATGACGATCATGCGCCAGGCGTCCTCCTCCTCCAGCTCGTCGAGCACCTCCAGCAGCGCCTTGGCGCCCTTGGCGTTCTCGTCGAGCTGCTGGGCCGCGCCGGCCAGGATGCGGCGGGCCTCGATCCCGCCCCCGGCGGCGACGGCGTGCTCGGCCGCCTCCAGCGCCTCGGCCCACCGCTCGCGGGAGCTGTGCAGGCGGGCCAGCGCGAGGTACTGCCGGTCGTGCGGCAGCAGGGCCGCCATCTGCTCCAGCCGCTCGTCCTGGCGGGCCTCGATGAGCAGCGTGGTCAGGGTGGAGACGTCGTCGGCGTCGGCGGCGGCGATGTCACCGGAGTCGACCAGCAGCTTCCAGTAGATGTCGGCGCCCGTCGCCGGGTAGCCGAGGAAGCCGAGCGTGGTGGTGTGGCGGCGGGTGGTCTCCAGGTCCTCGCCGGAGCGCGGGGACAGCCAGCCGGCCCACCGCTCGGGGTCGGCGTTGTGGCCGTCGGCGGCGTCGAAGTAGGCGACGCGCTCGTCCACCGGGCAGGGGGCGGGCGGCTCGGCGGTCGCCTCGGCGGCGGCGCGCAGCGCGGCGACCCGCTCCTCCAGGCCCTCGGTCTGACGCAGCTCGCCGGCGGTGGACTGGGCCAGGTCGGCCAGCAGCTTGGCCTGCCAGACACCCTGCCTGGCCAGGGCCAGCTCACCGGCGACCAGGGCGAGCTCGAAGCGGGCGCGGTAGCCGCCCATCATGCCGAAGTAGTCGATCCACTGGCGCAGCACGCGGCCGAGCTGCCAGGTGTTGGTGATCTGCGCGGAGCCGACGAGCTTGGCGACGGCCTGGCTCCACTCCACCCAGGAGCCGGGGTGCTCGCCGACCACGTCGAGGTCGGGCAGCGCGTCCACGGCCTCGGCGATGCGGCCGAGCGTGGCCAGGATCAGCGCCCTGCGCACGCCGTCGCGGTGCTGCTTGGAGACCGGGTCGTCGGCCTGGAAGTCGGTCGCGGCCTGCAGCGCGGCCAGCGCGTCCTCGCCGCGCCCGGCGGCCAGCAGCGCGCGGGCGCTCTCGGCGCCGAGCTCCCAGCTCGCCTCGCGCTCGGCGGCGCGCAGCCGCTCGACGGCGGCCTCGGCGTAGGTGACCGCGTCGGGGGCGGGGGCGGGG
>NZ_JAHKRL010000547.1 GCF_019396405.1 Nonomuraea rhizosphaerae | reverse complement strand
ACGTCGGCCGCCGTGGCCGCCGAGACCAGGGCGACGGCCTCGCGGGCGGTGCCCGCCAGGTAGGGCTCGCCGTCCTGAAGGCGGCCGTCGTCCAGGAGCTGGTGCCAGCTGGCCAGCAGCGCCTCGCCGGCCCGCGGCGCGGACTGCGAGCGGGTGGCGGTGTTGGGGGCGGAGATGCGGGTGCCGCGCCAGGCGCCGATGGCGCTCAGCTCGCGCCGGGCGGCCGTGGCGTCGGGCAGACCCAGGTGGACGTCCATCCGGTCGGCCAGGTGGCCGATCACGGCCAGGTCGCTGCGCAGGCCCGGCACCTTGAGCGGGGCCTCGAAGGAGCGGCCCCTGCCTTCCCAGTTGACGAACGTGCCGCTCTTCTCCTGCACGGCGGCGACCGGCAGGACCACGTCGGCCCGGTCGGTGACCGCGCTGGCGCGGATCTCCAGGCTGACGATGAACGGCGTGTTCTCCAGCGCGGTCAGCGTGGCGGCCGGGTCGTCCAGGTCGTAGGGGTCGACCCCGGCCACGACCAGCGCGTCGAGCTGCCCGTCGAGGGCGGCGCCGAGCATGCCGGTGGTGTCGCGGCCGGGCGTGTCGGGCAGCGAGGCGACGTTCCACGCCCTGGCGACCTCGGCCCTGGCGACCTCGTCGGCGACGGGGCGGCCGATGGGCAGCAGGTTCGGCAGCGCGCCCGCCTCGATCGCGCCGCGCTCACCGGCCCGGCGCGGGATCCAGGCGAGCCTGGCGCCGGAGGCGGCCACGAGCCGCAGCAGGGCGGACAGGGCGCCGGGGACGGTGGCCAGCCGCTCGCCGGCCAGCACGATCGTGCCCTCCGCCAGCGTGCCGACCAGCTCGCCGATCGCGTCGGCCTCGCCGCCCGGCGCGGTGCGGATGAGCGTGCCGCCCATCTTGGCCAGCCCCTTGGTGGCGAACGGGGCGATCGCGGTGACCTGGAGCCGCTTCTTCATCCACGCCTTGCGCAGGCGCAGGAAGACGCTCGGCGACTCCTCCTCGGGCTCGAACCCGACGAGCAGCACGGCCGGGGCGTTCTCCAGGTCGGTGAAGGAGACCTCGATGCCCTTGCCGGCCACCGCGTGGGCCAGGAACTGCGCCTCCTCGGCGGAGTGCGGCCTGGCGCGGAAGTCGATGTCGTTGGTGTTCAGGGCGAGCCTGGCGAACTTCGCGTACGCGTACGCGTCCTCGACCGTCACCCGGCCGCCGACCAGCACCCCGGCCTTGCCGCGGGCGGCGGCCAGGCCGCGGGCCGCGACCTCCAGCGCCTCCGGCCACGAGGCCGGCACGAGCACGCCGTCCTCGTTGCGCACCAGCGGCTGCTTGAGCCGGTCGGGCTGCGTGGCGTAGGCGAAGGCCCAGCGGCCCTTGTCGCAGTTCCACTCCTCGTTCACCAGCGGGTCGTTGCCCGCCAGGCGGCGGGTGACCCGGCCGCGCCGGTGGTCGGTGCGCAGGCTGCACCCGGAGGCGCAGTGCTCGCACGCGCTCGGTGTGGAGACCAGGTCGAACGGCCTGGCGCGGAACCGGTAGGCGGCGCCGGTCAGCGCGCCGACCGGGCAGATCTGCACCGTGTTGCCGGAGAAGTAGGAGTTGAACGGCTCGCCGTCGGCGGTGCGCACCTGCTCCTTGGCGCCGCGCTCGAAGAACTCGATGAGCGGGTCGCCGGCGATCTGGTCGGAGAAGCGGATGCAGCGGGCGCACTGGACGCAGCGCTCGCGGTCCAGCAGCACCTGCGTGGACAGCGGCAGCGGCTTGGGGAACGTCCGCTTCTGCTCCTGGAACCTGGACTCGCCCTGCCCGTTGGACATCGCCTGGTTCTGCAGGGGGCACTCGCCGCCCTTGTCGCAGACCGGGCAGTCGAGCGGGTGGTTCATCAGCAGCAGTTCCATGGCCCCGCGCTGCGCCTTCTCGGCGACCGGCGAGGTGAGCTGCGTCTGCACGACCATGCCCTCGGCGACCTCGATCGCGCAGGACGGCTGCGGCTTGGGGAAGCCGCGGCCGTTGCCCGCGTCGGGGATGTCGACCAGGCACTGGCGGCAGTTGGCCGCCGGGTCGAGCAGCGGGTGGTCGCAGAACCGGGGGATCTGGATGCCCAGCAGCTCGGCTGCCCTGATGATCAGAGTGCCCTTGGGGACACTGACCTGGAACCCGTCGATCGACAGGGTCACCAGGTTCGTCTCGGTTTCTACGACAGTCACTGCTCACCCCAGAGAGTGGACTTCTTCGGGTCGAACGGACAGCCGCCGATCTCGAAGTGCTTGAGGTATTCGTCGCGGAAGTACTTCACCGAGGAGTGGATCGGGCTCGTCGCGCCGTCACCCAGCGCGCAGAACGAGCGGCCCAGGATGTTGTCCGCGATGTCGGTGATCGTGGACAGGTCCTCCTCGGTGCCCTGGCCCTTCTCCAGGCGCTTGAGCACCTGCTTGAGCCAGTAGGTGCCCTCCCGGCAGGGGGTGCACTTGCCGCACGACTCGTGGGCGTAGAACTCCGTCCAGCGCAGCACCGTACGGACCACGCAGGTCGTCTCGTCGAAGATCTGCAGCGCGCGGGTGCCCAGCATGGAGCCCTTCGCTCCGACCGCCTCGAAGTCGAGGGGCACGTCGAGGTGCTCGTCGGTGAAGATCGGCGTGGACGAGCCGCCCGGGGTCCAGAACTTGATCTGATGCCCCGCGCGGACCCCGCCGGCCATGTCGAGCAGCTCGCGCAGCGTGATGCCGAGCGGGGCCTCGTACTGGCCGGGCCTGGTGACGTGGCCGCTGAGCGAGAAGATGCCGAAGCCCTTGGACTTCTCGGTGCCCATCCCGGCGAACCAGTCGGCCCCGTTGGCGATGATCGAGGGAACACTCGCCACCGATTCCACGTTGTTCACCACAGTCGGCGAGGCGTACAGGCCCGCCACGGCCGGGAACGGGGGCTTGAGTCGCGGTTGACCCCTGAAGCCTTCGAGCGAGTCGAGCAGCGCCGTCTCCTCACCGCAGATGTACGCGCCCGCGCCGCTGTGCACGACGAGTTCGAGGCCGTAGCCGGAGCCGAAGATGTCGGCGCCCAGGTAGCCCTTCTCGTACGCCTCCCGCACGGCCGCGTGCAGCCGCCGGATGACGTGCAGCACCTCGCCCCGCACGTAGATGAAGGCGTGGTTGGCCCGGATCGCGAACGCCGTGATGATGACGCCCTCGACCAGCGCGTGCGGGTTGGCCATCATGAGCGGGATGTCCTTGCAGGTGCCCGGCTCCGACTCGTCGGCGTTGACGACGAGGTAGTGCGGCTTGCCGTCGCCCTGCGGGATGAAGCCCCACTTCATCCCGGTCGGGAAGCCGGCGCCGCCGCGGCCGCGCAGGCCCGAGTCCTTGACGGCCTGGATGACCGCGTCGGGGTCCATGCCCAGCGCCTTCTTGGCCGCCTCGTACTCGCCGTAGCCGTCGAGGGTGAAGGAGTTGGGCTGGTCCCACTTCGCGGTCAGGACCGGGGTCAGTGTGGTGCTCATGCCTCTGGGGCCTTCCATCCGTTGGCCTTGGCGACCTTGAGGCCCTCCAGCGAGGGGCCCGCCGCCGAGGGGCCGTCGCCCGCCAGGTCGTCGGGCAGGCCCGCGAGCACACGCGAGGCCTCCTTGAAGCTGCACAGGCGCTTGGGTCCCCGGGTCGGCCGCACGTCCTTGCCGTCGCGCAGGTCGTCCACGAGCTGCTTGGCCGAGGCGGGCGTCTGGTTGTCGAAGAACTCCCAGTTGACCATCATGACCGGGGCGAAGTCGCAGGCCGCGTTGCACTCGATGCGCTCCAGCGAGACCTTGCCGTCGGAGGTCACCTCGTCGTGGCCGACGCCGGTGTGCTCCGAGAGCTCCTCCCAGATCTCGTCGCCGCCCATGACGGCGCACAGCGCGTTGATGCAGACGCCGACGTGGTAGTCGCCGGCGGGCTTGCGCCGGTACATCGTGTAGAAGGTCGCGACGCCCGTGACCTCGGCCTTGGTGATGCCCAGCAGCTCAGCGCAGAGCTCCTGGCCGTCATCGGAGACGTACCCGTCTTCTGACTGCACGAGGTGGAGGAGCGGCAGGAGCGCCGACCGCGTCTTCGGGTAGCGCCCGATGATCTCCTTGGCATCTCGTTCGAGACGCTCCCGGACCTCCGGCGAGTAAGTCATGACCACGCCTCCGGCGTGTTCATGACTTCGGTGCTGTGTCTGATTGTGTGCTCGACAAGCTCGCTCACCTGTCCACACCTCCCATGACGGGGTCGATAGATGCCACCGCGGCGATCACGTCCGCGACCTGGCCGCCCTCCGCCATGGCGGGGAAGCTCTGCAGGTTCGTGAACGAGGGCTCGCGGAAGTGGACGCGGTAGGGGCGGGTGCCGCCGTCGCTGACGACGTGGGCGCCCAGCTCGCCCTTGGGCGACTCGATGGGCGCGTACGCCTGGCCCGCGGGCACCCGGAACCCCTCGGTCACCAGCTTGAAGTGGTGGATGAGGGCCTCCATGGAGCTGCCCATGATGTGCGCGATGTGGTCGGGCGAGTTGCCGAAGCCGTCGGGGCCGAGCGCGAGCTGCGCCGGCCAGCCGATCTTCTTGTCCTCGATCATCACCGGGTCGCCCTTGAGCGGGCCGGCGATGCGGTCGAGGGCCTGCTCGACGATCTTGAGCGACTCCTCCATCTCGCGCATGCGCACCAGGTAGCGGGAGAACACGTCACAGCCGCGCTCGGTCGCCACCTCGAAGTCGTAGGTCTCGTACCCGCAGTAGGGCTGCGACTTGCGCAGGTCCCACGGCAGGCCGGCGGCCCGCAGGATCGGCCCGGTGACGCCCAGCGCCATGCAGCCGGTCAGGTCGAGGTAGCCGACGTCCTTGGTGCGGCGCACGTAGACGGGGTTCTCGTCGAGGAGCTTGCGGATGTCCTTGATCCGCTTGGGCATCTCCTTGAGGAACTCGCCGACCTTGTCCACCGCGCCCGCGGGCAGGTCCACGCTGACGCCGCCGGGGCGCACGTACGCGTGGTTCATGCGCAGGCCGGTGATGTACTCGAACAGGTCCATGACCAGCTCGCGGTCACGGTAGCCGAACAGGAACGGCGTGGTCGCGCCCAGCTCCATCCCGAACGTGCCCATCGCCACCAGGTGCGAGGAGATCCGGTTGAGCTCCATCATCATCACGCGGATGGCCTGGGCCCGGGCGGGAATGCGGTCCTCGATGCCGAGGAGCTTCTCCACGCTCATGCAGTAGGCCGCCTCGTTGAAGATCGGCGAGAGGTAGTCCATGCGGGTGACGAACGTGGTCCCCTGGGTCCACGTCCGGTACTCCATGTTCTTCTCGATCCCGGTGTGCAGGTAGCCGATGACGCCGCGCGCCTCGGTCACCGTCTCACCGTCGAGGGTCAGCACCAGCCGGAGCACGCCGTGGGTGGACGGGTGCTGCGGGCCCATGTTGATGACCAGGCGCTCGTCGTCGGAGTCGCGGACGTTGCTGACGACCTGGTCCCAGTCCGCGCCGTTGACCGAGTAGACCTTGCCCTCGGTCGCCTCGTCGTAGCTCGTGCTCATGAGTAGGACCTCCTCTCGTCGGGCGCCGGAACGGTGGCTCCGCGGTACTCGACCGGGATGCCGCCGAGCGGGTAGTCCTTGCGCTGCGGGTGGCCGTCCCAGTCGTCCGGCATCATGATGCGGGTCAGCGCCGGGTGGCCGTCGAAGATGATGCCGAAGAAGTCGTACGCCTCGCGCTCGTGCCAGTCGTGGCCCGGGTAGACGCCGACCGTCGAAGGGATGTGCGGGTCGGCGTCGGGGGCGCTGGCCTCGACGCGTACGCGCCGGTTGTGGGTGATCGAGCACAGGTGGATCACCGCGTGCAGCTCCTCGCCCGCCAGGTGCGGGTAGTGCACGCCCGACACGCCCAGCGACAGCTCGAAGCGCAGCGCGGGGTCGTCGCGCAGCTTCTGGCAGACCTCGACGAGCCGCTCCCGCTTGACGTGCAGGGTCAGCTCGCCCCGGTCGACGACGACCCGCTCGATGGCGTCGTCGAGCGCCAGGATGTCCACCAGTTCGTCGAAGTAGCCGCCGTACGGGCGGGGCGTCGACAGCTGGGGCGCGCGGCGTACGACGAGGCCGCCGTATCCGGAGGTGTCGCCGGAGTCGTTCGTCCCGAACATGCCGCGCCTGGCGATGGGCTGCTCGGGCGGGGCCGGCGGAACCGGCGGGACGCCCGCGTCCGGGACCTCGGGCAGGTTGTCGGGCGAAGTCACTTGCCTGCCCCCTGGTCGATCAGCGGCAGCGCGCGCAGCGCCTGCTGCTCGAGCTCCTCGATCTGCTTGGCGCGGTGGGCGCCGAACTTCATGTTCTGGATCTTGTCGTGCAGCTTCACGATCGCGTCGATCAGCATCTCCGGCCGCGGCGGGCAGCCCGGCAGGTAGATGTCGACGGGGACGACGTGGTCCACGCCCTGCACGATGGCGTAGTTGTTGAACATGCCGCCGCTGGAGGCGCACACGCCCATCGAGATGACCCACTTGGGCTCGGCCATCTGGTCGTAGATCTGCCGCAGGACGGGGGCCATCTTCTGGGAGACCCGCCCGGCCACGATCATCAGGTCGGCCTGCCGGGGAGACGCCGAAGCGCGCTCCATACCGAAGCGCGCCAGGTCGTAGTGGGGGCCACCGGTGGCCATCAGCTCGATGGCGCAACACGCGAGGCCGAACGTGGCGGGCCACACGGAGTTCTTTCGCGCCCATCCCGCGGCCGCTTCGACCGTGCTGAGGATGAACCCGCTGGGGAGTTTCTCTTCAAGTCCCATTTTCAGTCCCAGTCCAGACCCTTGCGACGCCACACGTACGCGTACGCGACGAGCACGGTGACGATGAACAGCAGCATCTCGACAAGCGCGAACACCCCGAGGCCCGAGGAGAGCACGCTGCCCGCGTCGTTCTTCAGCGGCGCGAAGGAGACAGCCCAGGGGTAAAGGAAGATGATCTCGATGTCGAACACGATGAAGAGCATCGCGGTGATCATGTATTTCAGCGGGAACCGTCCGCCACCGACCGGCTGGGGCGTCGGCTCGATGCCGCATTCGTAGGCGTCAAGCTTGGCGCGGTTCCAGCGCTTGGGACCGGTGAAGGGAGCGATGGCGACCGAGAAGATCGCGAAGCCCCCCGCGAGAACGGCGAGCACCAGGATGGGCACGTAAAGGTCCATCGCTACGCCTCCTCTTGAGTCGCCACGCGCGCGGGCGCGCAGCCTGATCTGATCGTTCTGAGGTTCATGCTGGTGGGGCGACCTTCGAAAGGGCGTTGATGATCTTGTCTGACACATCGCCTCGCCGGTCGGTGAGATTACCAAGGAGTTTGAGCGCGAAGCGCATCAGCCTCGGGTGTGGCAACCCGTGCCTCGTTCCGAAGCTCATCACTCCCGGCTTTCCGATCGCCTGGACGAACCACCTGCCCAGCGTGAAGTAACCGCCGTAGGCGTCCTTCAACACCTGAGGATATGTGCGCAGGATGCGTTCTCTGTCCGCGGGGGTGCTGCTCCGCAGCGCCTTGACGATGACCTCGGCCGCGATCTCCCCGGTCTCCATGGCATAGGCGATGCCCTCGCCGTTGAACGGGTTGATCGCGCCGCCCGAGTCACCGACCAGAACCAGGCCGCGGGTGTAGTGAGGCTGCCGGTTGAAGGCCATCGGGAGCGCGGCGCCGCGGATCGGCCCCACCATGTTCTCCTCGGTGAACCCCCACTCCGCCGGCATCGCCCTGCACCACCGCTTGAGCAGGTCGCGATAGTCGATGTGCTTGAACTGGTCACTCGTGTTGAGCAGCCCCAGCCCCACGTTGGCGGTGCCGTCCCCCACCCCGAACACCCATCCGTAGCCGGGCAGCAGCGTGTCGCCGTCCCACAGCTCCAGCCAGGTCTCCAGGTAGTCGTCGTCGTGGCGCGGGCTCTCGAAGTACGTCCGCACCGCCACGCCCATCGGACGGTCCTCGCGCTTGTGCAGCCCCATCCCGAGCGCCAGCCGCGTGCTGTTGCCGTCGGCCGCCACCACCAGCTTGGACCTGTACGTCCGGCCGTCCTTGGTGGTGACCCCCTGGACGTGCCCGCTGCGGTCGTCGATCACCGGCCCGGTGACGTTGACCCCCTCCATCAACCGCACCCCGCCCTTGACGGCGTTCGCGGCGACGATCTGGTCGAAGTCCTTACGGGTCCGCACCAGCCCGAAGTCGGGGAACCTCTCCAGCTGGGGCCAGTCGAGCTCGAACCTGAGCCCCCCGCCCACCACGCGCAGGCCCTTGTTCCTGACCCAGCCGGGCGCGTCGATGTCGACACCCATGTTGAGCAACTGCTTGACCGCCCGCGGCGTGAGCCCGTCGCCGCAGACCTTCTCCCGGGGGAACCTGGTCTTCTCCAGAAGCAGCACATCGAGCCCGGAGCGGGCAAGGTAGAAGGCGGTCGCGGAACCGGCGGGACCGGCGCCGACCACGATAACGTCGGCGTCAGCCTGGTTGGCTGCTGGCACGGTCACTGGACTGTCCTGTCCTACACGCTCGAAGGCCTCGGGGTGTGGCGCCTTCGTTCCTTTGTGAACCCCTTCACAAACTTGTCGGCCCGCAGTCTAACGCTTTTTCTGAACAAAGTGTCAGCCGGGGGCTGCTTCCGGCAGCAAACAAGACCCCTCGCGGATCGCGAGGGGTCTTGAAGCGACTGTCGGGACGTGATCAGACCTCGAACTCCTGGTTGCGCACACCCGCGACGAAAGCGCGCCACTCACCGACGGTGAAGGAGAGGACGGGACCGGCGGGATTCTTGGAGTCTCTGATGAGCACGCCGCCAGCAACGTCGCGCATGAACTCAACGCACTCGCCGGCTCCCTGGCTGAAAGAACTCTTCCGCCATACATCCGATGAATTCGGGATCTCTAGCATCGGATGTTGCCCTCCTGGCGGCACGAAAGAACAAGCGCTTACTTGGGTTGCGCGAAGTCAACACGTTCGGCGACCACAGCTGGATCACCGACGCATTGCGATCATACAACGATGTAAACACGCGCTCCTACCAGCGACGTCGCGGGTCGCCGAGCATGTGACGGAGGTTATCGCAAAGCCAATGAACAAGAAGCGAACTTTCGGCAAGGACATGTGGCGCAATCTTCGCAACGGCGCGACGACGCGCGCCGCTGCGTCCTCAGGCGATGGTCAGACGTCTGAGCTCTGCTCGGCATCCAGGGCCGCCAGCTCAAACTCGAGGGCGTGCACGCCGAGCAGGAAGGCCGCCCACTCCTGACGTGTGAAGATCATCGGCGCCACGTCCGGCGTGCGCGATTGACGGACCCCGATCTGGTCATCGCTGAGGCGGGCCACCTCGACACATTCTCCTGCCCCAACACTCTGACTGCTCTTACGCCACCTGATCATGGCGCTCCTCGCTTCAGGGGATTTACTCTATTCATTCCCTTGAATGGGAAGGGGCTACACGTCGGCCAGAGCAGTCATGAAGTCCTTGGAAGCGTCCTCGTCAAGGGCGGCCTTCACCAGCAGGTCAAAGACCAGAGAATACTGGTAGACCGTTTCATCGTCCTCTACCAGGTTGAACAACGGCACATTCTCGTAGTACACGACATCGTTCGAGATCGGCCCCAGAACCGGCATGGACGGAAAACTGAGGAGCAAGAAATTCGTGATGTCGGTGGGATGAGGTTGGTCGAGGCGGAGCACCCGAATCGAGACGTTCGGCAGCTTGCTCACTTCCACCAGATGACACAACTGCTCGCGCATCATCCGATCATCGCTGTCGCCGAACCTGCGTCGCAGAACGGCCTCGTCCAGCACCACGGACAGCCTCAACGGCGTCTCGGACTCCAGCAACCGCTGGCGCCGCAGGCGCACTCGCGTCCTGCGGTCGATCTTGCTCGGTGAGACCAGTTCCAGCGACCGGTAGAGCAGCCCTACCTGAGTGGCGTAGTCGCGCGTCTGGAGCAGCCCCGGCAGCACGGTCGCGTGCCAAGCCCTTACCCGTGTGGCGCCGGCCTCCAACCCGATCAGCTCGATCACTGTTTCGTTCAGGACGTCGGAGTAGGACTCCCACCACCCCTTGGCGCCGCCTTCCGCGGCAAGCGAGATCAGAATTTCGCTCAGTTCAGCTTCGACGTCGTATTGTTTGAGCAGTTTCTCTACGTCTTTGACAGTCGGTGCTACCTGCCCTGTTTCAAGGCGTGAAATTTTTGAGGTCGACCAGCGTAGAGCCTTGGCCACCTGCACGCCGTTCATCCCTGACTCCTCGCGGAGCCGGCGCAACTCGGCTGCGAGCTTGCGACGGCGGAGCGTCGGGCTCACACCGGTGATCACTCATTCCCCTTCCGCATAATTTAACTGGTATGCCCGTTTAGCGTGTGAGTAATCCTCTCCGGGACGCCCCTCTTGCGTCCCGGAAGGAGTCCCAGCACTCATCCCTGCGGGAATTGCACGGGGCCTTGCGCAGGCACACCCTGAGGGTAGCCCGCACACTGCCGGAACGGGCGGAAAGGGAGGCATCAACTGGAGGGGATTTTCCGCGGGAAATGGGCGGATGGTCGCACCCATCCGCCCAGGGTCCCGCGTAGCACCCGACTCTGCCCTCAGACGGGAAATCGGAGCCGCGGACATGACCGACGCTACTCGCAAAGGCCCACAACGCAAGGGTAGGAAGTGGGCGGATTTGGCCGCAGAGGCGGGCAGGAAGTTCTGGCAGGGGCCAGACGGGTTCGCCCGGCGGCAGGGATGGGAGATCGTCAAGCGGGGATGGGGCGGCCGGCGTTACCGCGATCCCCGGTTCGATCTTCCGAGGAAGGAGGCGACGGCACCACCGGAGAGGCTCGTCTCGGGGGACGGGTTCCCGCGCAATCATCCGCGCATCCCGAAAGCGAACGATCTCATCGCCATGATCGGGATGGTGTGGCGGTGGCGGGTGGAGATCGCGGGGGCCTTCGCCGCGCCGTTCGCCGTCGTACCGCTCGTCGGGTGGCTGGGGCCGCTGTCGGTCTTCCTGCTGGCCACGGCACTGGGGCTGGTCTGCGGGGGGATAGCGCCGGTGAGGCGCTTGGCGGCGGCGCCGCTCGGGAGGCTCGTCACGCGGCACCGGTTCCAGGGGTTGTGCCTGCGGACGTCGCTCAGGACGCCGAAAGGGCGACTGCCGCTCGTCCTTCAGACCGCTTCCGTCACGCGCGGGACGGTGCTGCTCATCTGGTGCAGGTCCGGGATGAGCGTGGAGTTGTTCGAGGACTACGTGCCGGAGATGAAGGTCGCCTGCTTCGCGAAGGAGGTGAGTGTCTTTCCCCACTACCGTTGGGCGCACCTGCTCACGATTGAGCTCATGCGGGCTTGAAGCCGCGGTGCAGGGCGACGATGCCCAGGCTCAGGTTGCGCCAGGCCACCCTCTGCCAGCCGGCCTCCTGGATGGTACGCGCGAGCGTCGGCTGGTCGGGCCAGTCCCTGATCGACTCGGCGAGGTAGGCGTAGGAGTCGTCGTTGGAGCCGAAGAACTTGGCCACCTGGGGCAGCAGCTTCATCAGGTATTCGCGGTAGACCAGGTCGAAGGCGCCGACGGTCACGTGGGAGAACTCCAGGATGACCAGCCGCCCGCCCGGTCTGGTCACGCGGAGCATCTCACGCAGCGCCTGACCGGTGTCGTGGACGTTGCGCAGCGCGACCGAGATCGTCACCGCGTCGAACACGTCGTCGGCGAAGGGGAGACGCAGGGCGTCACCGGCGATGAACGGCACGCCCGCCCCGGTGAGCGCGTTGCCGCCGTGGCGGGCTACCCCTGTACGCAGCATGCCGAGGGAGAAGTCGGAGGCGATCGCGCGGGCGCCGAGCGTGGTGAACGCGTCGGTGGACGTGCCGGTGCCGGCGCCCAGGTCGAGGACCAGCTCACCGGGGCCGGCGTCGACGGCGGCGGCGACGGCCTTGCGCCAGAGCCGAACCTGCCCCAGGGAGATCACGTCGTTGACCAGGTCGTAGCGCCGGGCCGTGCGATCGAACATCGCGGCGACCTCGTCCGGCTGCTTGTCCAGTTGAGCACGCGTCATGCGCCCAAGCCTATTAGGCACGGATCGCAGGCAGGCTCGGCGCCTCCCGGCCCCGGGAACCGCCGGGTGAATCCTGACAATCGACGGAAAGTAGCGACGAGGTTACCGAGGGTCTGCTAGAAATTGGCGAATGCTTGCCCGTGCCGCCCTTGCGGCGATCATCGCCACGGCCCCCTCCGCGCACTCGCGCGTCGTCTCCGCCGACCCCGTCGGCTACACCCCGCACGTGCTCGACGGCATCGTCAACTCCATCACGCTGGTGGGCAGGACGGTCGTCGTCGGCGGCTCGTTCAGCGAAGTGGCGGACGCGTCGCGGAAACACACCTACACCCGGGCCAACCTGTTCGCCTTCGACCTGCTGACGGGGCGCATCCTGCGCTACTTCACGCCGCGGGTGGAGGGCCCCGTCCACAGCCTCGCGCCGGGCGACGGCGGCACCGTGTACGTGGGCGGCGACTTCTCCGCGATCAGCGGGACGAGGGCCAGGTCGCTGGCCAGGCTCAGCCTGTTCGACGGCTCACCCGTACGCGACTTCTCGCCCCGCGTGGCCGGCGGGATGGTGACCACGCTGGCCAGGCGCGGCTCGCAGCTCTACGCGGGCGGCGACTTCACCCGGCCCCGCCTGGCCCTGGCCAGGCTCGACGCCACGAGCGGCGCGGCCGACCCGAAGTTCGCGATCACGCCGGGCGCGCCGCTGACGCCGAAGGTGAAGGTGCACGCGCTGGCCCTGACGGCGGACCGGCTGGCGGTGGACGGCACCTTCACCACGCTCAACGGGCTGTCGCGGCCCCAGCTCGGCCTGGTGGACGTGCGCGGCGGAGGCGCCAAGGTGGCCGACTGGCGGACCGAGGGGTACGCGTCCAAGTGCATGGCCGAGTTCCGCTCATACGTACGCGGTCTGGATTTCTCCCCCGACGGCACTTATTTCGTGGTCGTCACCACAGGCGGCCCCGTACGCGGGAAGAACCTGTGCGACAGCGTGGCCAGGTTCGAGACGTTCAGCAGCGGACAGCGGATCAAGCCGAGTTGGATCAACAAGACGGGCGGCGACTCGCTGTACGCCGTGGCGGCGACCGGCGCGGCCGTCTATGTCGGCGGACACCAGCGGTGGCAGAACAATCCGCTGGGCCACGACTCCGCCGGCCGGGGAGCGGTGCCGCGCGAGGGCATCGCCGCCATTCATCCACGCACCGGAATGGCGCTGAGTTGGAATCCCGGGCGAGAGCGCGGGATCGGCGTCAAGGCATTTCTGGCGCACGGCGACGGACTACTCGTTGGTAGTGACACAACTCGACTCGGACGGGAGTACCATGCCCGGATTGGCATGTTCCCCCTGCCCTAGTCGCTGTCCGGCCTGGGCCGGTCGACCTTGTCGCTGATGCGTGTGCTCACCGCGTCACGCTGCTTCGACAGCAGGACGTAGCTGGCAAAGCCGCTGATCAAGAAAGACACGATGATCAGCCAGAACGGATTTTGCAGGCCCAGCAGGTAGAGGACACCCAGCGTCACGGCAAACAGGCCGATCCGCGACGCGGTGTATACGAGTACGGGATGCACAGGTTCGAGGTTACTCGCCCCTGTGCTTCGGTCGCTCTTCGCATCAGACGCGAGCACTGCTAGTGTTCCCAGTTAGGATGTTTCGTAAAGAAACACCCACGAGAGCCCCAAAGAGGCTCTATCATATAACAATCGGGCAGTCAGCTGATAACAACCCGTGATCTTTGTCGAAAACCACGGATAAATCAGGCTTCGCTCGACACACTGGTTACCTGTCCGCCCGCTGGCAGGAAGCGGGATGCGAGGGGGAGAGATTGGTGGAGAGTAGCAGCGAGCGTCTGCTGACCCCAGGAGAGGTTGCCGCCCTCTTCCGGGTAGACCCAAAGACGGTTACGCGCTGGGCTGCGGCAGGCCGCATCAGCAGTATCCGCACCCCCGGAGGGCACCGGCGCTTCCGCGAGTCGGAAGTGCACGCCCTTCTTCGAGGCGAGGACGTTCTCACGGCCGACAGGCCCGAGTCCCCGCGAGTTTGACGTTCCATTAGGCGGTGATCCTGCTCGCAGGATCGCCGTCTCCCCCCTGCGCGCCCCGTACACCGCACCTTTGTCCCCCGTACGGCAAGCCGCACCCACCGCCACCCGCCGACCAGGGCTGAGGGCCTCCAGGAAGACGGCCGCTGAGCCCGCACAGGGCCGGGCGCCGTTACGCGCGAATCCTTGACCATGGCTTCCGCGCCCCGACGACCCGACGACCCGAGCCCACCACAACCGGTTCGACCCGAGCCCCAGCTCTCCCCGCCTGTTACTCGGTGTCACATCATCTGACCTCTGACAGCCTCTCCCCCTCCCTCCCCCTCGCCGATGTCTGACCTCTGACAGATCCTGCCCCCTGCGAACCTCACCGGCCTTCCGCGGCGTCCTCCTGCTCCGCCTTGAAGGCCAGGAACTCCTGCTCCAGCTCGTCGTTCTCGACGAGCCACCGTTCCCTGCGCTCGGCCGCCTCCTCCTCGCTCACCGACTCCTCCAGCCACCTGTCGTAGTCGGGATCGCCCGGCGCGAGGTCCACGTAGGCGTTGCCGATGAGACGCCCGTCTTCGCTGACCAGGCTCTGCGGCACCCGCAGGGTCCCGTCAGCGAGCCGGATGACGTACATGGCCGATCACCTATATTCCGTAGCGCCGGTTGAAGAACAGCATGACGTTGAGCGCCGTCCGGGTGTCGCCGCCCAGCATGTCGACGAGTGCCGGCCGCTGGCGCGAGGCGATCGCGGCGAACGCGTCGGCGAAGAACTCCTTGCGCCCCAGCCCGTTCCCCTGACGGTGGAAGCTGGACACCAGGAGCGGCGTGATCTCCTCGTACAACGCCGCGAAGTCCGGTGAGTCCGACACCCAGTCGCCGTAGGCGGAGTCGCAGTCATCGATGGCGTGGCCGACCTCGTGCATCATCACGTCGGGCGTGGGCGAGGGGCGGTCGCCGACGACGATCTTGCCGTCGCCGTACGCGCCCGCGCAGATGTCCCACGTGGCCCGGCCCGAGGGCAGCGGGGCGCCGCGCAGGTAGCCCATGTCGTCCAGGTCGGGCACGCCGCCCGCGCCGACGTAGATGCCTTCGAGGCCGTCGGCGAGCAGCTCCTTGAGCCGCTCGGGCAGCCTGGCGAGGCTCTCCACGGCCCGGGCGACCTCCGGTGAGGGCGGACCCTCGCGGGCGTCCCACTGGCGGTGCAGGATGGCCTCCAGCTTCCCGCAATGGAGGAGTCCGTCGCCGAGCGGAGGCATGTCGGGCCGGTTCGGCTGCGCCCTGGGCGTCATGTCGTCGAGCTCGAAGTCCTGCCAGGTGTACTGCGGGCGGTCCATCACGGCCGCCGGCAGGCGCTCGCCCGCCTCGCGCCGCGGCCGGTCGGAGGGCACGACGGCATCCCACCACTGCGGCTCCTCCGGCTCGCGGTCACGGCGCTCCCGCTTCCGCCAGGACCAGCCCTCGCGGCCGTTCCTGTCCGCCCGGCGCCGCTCCCGGCTCACCCAGCCGAACAGCGCGAAGCTCCCCGCACGCCCGATCGACTCCGGGCCGGCCGACTCCCGTCCCGGCCACGAGCGTCCCAGGGGCTCGCGCTCGGGCTCGTCGCGTCTCTTGACGGCGTCCCTGCCGCCGAGCCAGCCGCGCCACGTCGCGGACTCACGGGACCCTTTCTCCGAGCCCATGCGCCGGATGTGCCGGTCGGGTGCCGCACGCCCGTCGGGCACGTCGTTCGTCCAGTACGAGCGGTCCGCGTAAGGGGGCGCCTCACCGCGCCGGGAGAAGAGGTACGACCCGCGCCGCCACCAACGACCCCGCCGATGGCGGCCCTTGTCGTTAGAAAAGGCCATCGCACCCCTCAACACCGTGGAGCGCCCGCGCAAGGCCACCGACCGCCCTGACCGGCGGTCCCAGCGGGCGGACGCCGCTGAATCGTGTCCACCGTACGACGTGGATCTCTCCTGAGTCACCCGAAATGGGACAACGGGAAAGCACGATCACGACGCGAATGGCTTACAGTTCGGACATGGTAGGTGTCGTTATCGGCCTGGCGCTGCTGGCCTTCTGGCTCTACTCGTTGTTCGACGTCATCACCACCCCGGAGGAAGCGGTCAGGAACGTACCAAAACCGGTATGGCTTCTGGTCGTCGCTGTAGTCCCCGTGGTAGGCGGCTTGGTGTGGATGGTCCGCGGCCGCCCCCAACCGGATCGCGAGACATGGTCAGTCCCCCCGCAACCAGGCACCCATCACACATCAGCCCCCAAGGGGCCGGACGATGACCCGGAGTTCCTGAGAGAGCTCGACAAGCGCATGAGAGGCGACGACTGAAAGGCCCCCGCACCCCCCAGAAGGGCCTCAACCAGCAAGGAAGCAGCCACGGCCGAAGCGACAGAAGCCATGGCCGACGTGACACGGAAGCAGCCACGGCCGGCGCCACACGGAAGCCATGGCCAAGGATTCGCGCGTAACGGCGCCCGGCCCTGTGCGGGCTCAGCGGCCGTATTCCTGGAGGCCCTCAGCCCTGTGCGGCGGGTGGCGGTGGGTGCGGCCTGCCGTACAGAAGCAAAGACAACTCGCCGTACCGGAGCAGAAGGGGTCAGCCGCTGACGTCGGCGTAGCTGTGCAGGCCTGAGAAGAAGATGTTGACGCCCACCAGGTTGAACAGCAGGCACCCGAACGCGATCAGCTGCACCACCGTGGCGGCCCGCCCGCGCCACCCCGCCGTCACGCGCGCATGCAGATAAGCCGCATAAGCCACCCACGTGATGAACGCCCAGATCTCCTTGGGGTCCCACCCCCAGTACCGCCCCCACGCCTTGTCCGCCCACAGCGCGCCCGCGATGACCGCGAACGTCCACACCGGGAAGGCGAACACGATCGCCCGGTGCGCCACCCGCTCCAGGTCGGCGCGCGCGGGCAGCCGCGACACCCCGCCGCCGCGGATCAGGTAGAGGATGCCCGTCACCCCGGCCAGGATGAACAGCCCGCTCGACAGGATCGCCGCCGTCACGTGGATGGCCACCCAGTACGAGTTCAGCGCCGGCACGACGGGCCCGGCGGCCGTGTACAGGACCTTGACCGAGAACCCGAGCCCCAGCGTCGCCGTCACCATGACGAACGCGCCCAGGTACCGCACGTTCTGCCGGAGCTGCGTCGCCAGGAACGCGCCGACCGCCGCGCAGCAGATGGCCACCACGAACTCGTACATGTTGCCCCACGGCCACCGGTCCACGGCCAGGCCGCGGGTGACGATGGCGCCCAGGTTCGCGACCCAGCCGACCCAGCCGAGCACCATGCCCGCCCACCCGGCCTTGGGCGCCCAGCCCGGCGGCTCGACGGCCTTCACCACAGACGCGGGCTCCATGACGTCGGACGAGGCGTCGGACGATCCTCCGCCGACCGCCACCGGCCGTTTGGCCGCGACCGCGTCCGCGCGCGAGTGCCCGAAGGCCAGCTCCAGCGCGAACCCGATCATGGAGAACAGGTAGAGCAGGACGGCGGCGACGACGAAGAGGTCGCTCACCTCGGCCAGTTGCTGCTCAGCGGGCATCCTTGCCTCCTGCTGATAGGACCTTGACGATGTCGGCGAACTCCTCGGCGAAGCCCGCCGCGGACCCTTCGGTGCGGGTCAGGCCGCCCGCCTCGGCCGTGCCGTCCTTGACCCGCACCCACACCCGGCGGCGGCGGACCAGCAGCGACAGCACGATGGAGACGACGGCCGTGGCCGCGGCGACCAGGGCGGCCATCCGCCCGGGGTCGTAGGCGACCTGGAGCGTCATCCACTCCTTGACGCCGGTGAACTCCAGCTTGCCCGCCCCCTGCGGCAGCGTGACCGCCTGCCCGGGTGAGAGCGGCGCCTGGCCGGTGCCCATGATCAGCGGCGTGAGCTTGCGCATCAGCTCGGGCGGCGCGAGCTCGTAGACCGAGCGCGGCTCCCCCGAGCGCAGCCCGAGGTCGCCGGAGAACGCCCCGAGGAGCTGCACCTGCGGGTTCAGCGCGCCGGGGAAGAGCGAGACGGAGCCGTTGCTCATGGGCAGGAACCGCAGCAGGAACCCCAGCTGCGACGGCTGCGCGTCGGGCGCCTTGACCACGCAGCCGGACATCATGGTGGTCTTCTGCTCGACCAGGCACGGCACGGGCCCCTCGAAGGCCACCTGTCCCTTGCCGTCGGTGACCCTGAAGACGGGCGCGTACCCGTTGCCGATGAGGTAGGTCTGCGTGCCGTCGATCTCCAGCGGCTCGTTCACCTTGAGCGTGTAGTCGCGCGTCGCGGCGGCGGGTGAGTCCTGGACGCTCAGCAGGGCCGCGTAGTCGAGCGCCTGCCCCCTCCGCTCGCCCTGCACCTGGTAGCTGGCCTGGAAGTCCTTCAGCGTGAACGAGAACGGCTCCAGCGACTCGGCCGACACCTGGCTGCCCGGGATGAACCGGTCGTAGGCGGCGACGGTGTTGGCGAACCCGTCGCCCTCGACCACGAGCACGTTGCCGCGGTAGCCGTACAGCGAGCCGATCCCGACCGCGACGAGCAGCCCGAGCAGCGAGGCGTGGAAGAGCAGGTTGCCCGTCTCGCGCAGGTAGCCCTTCTCGGCCGCCACCCAGCCGTCTCCGACCTCGACCCGGAAGCGGAGCTTGCGGAGCCTGCGGGCGGCCTCGTCGACCGTCAGCGGCTCGTCCAGGGCCGCGTGGTGGGGCAGACGGGACAGGTTGCGCGGCGCGGCCGGCGGACGGCGGCGCAGCTCGCGCACGTACGTGGCGGTGCGCGGCAGCACGCAGCCGATCAGCGAGGTGAACAGCAGCAGGTAGATGGCCGCGAACCAGGAGGAGGTGAAGACGTCGAAGAGCTGGAAGCGGTCGTACCACTCGGCCAGCGCCGGATCGTTCTGGAAGAGCCGCGCCACCTGGTCGGGGTCGACGCTTCGCTGCGGCACCAGCGAGCCCGGCACCGACGCCAGCGCGAACAGGAACAGCAGGATCAGCGCCGTCTTCATCGCGGTGAGCGTGCGCCAGCTCCACCGCAGCCAGCCGACGACCCCCATGCCCGCGGGCTTGGGCGCCTGCTCCTTCTCCAGCTCGTCCACGGTCACGAGGTCACCAGCTCGTCCACGGCTGTCAGGCCGGTCATCAGATCACCGGCCGGAACGAGCCGATCAGGCCCTGCATGGTCGCGATCATCTCTCCCCACAGCCCGGTCACCAGCAGAATGCCGACGGCCACCATCATGCCGCCGCCGATCCTGGTGATCAGCCGCGAGTGGCGGCGGACCGCGCGGAACGTCCGCAGGGCCTTGCTGTAGGCCAGGGCCGCGCCGACGAAGGGCAGGCCGAGCCCCAGCGCGTACGCCACGGCCAGCAGCGCCCCGCGCGAGGCGCTGCCCTCGTTCAGGCCGAGCGTGAGCACGACGGCCAGCGTGGGCCCGATGCACGGCGTCCAGCCCAGCCCGAACACCACGCCCAGCAGCGGCGCCCCGGCCAGCCCCGCCGCGGGAAGCTTGTGGATGCGCACGTCGCGCATCAGCCCGGGCAGCAGCCCCAGGAAGGCCAGCCCGAGCAGGATCGTCAGCACGCCGAGCACCCGGGTGATGATCTCCGCGTTGCCCAGCAGCAGCGCCCCGAGCCCGCCGAACAACGCGCCGCCGAGCACGAACACCAGCCCGAACCCGGCCACGAACAGCGCCGTGCCCAGCACCAGCCGCCCCCGCCTGGGGTCGGCGCTCATGCCCGTCACGTACGACAGGTAGCCCGGCACCAGCGGCAGCACGCACGGCGACAGGAAGGACACCACCCCGGCCAGCACCGCGATCGGCACGGCCAGCAGCAGCGAGCCCGAGGCGACGACGTCATTCATCGCGCACCTTGGTCACCGTGCTCATCAGGTCGGTGTACTTGACCGCGCCCAGCGCCCGGGCGGCGACCCGGCCCTGCTTGTCGATGATCAGCGTGGACGGGATGGCGGCGGGCGGCACGGTGCCCTGGAAGGCCAGCGCGACCTTGCCCGGCTGGTCGAAGATGTGCGGGTAGCCGGTCTGCTCGGTGCGCTCGAACGCCTGGGCGTCGGCCTTGCGGTCCTTGAAGTCGACGCCGATGAACTGCACCGCGCCCTTGGTCTGCGCGGCGACCTCCTTCAGCACGGGCGCCTCGGCCCGGCAGGGCCCGCACCAGGACGCCCAGAAGTTCAGCACCACGACCTTGCCCTTGTGCGCGGCCAGGGAGGCGTTCGCGCCGTCGAGGGTCTCGCCGGCGACGGCGGGCGCGGCCTTGCGGCTCGCGGCGTCGAACAGCTGCATCTTCCCGTCGCCCGCGACGAAGCGGGTGTCGCCGGGCTGCTGGCCGCTCGCCTGGCTGGTGCCCGCGCAGCCCGCGACCAGCACGGCCAGCAGGACCAGGGAGGTGGACTTGGCGCGCACGGAGGAAGATCTCCTTGTACTACAACCGGTAGAGCTTGCAACTCTACCGGCGGGGCAGGGCGCCCTGGACCCTGGGGCCTTCGTCCGGCATGCCCGAACTCTTCGGGCCGCCCGGCTTCAGGCGCCCGGGACGCTCGGGCCTGTCTGCAGCGACCCGGCCGGCTCGCTGTAACCGACGCTGACCAGCCGATCGCCGTCGAAGGTGAGCGTGGTCAGGCTGGCCAGGTTGCACTGCCGTCGCCGCGGGTCGTGCCACAGTCTGCGCCCCTCGGCGGCCATCCTGATCGCCCAGATCGGCAGCTGGTGACTGACCAGCACGGCCTCGTGACCGCGCACCTCCGCCCTGACCTCGTTGATGATCGAGCGCATGCGCCCGACGATCACCGGGTACGGCTCGCCCCACGAGGGGCGCAGCGGGTTCCAGAAGTAGCGGTAGTTCTTCGGGTCGCGAAAGAGCGACAGGCCCCGGCCGACCGTACGGCCCTGGAGCATGTTGGCGGCCTCGATGAGCCGGTCGTCGGTGCGCACGTCGAGCTCCAGGAGCGCCGCCAGCGGGGCGGCGCTCTCCTGGGCGCGTTCGAGCGGTGAGCTCCAGAGGGCGACGACGTCGCGGCCCTCCAGCGCCTTCGCGACGGTCTCGGCCATCAACTGGCCGGTCGCCGACAAGTGGTAGCCGGGCAGCCTGCCGTACAGGATGCCTTTGGGGTTGTGCACCTCACCGTGGCGCATCAGGTGAACTACGGTGGTTTCAGCCATGGTGTGCCACAGCCTATCCGTTCGACCCAGGGAGTCGCCCCAGTGAGTCCCTGGGCACTGGTGCTCGTCTTCGTCGCCGCCTTCTCCCACGCGTCCTGGAACCTGTTAAGCAAGAAGGCCTCCGAGGCCGACGGCATCGTCTTCCTCTGGCTCGCGGCGACGGCGTCCGCGGCGCTGTGGAGCCCGCTGTTCGTCGGATATCTCCTGGTCAGCGGCACGGGCGTGTCGTGGACCGACCTCGCCGCCATCGGCGGCAGCACGGCCATCCATCTGGGGTACTTCGTCCTGCTCCAGCGCGGTTACGGCAAGGGCGACCTGTCGGTCGTCTACCCGGTCGCGCGCGGGACGGGGCCGATGCTGGCGAGCCTGGTCGCGGTGCTGTTCCTGGGCGAGCGGCCAGGGCCGCTGGGGATCGCGGGGATCGCGCTGGTCGGGGTGGGGGTGTTCCTGATCGGCGGGGTGCGCGATCTCAGGGCGGTGGCGCCGGGGCTGCTCGTGGGGGTGTTCATCGCGGCGTACACGGTGTGGGACTCCCAGGTGGTGAGCGCGTACGCGGTGGCGCCGATCATGCTCAACTACGTCGCCGAGGTCGGCCGGGCGATGGCGCTGGCCCCGGTCGCGCTCGGGCCGCGCAGACGGCGGCTGGTGCTGCCGGTCTGGCGTGAGCACCGGTCACGGGTGCTGGGGGCGGCCGTGCTGGTGTTCCTGTCGTACCTGCTGGTGCTGTACGCGTTCACGATGGCGCCGGTCAGCGTGGTCGCCCCGGCCCGCGAGGTCAGCGTGCTGATCGCGGTGGCGCTGGGCGGGCGGCTGCTGGCCGAGGGCGACCTGCGCCGCAGGCTGCTGGCCGCCGCCGTGATCCTCACCGGGATCGTGGCGATCGCCCTCAGTTGAGGGATGGGCTCAGTTGACCGCCCAGGCGTTCTCCTGCGTACGGCTGGCCTCGGCGAGCGCCTCGACCGCGGCCCTGATGGCCGGCCGCCTGGCCGCGTCCGTCCGCCAGATCACGTAGATGCGGCGCGTCTGCCTGGGCCTGATCGGCACCACGGCCACCCCTGGGGGCACCAGCTCACGCCCGAGCCTGGGGATGATCGCGCAGCCCAGCCCGGCGGCGACCAGCGTCATCTGGGTCGGGTACTCGTCGGCCATGCAGGAGATCTCAGGCTCCAGGTCGGCGCTGCGCAGGGTGAAGACCAGCCAGTCGTGGCACACGGTGGCCGGCGAGGAGCTGATCCACCGCTCGCCGCACAGCTCCGCCAGCTCGATCTCCTTGCGATCGGCCAGGGGGTGCCCGGCGGGCAGGATGACGTCGGCGATGTCGTCGAGCAGCGTGGACCTGGACAGCCCTTCGGGCAGGGCCATCGGCCGGTTCATCCAGTCCTGGATGACGCCCATGTCGAGCTCGCCCCTGGCCACGTCGCGCACGATGCGCTCGGGCTCGCGCTCGTACAGGTTGATCAGCAGGTCGGGGTGGCGCTGCCTGAGCGCGGTGAGCGTGAGCGGCATCAGCCCGCGGATGGCGGTGGGGAAGGCCGCCATGTTCAGGCGGCCCACGACCTCGCCACGCAGCGCCTCGAAGTCCGCCTCGGCCGTCTCCACCAGGGCGAGGATCCGCTCGGCGTGCTCGGCGAGCAGCCCGGCGGCGTCGGTGAGCCGCACGCCGCGCCCGTTGCGCTCGACGAGCCGGGCGCCGGTCTCGCGCTCCAGCTTGGCGATCTGCTGCGACACGGCGGACGGCGTGACCATGAGCGCGTCGGCCGCCGCGCCCACCGATCCGTAGATGTGGACGGCGTGCAGGGCCTTGAGACGGTTCAAGTCCAACATGTAAGCCAGTCTAAAGGGTTTAGCGTAGAAAGTCTCGCTTGTCCTTCACCGTGTAGCAGGAGAAAATATATGCATGAGAAACAACAAGGCGAGCAAGCAGCAGCAGACCTCCTCCTCCTACCTCCAGAAGCTGGCCGAGCAGGCTCGCGACCAGCGCGTCCGCTACCAGAAGCCGGCCGCCAAGTAGGACCTACGCGACCGCCGCGGCGGCCTTGGCGGCCGCCGGAAGGGCGTCGGCGATCCGGTTCAGTGCC
>NZ_JAHKRL010000546.1 GCF_019396405.1 Nonomuraea rhizosphaerae | reverse complement strand
GGGGGGAGGCGGCGCCGCCGACGGCGCGCTCGGTCAGGGTCGCGGCCGTCGACAGGCCGAGCCGGTCGAGCTGGCCGGCGAGCCGGTCCACCGTGGAGTTCCACGCGGCGTCGTCGGCGGGCGGCTTGCCGGTCTCGACGATCCGCGTCTCCATCGCGGTGAAGTCCCTGAACGGCTCGGCCGCGTAGACCTGCTCGTACGGCGTGCGCAGCGCCGTGTCGAGCCCCGCCATGCCGCGGGCGGTGAGGAACCTGCGGGTCGCGACGTACTGGGTGAAGGCGGTGATCTCCGGCTCGGTCAGCCGGCCGTCGATGAGCGCGCCGCTGATCAGCGCGTGCTCCCTGGCGATGATCTCCCGGGAGTTGCCCACCGCCTGCAGCGACACGGCCTGCTGGTAGATCTGCAGGTCGGGCACGGAGCTGATGTGGTCGTACAGCCTGAAGAAGGCGTCGAGCACCCGGTTGTACTCGTTGAGGCTGACCAGTCGGGTGCTGAAGCCGCCGTCGATGTCGGCGCGGATGGATCCGAGCCGCTTCAGCTCGCCGAGGAGCGTGTCGAGGGGGCCGCGCAGGTCGCTCGTGATCGAGCTCTCGGCCTCCACGGCCGATCGCTGGAACGTGGCGACGGACTTGTCCGTGCGGGCACGCTGCGCCCCGAGGTGCTGGGTCAGTTGACGCGTCGTGACCGCGACGGCCGACTGGGCCCGTTCGGCCTGGAGCTGAAGTCCCAGGTCGGTGGATGTCAGGCCAATTGTTTGGTAAAGGGTGTTCGCTCGCAAAAGGGCCTGACCATCACCCACGGTGAGGTTCAGAGCAAAGCCCCAGAGCGCACTCAGAGACAGGAGGGGTAGCAGCAGCAATGAGAAGATCTTGAACCGAATTGACCGGTTTTGCGAGCCCATGTCCCAACCTCGGAGTCGAGGGGCATTTCCACACTTCGGGGAAAAACACACCTCCGGAAGATCGCACAGGAGACTAGCACCGTTTATGCTTCCGGCGCAGTGGGAGGAACGCGTTGATTACCGTGATTACTGGGGCCAGCGCCGGCATCGGCGCGGCGGCGGCGACCGGGCTGTCACGGCTGGGGCACCGGGTGGTGCTCGTCGGCCGGGACGAAGGTCGTCTGAAGTCTGTCGCCGACGGACTGAGCGGGTCCAAGGCTGATGTCTTGACCTGCGACTACACATCGCTTGACGACGTACGTAGGCTCGCGGAGCTGTTGCGCGAGCGATATGAGCGGATAGGAGTGCTGGCCAACAACGCTGGAGTGATGAGTCCGCGGCGCCAGATTACTGTGGACGGGCACGAGCTGATGATTCAGGTCAACCATCTGGCCCCCTTTCTGTTGACCGATTATCTGACAGATCGGGTCGATCGGGTAGTCACCACCTGCTCCAGAGCCGGCCGTTCGGGTCGGCTCGACCCCGCCGACCTCTCCAGGGAGCGGCGGCGGTGGAACGGGTGGCTCCAATACGGAGATACGAAGCAGGCCAACGCGCTGTTCACCGTCGGGCTGGCCAAGCGCGGGGTTTCCGCCACGTGCTTCCATCCCGGGGTGATCCGCACGGGGTTCGCGGCGGACACGTGGCTCATGCGGCTGTTCCTGGCGACGCCCGGGTACGCCAAGCCGCCCGAGCACGGCGCCCGCACGCTGGTCCACCTGGCGACGCAGGAGGACGGGACGTCGGGGGCGGGCGGCTACTTCGCCGAGAACAAGCAGGAGCGGGTTCCGGCGGGAATGTCGGACCCGGACCTGGCCGAGCGACTGTGGACGGCCAGCGCCCGCGCGGTGTCAGGCTGAGCGGCGCCCCGGAGGCGGTGTCTTGGAGGCGGTGTCCCGGAGGCGATGTCCCGGAGGCGGTGTCCCGGAAGTGGCACCGAGGTGAGTCGCGCTCAGGTGAGCCGTCTCCAGGGGGGCCGCTTCCGGGAAGCCGTGCGGGCGTTCAGACCGACAGGTCGGCGACCGCGCGGTGGGCGGCGGTGATGGCGGCGTCGGCGCGGGCGGCCGGGACCGAGTCGGAGTTCGCGATCGCGATCCGGCCGTGCCGCCGCCGCGCCGTGTCCGCCGGGAACGGCCCGTCCGGGTAGAAGGCGTGCCACGGCCGGCAGTACTCCGGCGCGTACCCGTGCCCCCACCGGTTCACCGTGATCGCCTCGATGTCCGCGCCCGGGTCGAACCCGCCGGGCCCGAGCAGCCGGGCGAGCTGGTCGCGGATGGTGAACTCCAGGTGGTGGTACGGCGTCTTCAGCAGCGCGTGCCGCCCGGCCACCGAGCCCGCGCCGGGCCCCAGCTCGGAGCGGCACGGCGCGGCCGTCAGGTGCACGTTGACCGGCTCGTACGGTCCGCGCGGGGCGTGGTAGCCGGGCATGGAGACCGGCTGGTCGAGCTCCGACACGCACCAGTACGCCCCCGTCCACCGGGCGCGCGACAGCCCGAGCCGCCGCCACGCCTCCCACCCGCGCACCTGCACCGTGGCCGAGACCAGCGGCGTCTTGACCGCCTCGCGCAGCGCCTGCTTCTGCTCGTACGGCAGGTCGGTGACGAGGTAGGGGATCATCGTGTTCCAGCAGGCCAGGACCACGGAGCCGGCGCGCACCGACCTGATGCCGTGGCCGTCGAAGTAGCCGACCGTCGCGGTGGTCGCGGTGCCGGGAGGCCCGTCGTTGCTCACCGACACGACGGGGCTGGACAGCCGGAAGCGGACCGGGTTCGCGGACTGGTCGAGCCGGCCGTAGTCGTAGGAGGTGGTGGTGACGCCGTCCATGTCCGTGGCCCCGGCGAATCCGGGGATCATCCGGCCCACCATCATGCGCACCAGCGCCTGGTTGCCCTCGGGGAAGTGGTAGGCGTCCCCGGCCTGCCACTCCTTGCGCAGGCTGGGCGAGCTGTAGCGGGAGGGCTTGGCCGAGTCCAGCCCGAGGCCCTGGAAGCCGGGGTAGCCGCTGCTCCAGGCGTCGATCGCGCCGAACGCCTGCGTGCCGTACGCCCATTCGGCGCTGGACATGGTCCGGCAGAACAGCTCGACGTCCGGGTGCGCGCGGCACACCTTGAGCAGGAAGTCGGAGTAGGTCAGCGCCGCCAGCCGCTCCTCCTTCTGCTCCGGGGTCAGGCCGGGGAACCAGTCGGGCGGGCTCTCGTACAGGGTGAGGAGGTCCTTCCTGGCCTGCTCGGCGATCGGCAGCCGCTCGGTCCACTGGCGAGGGGTCAGGCCCGGAGGAAGGCGGACGAGCCGTTCGGTGCCGAACGTCTCCCGGTCGCACATCACGCCGCCGTACATGCCGAGCCCCGCGTACAGCTGCCGGTCCAGGTAGCCGCCGAGCTTCTCCGGCTCGACGCCGAGCCGGCCGAGCAGCAGCTTGCCCTCGGCCGTCCAGGCGGAGTGCGCCTGGATCGAGCGCGAGCCGCCGCAGCCGACCAGCGGCCCGGGGCGGCCGGCCGGGCGGAACTCGTTGCGCCGCGCGTGGCCGCCGATCTCGTCGTGGTTGTCGAGGATGAGGATGCGGGCGTCCGGGTTGCGGAACTGCCACTCGAAGGCCGCGCTGACCCCGCTGATGCCGCCGCCGACCACCACGAGGTCGTACTGCTCGCCGGTGGGCTGGGGGGTGCCCGCGTACGGCCAGAAACGGTCGTCCCGCATCGCGTGGGGCACGCTGAGCGCCTGGGCGGTGTTGCCCTGGAGGCCGGTGAGGCCGGCGGGTGAGGCGGCCTCCTTGGGGACGCGCAGCCGCCGCGTCCCGATGGCGCCCGCTCCGCCCTGGAGCGGTGCGCATGCCGTCACGAGAGCGGCGGCGCCCACGCTCATGGCGACGCCGTCGAAGAAGTCGCGGCGAGAAATAGGCCGGTCCATCCCGAGATCGTGTGCCGAGGACGCGTTCATGTCGCTCATGCGGTGATCATCAGGACCCAGGCTAAATGCCGCATCCCGCCACGCAGCGCTTCGGGAAACATTTTGCGCGACCTATTACCGCGAATGCCTGTTTGGAGTAGCGTCCGGAATATCACGACGGGGGGAGTCCGGTGGTCGGCAAGCAGGGCAGGGTCACAGGCAGGATCGGCCCTGGTCTCGTCGGCGAGGTCATGGTGCCGATACGAGGTGGCGTCGAGGCTTTCTACGCCCATCCGACCGTGGCCGACGAGGAAATCTCCGTCGGGACGATCGTGGTCGTGGTGGAGTACTTCCCGCCACGCACCGTCTACGTGGCCAGAGCACTCGTCTAGGGAGGCGGGATGTCCCCCCAGCTCTTCGTGATCGGCGGTGTCGCTCTCGTCGCCGTCGTCGTCCTGATCCTGCTGTTCAAGGCCGTGTGGCGGGTCGCCGAGCCCAACGAGGCCCTGATCATCTCCGGCCTGGGGGCCCGCCGGCGCGGTGAGGGCGTCGACAGCCTCGGCTTCAAGATCATCACTGGTAAGGGCGCGGCCGTGCTGCCCGGCTTCCAGACCGCCAGGAGGCTGCGCCTGGACACCAGGGCCGCCAACCTTCAGGTCTCCTGCGTCACCCAGCAGGGCATCCCGGTGCACATCCGCGGTGTGGTCATCTACAAGGTCGGCGACGACCTCTCCTCGATCGCGAACGCCGCCCGGCGCTTCCTCGACCAGCAGGACTTCATGACCGGGGCGATCCACGAGCTGTTCACCGGGCACCTGCGCTCGATCATCGGCAACCTGACCGTCGAGGACCTCATCCTCAACAGGGAGCGGCTGACCAGCGAGACCCGGGCCTCGGCCGCCGACGAGATGAGCAAGCTGGGCCTGGTCGTCGACTCGCTGCAGATCCAGGAGATCGACGACGAGACCGGCTACATCGTCAACCTGGGCAAGCCGCACGCCGCCAAGATCGCCTCCGTCGCCCGCATCGCCGAGGCGCAGCGCGACCAGGAGGCCACCGAGGCCGAGCAGGTCGCCGCCGCGCGGAAGGCCGCGGCCGTGCGCGAGTCCAAGATCCAGCAGGCCGGCTACCAGGCCGAGATCGACCAGGCGGCGGCCAAGGCCAGGCAGGCGGGCCCGCTGTCGGAGGCGAGCGCCAGGCAGGAGGTCGTGGTCCAGGAGACCAGGGCCGCCGAGCTGGAGGCGGAGCTGTCCGAGCAGCGCCTGCAGTCCCAGGTGCGCAAGCCCGCGGACGCCAAGGCGTACGAGACCGTCACGCTCTCCCAGGCCGAGCGCGACGCCCGCATCGCCCAGGCCGAGGCCGAGGCGCGGGAGACCGAGCTGCGCGCCGTCGCGCAGGCGTCCCAGGTCAAGCAGGCCGCCGCGGCTGAGGCCGAGTCCGTGCGGCTGCGCGGTGAGGCGGCGGGCGCGGCCACCAGGGTCTCCGGCGAGGCAGAGGCGGCCTCCGCGAGGGCGCGCGGCCTGGCGCAGGCCGAGGCGGCCAAGGCGCTGGGCCTGGCCGAGGCGGAGGCGGCGCAGGCCAGGGGGCTGGCCGAGGCGCAGGCGATCAGCGCCCGCGCCCAGGCGCTCAAGGAGAACCAGGAGGCGGTCATCGCCCAGCAACTCGCCGAGCGCTGGCCGGAGGTCGTCGAGGCGGGGGCCAAGGCGTTCGGCAACGTCGACCACATGGTGGTGCTCAACGGGGCGCAGGGCGTGGAGGAACTGCTCGCCAAGGCCCTCACGCTCGGCGGCACGGGTCTCGGCCTGGCCAGGGCGCTACTCAACGGCGCCACCCCAAATGGCGCAGAAAATACAACTAAATCCGCATAAGCCGGTCTGCTTCCAGACCGCCCGCCGCATCTCGCTCGACAGCCGGGTCTCCGCCCTTGAGGTCAAGTGCGTGACCAAGCAGGGCATCCCGGTCCACGTACGGGGTGTGGTCATCTACAAGATCGGCGACGACACCGCCTCGATCGCCAACGCGGCCAGGCGCTTCCTCGACCAGCAGAAGACCGTGGACGACAAGACCCACCAGCTCTTCTCCGGGCACCTGCGCTCGATCATCGGCAATCTCACGGTCGAGGACCTGATCGTCAACCGCGACATGCTCACCAACGAGATCCGCACCTCCTCCTCCGACGAGATGAGCAAGCTCGGCCTGATCGTCGACTCGCTGCAGATCCAGGAGATCGAGGACACCACCGGCTACATTCTCAACCTCGGTCGCCCGCACGCCGCCGCCGTGTCGGCCCTGGCCAGGATCGCCGAGGCGCAGCGCGACCAGGAGGCCAACGCCGCTGAGCAGGAGGCGGCGATCAAGAAGGCCGCCGCCGTCCGCGAGGCCAAGATCCAGCAGGCCGGCTACCAGGCCGAGATGGACCGGGCCGCCGCCAAGGCGGGCCAGGCCGGACCGCTCGCCGACGCCGACCGCCGGGCCGCGGTGGCGCGGGCCCAGGCCGAGGCCGAGGGCATCCGGCTGCGCGGCGAGGCCGAGGCGGAGGCCACCAGGCTGCGCGGCATGGCCGAGGGCGACGCGGCACGCGCCCAGGGGCTGGCGCAGGCGGACGCCATCAAGGCCCGCGCGGAGGCGCTGGCCACCAACCAGGAGGCGGTCATCGCCCAGCAACTCGCCGAGCGCTGGCCGGAGGTCGTCGAGGCGGGGGCCAAGGCGTTCGGCAACGTCGACCAGATGGTGGTGCTCAACGGCGCCCAGGGCGTGGAGGAGATGCTGGCCAAGGCCCTCACGCTGGGCGGCACCGGGCTCAACATGGCCAGGGCGCTGCTCAACAGACCGGCTCCCGCGCCCGAACCCGTACCGATCACCACCAACGAACCTCCCTCTAATGGGGTAAACCCCGAAAACAATAGTGAAACCACTGAACTCCGCGAATAACGACGTTACTCGATTCGCCGGTCCGCACTTCCTCTAGCGTTTTCCTGGTAGTCGCCAGAGTGAAGTGGAGAATTCATGCTTAAGGCCCTTTCCGCCGTTTGTCTGAGCATGATGGCAATATCCGGATGTGCCGCGGGAAAGGCGGCCGAGGTCTCCGCCCAGCCGTCTCCTCCCGCCGCCGCGCCGCCGTCGGCCTCGCCGGCGACCTCCATCGAGGCGGCCAAGCTCCGCGCCGCGCTGCTGCCCACGCCCAAGGGCATGACGCTGGCGTACGGGCCGGAGATCGGGGCGTTCGGCCTGCTCAAGTCCACCAAGCAGGGCCTCGACGCGGTCCGTCAGGCCAAGCTCGACCGGCCCGAGTGCGCGGGGGCGGCGCAGCTCGACGCGGCCAAGCCGGAGATCGGCAACGCGCCCGC
The DNA here is from genome assembly GCF_019396405.1 of Nonomuraea rhizosphaerae. Classification (GTDB taxonomy): domain Bacteria; phylum Actinomycetota; class Actinomycetes; order Streptosporangiales; family Streptosporangiaceae; genus Nonomuraea; species Nonomuraea rhizosphaerae. Next base: position 12,941 of record NZ_JAHKRL010000546.1, on the reverse strand, counting down.
CGCCGTCGTGGCCTTCTCCTCCGACCGCGGCTCCATCACCCAGGCGCTGATCGCCATGCCCAAGCCCGCCTTCCCGGCGCCGCTGCCGGCGCAGTGCAACGCGTACGGGGCCGACGTGCGCGGCACCCGGGTCATGTACCGCACCCGCGACCTGGCCATGCCGGAGCGGGGCGACGAGTCGCGCGCCTACCTGACCACGGCATCGGGCGGCCACCGTAACGCCGAGGTCGGCTCCGTGGTGATCCGGCGCGGCCGGGTGGTCATGAGCATGCTGGTCGTCGGCCAGAAGGTGAAGCCGGTCGGGCTGTTCGAGCTGGCCCGCCTCGCCGACCAGAACCTGGCCCGCATCACCCGCTGACCACCGCGCACGTCCCCGCATCACCCGCTGGCCGCCGCACGCGCCACCGCATCACCCGCTGGCCGCCGCGCGCGTCACCGCGCGCACCGTGGTGACCGCCGCCGGTGCGCGCGGTGCGTACGCGGTGCGCGCCCTCGGCGAGCCTTCCCTCATCAGCAGCGACAACGACGAGGGAGCACCCCAGATGACCGGCAAGAACATCCTCATCTCCGGCGCCGGGCTGGCGGGCCCCGCGCTCGCCTACTGGCTGACCCGCACCGGCCACCGCGTGACGGTCGTCGAACGGGCCCCGGCCCTGCGTGAGGGCGGCCAGGCGGTCGACTTCCGCGGCGAGGCCCACCTGACGATGCTGCGGCGGATGGGCATCCTGGAGGAGATCCGCCGCTGGCGGACCGACCCCGCCTCGCTGGAGGTGATCGACGGCACGGGCGCCGTCAAGCTGACCCTCCCGGCGAGCTTCACCGGCGGGGACGTGGAGATCGCCAGGGGCGACCTCAGCCGCCTCCTGCACGACCTGACCAAGGACAGCGCCGAGTACGTCTTCGGCGACTCCATAGCCGCCCTCCACGAGAGCGCCGACGCGGTGGACGTCACGTTCGACAGCGGCACGAAGGGCCGCTACGACCTGGTCATCGGCGCCGACGGCCTGCACTCCAACGTACGCGGGCTGGCCTTCGGCCCGGAGGAGCGCTACGTGCGGCCGAGCGGCCACTACGTCGCCCTGTTCAACGCGCCCAGCGACCTGGACCGCTCCGTGCTCTACAGCGAGCCGGGAAGGGGTCTGCTCGCGGACGAGGAGAACGTCCTGTGCGTCTTCGCCGCCCCGCCCCTGGACTACCACCACAGGGACGTGGAGCGGCAGAAGGAGCTGGTGGCGGCGGCCTTCCAGGGCATGGGCTGGCGGGCGCACGAGCTGCTGGACAAGCTCGGCGGGCCGGGCGCGTTCTACTTCGACACGATCGGCATGGTCCACATGGACGCCTACACCAAGGGGCGGGTCGCGTTGATCGGGGACGCGGGTTACGGCGCCACGATGGGCGGCATGGGGGCGGGGATGTCGCTGATCTCCGCGTACGTCCTGGCGGGCGAGCTGGCCCAGGCCGGTGGGGACCACGTGCAGGCGTTCGCCGCCTACGAGACGGCCATCCGCCCCTACGCCAAGGCGTGCCAGCGCCTGGCCGGCAACGCGGGCGCCTTCTTCGCCCCGCGCACCGCGAGGGGCATCCGGGTTAGGAACGCGGCGCACAAGCTGCTGACCACGAAGCTGTTCATCGGCTACCTGAACAAGCTCACCACCAAGGCGGCGAACGCGATCAAGCTCAAGGACTACGCGCTGTAGCGACTATCAGTCCTCAGGATCACGCGCTACAGCATCACGTGGTCGTCGGGCCGTCCCACGAAGGAGAACTGGGCGTTGCGGGTCAGCTTGATGTGGTCGGCCTGCCAGGTGTGCATGGCGGTGTCGGCGCTGCGCCAGTAGACGAAGTTGAACCGGTCGGCCGAGTAGATCTTGACGCTGTCCTCCTTCAGCCGCCGCACCAGGTGCGTGTCCTCGCCACGGGTGAGGTCGGGGAAGCCGTACGAACGGAACATGTCGGCCTTGCCGAGGAACGTCCCGCCCTGGACGAGGAAGGAGTAGCGGTGCTCAAGGCCGGGCAGGCGCAGCATCGTGGTGTTGGAGCCCTCGAAGTACGAGTAGTGGGCGCCCTTGCCGACCAGCTCCGCGTCCGTGTAGTCGAAGGCCCTGACCAGGTCGGACAGGTAGTGCTCGCCGTACAGGTTGTCGTCGTCCATCTTGGCGATCAGGTCGCCCTCGGAGGCCGCGATGCCCAGGTTCATGCAGGCGCCGAGCGACAGCTCGGCCGAGGCGGGCAGCACCACCACGTCGGAGATGCCCGCCATGCGAGCCTTGTCGGCCACCACGACCGGGTCGATGTCCAGCCCGTGCAGCACCATGACGAGCTGCAGCGGCCGGTGGCGCTGCTTGGCCACCGAGGAGATCGCGTGCTCGATCTGGGCGGCCCGGTTGGTCGGCAGCACCACGGAGATCGACCGGGGCCGCGTCGAGACCGGCTGCCCGAGGACCTGCATGATCTGGTCCACCCGGTGCGTGAACAGGTGCTTGTCGAACACCTCGCGCATCGCCAGGTGCCCCATGCGGGCCCGCAGCTCGGGGCTGTTGATCAGGTGCAGCACCTGGTTGTACGACTCGATCGGCTCACGGGCGATCGGCAGCAGCTCGCCGAACGTCTCCTCGATCGCCCGCGACCACCCCGAGACCACCGGCGTGGAGCAGGCCGACAGCTCGAAGACCCGCCGCGCGCACATGGTGGGCGAGTCGAGCACCGAGTTGACGTTCAGGAAGACCTTGTACATCCGGTACGCGGCCAGCATCTGGTCGTAGGGCAGTTCGCCGACGATGTGCGGCCGGTACTTCTCCGGCCAGGCGTACTTCTCGTCCACCTCGCCGTTGCGGGCGAAGATGTGCAGGCCCAGCTCGCGGATCGGGTCGATGACCGTCTCCATCTGCTCGCGGCGCTCGGGATGCTTGTCGCGGAAGTACATGCCGGCGAAGACGACGTCGTGCAGGCGGCCCTGCCGCTGCTGGATCGGGTTGTGGACGCGGGGCTGGGCCGCGAATTGCAGCACATCAACCCGATCATGTCCCAAAATATCGCGATATTTTGGCAGCATGTCGCCGTCGCACGTGAACACATAATCGAACAGCTTGGCCGTGTCGATGAAGAAGTCGAAGTTCGGCGGGTCCTCCTTGTTCCAGAAGACCGTGGGAATGCCCTCCGCGCGGCACCAGGCGACCAGCTCGCGCAGCGGCTCCTTGGGGGCGTTCGTGCCGGTCATCTGGTAACGCCAGCGCCCCTGGTTCCCGTGCCAGGCCGACTCGCAGAACAGCAGGTCGGGCCGCCTCTCGGCGAAGATCTCCGGCCAGTCCTTGAGCCCGAACTCGATCTGGTCCCACTCGTACCTGAACGCCATCCGCGAGAAGTCGTCCAGGATGACCGCGACCTTGAGGCCGGGCCGGTTCACCGGTCCGACGGGCCATTTGACGGCCGGCACCTCCACCGGCGGTGGCCGGTGGCCGGCGGCCTGGGTCGCCTCGCTGACCGGCATGGGGGCCTTGGGCGCCTTGTCCTTGGACCTGACCGCCTCCAGCACCTTGCCGGGGCTCTTGGAGCCCAGCGCCTCACCCAGCTTGAACGTCCGCTTGGCCTGCGTCGCCTCCAGCTTCCACGTGGCGTACGCGGCCTTGGCCTCGGCGATCTCCAGCCGCCGACGCAGCTCCCTGACCTCCGCCTCGTAGCGCTCGACGAGCTTGCGCTCCTCGGGCAGCCAGTTGACGGGGCCGAGTCGCTGGTACGTGGGCTCTTCTGGAGTTTCGGCCATGGAGTGCTCGCCTTAATCGCTACAGCGGAGGAATGTCATGCTACGGGGGAGTTGTAGCTGATGAGGGCTATTCGGAGCGAGTGCCCTGTGCGGCGGGCGAGAGGTTGTCGCCCTTGAGCCAGGCCGAGATGACCCGCGCGATGCGCGGCCCGGCGGCCCCGTCCCACAGCGGCGGCAGCTCGCCCGACGGCGTCACGGCTCCGTCGGCCAGCGCCTTCTCCGCGGCGGCGGGCAGCAGCGCCGGGGTGACCAGGCGGTTGGTCCCGTGGGTGATGGTGATCGGCCGCTCGGTGTTGGGCCGGACCGTCAGGCACGGCACGCCCAGCATCGTGGTCTCCTCCTGGACGCCGCCGGAGTCGGTGACCACGAGCGCGGCGCCGCGTACGAGCGAGAGGAAGTCCACGTAGCCCAGCGGCTCGACGACCCGCACGGACGGGCCGTCCACCAGGCCCGCCTCGGCCAGCCGGGTGCGGCCGCGAGGGTGGACCGGCACCACGAGCGGGATCCGGCCGGCCACCTCCAGCACCGAGGAGACCAGCTCCCTGGCGGCCTCGGCGGTGTCGACGTTCGCGGGGCGGTGCAGGGTCGCCACGGCATACCGAGCCGGTATGGCCAGCCGCTCCACGACGGGCGCCGGGTCCAGCGAGGGCAGCGCCGAGAAGAGGCTGTCGATCATCGGGTTGCCGACCAGGTGCACCTTGGAGGCGGGCACGCCCTCGGCGGCCAGGTGCGACAGCGCGTCCGGCGAGGTGACGAACAGCAGGTCCGACAGCGAGTCGGTGACGATCCTGTTGACCTCCTCCGGCATGCCCCGGTCGAACGAGCGCAGCCCCGCCTCGACGTGCGCCGTCCGGACGCCGAGCTTGGCGCAGACCAGGATCGCGGCCAGCGTCGAGTTCACGTCGCCGTAGACCACGACCAGGTCCGGGTCGTGCTCCAGCACGACCTCCTCCAGGCCCACCAGCAGCGCCGCCGTCTGCTTGGCGTGGCTGCCCGAACCCACCGCCAGGTTCGCCAGCGGCTCCGGCAGTCCGAGGTCGGCGAAGAAGACATCCGACATCAACGCGTCATAGTGCTGACCGGTGTGGATGATGCCCTGCCGCACGCCGAGTTCACCGAGTGCCCGCACCACCGGAGCCGCTTTCACGAAGTTGGGCCGGGCGCCCAGCACGTGCAGGACCAGGGGGTTCTCCCTCATTGACCTCGCCTTTCATAGCGGAAGGGAAAAAACGCTGCCTATGGTACGGTCACCGCGTGGCATCCGACGCCAGTCGTGAAGACTCCCAACAAACTCCACAAAAGGTTTCAGCCAAGTCTGCGCGCGCCGGGGTCGGCGGTTTGCTGAGAGGTTTCGTCCAGCACCCGATCATCGTCTCCCGTGTCGTCCTGACGAAGGTGAAGGCCGACCCGCTGCGCGTCGCGCAGGCGGCCGCCGAGGCGCTCCCGCCGTCGCTGCGCCCCGTCGTGGGCAAGGTCGCGTGGCCCGCCGCCCGCCAGGCCCGCCGCGTGGCCCGCAAGATCGGCATGCGCGTGATCAAGGCCCCGTGGAACGAGGCCAAGGAGCACTGGGAGCAGGGCCGCGTCACCGAGGCCGCGGCGGTGCTCGACGCGCACGCCAAGTACCCGTTCGTGCGGCGCAGGGCCGCCTACTACCGCGGCGAGCTGGCCGCTATCAGCCCCGACCCCATCCCGCCGGGTCCCAAGGCGGCCGTCGTGGACCGGGTGGCCGGCCGGGTGCTCCACTGCGTCACCAACGCCCTGCCGTACACGCAGGCCGGCTACACCGTCAGGACCCACCGCATCGTCACCGCGCAGAAGGCCAAGGGCCTGGACCCGCACGTCGTGACGAGCTGGGGCTGGCCCATGCTGCAGGGGCACGCCGACGCGCCGCCGTACGAGGAGCTCGACGGCATCCCGTACCACCGGCTGCTGCCCGACGGCCACGGCGAGATGCCGTTCGAGATGCGCGGGCGGATGATCAAGGGCGCCGAGGGCGTCACCAGGCTCACCGCCGAGCTGCGCCCACAGGTCCTGCACGCCGCCACCGACCACCGCAACGGCTCCGTCGCGCACGCCGTGCGCGAGCGCACCGGCACGCCCTACGTGTACGAGGTGCGCGGCTTCCTGGAGGAGACCTGGGCCTCGCGCGACCCCGTACGCGTCGGCAGCCAGCGGCACGTCCTGCAGCGCGAGCGCGAGGCGTTCCTGATGCGCGAGGCCGACGCGGTCGTCACGCTGGCCGACACGATGGCCGCCGAGATCGTCGAGCGGGGGGTGCCGAGGGAGCGGATCCACCTGGCGCCCAACGCGGTGGACGACTCGCTGCTCACCGCCTCCTACGACGGCCAGACGTTCAGGACCGCCATGGGCATCGCCGACGACGAGATCGTGGTCGGGTCGGTGTCCAGCATCGTGGCCTACGAGGGGTTCGCGACGCTGCTGCAGGCCGCGGCGCTGCTGCGCGACCAGCGCACCCCGATCCGGGTGCTCATCGTCGGCGACGGCACCGAGCGCGAGCCTCTGCTGGAGCTGGTCAAGGAGCTGCGGCTGACCAGCGCGATCCTGCCCGGACGGGTCGGCCCCGAGGAGGCCCTGCAGGCGCAGGCCGCCATCGACATCTTCTCCTGCCCGCGCGAGGACCTGCGGGTGTGCCGCCTGGTCACCCCGCTCAAGCCGGTCGAGGCGATGGCGCTGGGCAAGCCGGTCGTGCTCAGCGACCTGCCCGCCCTGTCGGAGCTGGTCGGATCCGACGGCGCGGGGCTGCTCGTCCCGCCCGGCGACCCGGCCGAGCTGGCGAAGGCGATCGCGGGCCTCAGGGAAGATCCGGCCAGGCGCGCCGCCATGGGTGAGGCCGGTCGGGCCGAGGTCGCGGCCAAGCGCACGTGGGGCCGGGTTGCCGAGACTTATCAAGCCCTCTACCGTTCCCTTGCCGAATGATGACCTTGAGATTGGCTGTCTGTTCTGACGGGTTCAGTCACATTAGGCGTGAGCTAGGTGGACTTGAGATAACCTTTGCGACCATGAAGTGTTGTTTCCGGCTCCCCAAGGCACAGTTGTGACAGAAGTTGACTTGGCTGTCATCGGCCTCGGCTACGTCGGCATGCCGCTCGCCAAAGAGGCGGTCGCCGCAGGGCTGAAGGTCGTGGGCGTGGACGTCGACCCCCGCAAGGTCGACGCGCTCAACGCCGGGCAGTCCTACATCGATGACATCACCGACGCCGATCTCGAGCACATGCTGGCCAACGGGTTCAAGGCCACGCTCGACGAGTCCGTGCTGGCCAAGAGCAACACGATCGTGATCTGCGTGCCCACCCCGCTGGACGAGGACCACCGCCCGGACCTGTCCGCGGTCGAGGGCGCCACCGGGTCGGTCGCGCGCAACCTGAGCAGGGGCACGCTCGTCGTGCTCGAGTCCACGACCTGGCCGGGCACCACCGACGAGGTGGCCCGCCCGCTCCTGGAGAGCTCCGGTCTCGTCGCGGGCGAGGACTTCTTCCTCGCCTTCTCACCCGAGCGGATCGACCCGGGCAACCCCAAGTTCGGCCTGCGCAACACCCCCAAGGTGGTCGGCGGCTACACGCCCACCTGCAAGGACCGCGCGACGGCGTTCTACGGCCAGTTCATCGAGCAGGTCGTGCCCGTCAGCGGCACCCGCGAGGCCGAGATGGCCAAGCTGCTGGAGAACACCTACCGGCACGTCAACATCGCCCTCGTCAACGAGATGGCGATCTTCTGCGACGAACTCGGGATCGACCTGTGGGAGTCGATCGAGGCCGCCGCGACCAAGCCGTTCGGGTTCCACAAGTTCCTGCCGGGGCCCGGGGTCGGCGGGCACTGCATTCCGGTCGACCCGTCGTACCTTTCGTACACGGTTCGCAAGCTCGGCTACCCCTTCCGGTTCGTCGAGCTGGCACAAGAGATCAACGAGCGGATGCCGTCCTACGTGGTGGCGCGGGTGCAGCGTCTGCTCAACAGGCATAAGAAGCCCGTGAACGGCGCCAAGGTGGTTATGCTCGGCGTGACCTACAAGCCGGACATCGCCGATGAGCGGGAGACCCCGGCCCTGCCGGTGGCGCGTGCGCTGCTGGAGCTGGGCGCCGACCTCTCGTTCGCGGACCCGCATGTCAAGGAGTGGTCGGTCGACGGCACCCCGGTGCCACGGGAACAGGATCTCGCCGAGGCCGTGATCAGTGCGGACGTGACGCTGCTGCTGCAGCAGCACGCCGCGTTCGACCTCGACATGGTCGAGGCTAAGGCCAAGCTCGTGCTCGACACCCGCGGTGTTCTCACCGAGGGTGAACGCGTCGAGCGGCTGTAGCGACGGAGGGCTGCGCGCAGTGCACGTGCTCGTCATGACGGTGGTGCATAACCCCGAGGACGCGAGGATTCTGCATAGGCAGATCCGGGCCCTCGTGGATGCCGGTCATGAGGTCACGTATGCCGCCTCCTTCACGGCCCACGGGGTGGTGCCCCGCCCGTGGGTCACCGGTGTCGACCTGCCCAGGGCCGCTCAGCGCAAACGCATGGCCGCGGTCTGGGCCGCGCGCAAGCTGTTCAAGCGCATGCGCCGCAAGGTCGACCTCGTGCTGGTGCACGACCCGGAGCTGCTGTTCGCGATCTGGGGCCTGCGCAACCGGCCGCCCGTGGTCTGGGACGTGCACGAGGACACCCCGGCGACGCTGTCGCTCAAGCCGTGGCTGCCGTCGTTCCTGCGGCCGCCTGTACGGTTCCTGGCCCGCCTCCTGGAGGGCACGGCCGAGCGGCACCTGCACCTGCTGCTGGCCGAGACCGCGTACGCGGGCCGGTTCAAGCACGCCCACCTCATCGTGCCGAACGAGACCTGGGTGCCCGACTCGGTCACGCCTCCGGGCGACGACCGGGTGGTGTACCTGGGCTGGCTGTCCAGGGCCCGCGGCGTGATGGAGGCCGTCGAGGTGGCCAAGCTGCTGCAGCCGTACCGGGTGGCGGTGGAGCTGATCGGCTACGCCGACCCGCAGAGCCGCCCGGCGCTCAACCAGGCCGTCACCGAGGGCCTGCTGGAGTGGCGCGACTTCATGCCCAACGACGAGGCGCTCAAGCGGCTCGACGGCGCGCTGGCCGGGCTGTCCCTGCTGCACGACGAGCCGAACTACCGGCACTCGATGCCCACCAAGATCGTCGAGTACATGGCCCATGGCATCCCGGTGATCACGACGCCCTCGCCCCGCGCGGTCGAGCTGGTCGAACGCTACGACAGCGGCGTCGTCGTCCCGTGGGAGGACCCCAAGGCCGTGGCCCAGGCCGTGCTGACCCTGCGGGACGACGTACGCGAGCGGCGGGCGCAGGGCGCGCGCGGCTACGCGGCGGCCCGGGCGAACCACCACTGGCCGAACTCGGCCAAGAGGTTCGTCGCCCAACTGGAGTCCTGGGCCGGGGTCAAGGACTGACGTTTATCCTCGGCAGATCTCTAGGGCGGTAGGTTCCTCAACGTGCGCTGGCTCCTCGTGCTCCTCGGCGCTGCCATCCTGGCCGCCGTCGCGGCCGTGATCGTCGTGCTTCCCAAGGACGAACCTCCCAAGAAGGTGGCCCAGACGGTCAAACCGACCCCCACGCCCACCCGTACGAACCCGACGCCGCAGGTCAGCGAGATCACCGACCCGTGCGGCCGGTTCGAGACCAAGGAGGAAGCCCCCTACGCGGTCACCGGCTACTGGATCACCCCCAAGTCGAACCGCTGCACCTGGCTGCACCAGCTGGAGGACATCCACGACCTCGGCGGCGACACGGTCATCAGGATCGGCTACGGCCTGCAGTTCCGCGACCCCGACTCGGACGGCCGGCCGCTGACCAAGGAGGGCCAGCTCGACCCGCTGTACAAGGACTGCGAGGAGGACGGCCTGAGCTGCCGCGACGCCGCCGACCGCGACCTCAAGCAGGCCAACCCGAAGAACCGCGTCTCACGCATGTACGTCTACCGCACCGACGAGTCGTTCGGCCCCGACCTGTTCCGCTGCCCCCAGATGGAGCACAAGATCACGGTCGGCAAGCGCGTCTACTTCCGCGTCCTGGCCCCCACCGACGGCTCCGACGACGCGACCTGCGACTTCACCAAGCCCAGGCTGTACGACCTGATCCTCGTCGCCGGCTCGGCCAGCGACAGCCTGACCGAGCTGCTCGACCTCGGCGACCAGTTCGGCGTACGGGTCTTCCCCGCGCTGCCCATGGCCCCGCGCATGCCCGACAACAAGACCCGGGCCAACCCCAAGCACATCGGCACCCTCACCACGCTGACCAGGCGCATCCTCCAGGACTACGGCGCCCGCTTCGCCGACCGCGCCTCGCTCGGCGGCGTCTACCAGCCGTTCGAGGTGCAGATGTCGGCGACACTGGCCACCAACCCCACGCTGAGCGTGTACGCCGACCAGCACGCGATCGTGGAACAGCAGCTTCCCGGCAAGCCCATCCTCGTCAGCCCCTACATGGACGCCCGCAAGCGGGTCGGCTTCGGCCAGACGCCCAAGCAGGTGGCCGAGGGCTTCGTGGCGCTGACCAAGACCGGGGTCGGCATCATCGCGCCCCAGGACAGCCGCGGCACCGGCAAGGTCGGCCTGTTCTGGCCCGACGAACGCGACACCGAGGTCGATCCGCGGCTGCGGTCGGCCGTCGGCGAGACCACGTACGGGATCGCGTACCACGGCTCGACCCGCGACTACTACCGCGAGATGTCCGTCGCCCGCGACCAGATGCTCCAGCAGGGCTTCGAGGTGGAGCTCTGGGCGAACATCGAAGCCTTCGAGCCCTCGGGCGACCAGCGGTGCGCCGCCCAGAGCGAGCGCGGCAAGACCGACAAGGAACGCCTCGACCAGGCCGTGACCATGGCCGGGCGGTACGTCCAGAAGATCGTCTCGTACATGTGGAGCGACTTCATGACCTGCGGGTCGCCCTCCCTGGAGTCGGAGATCAGCAAGGACTGGCAGCGGCCCATCGCCGTCGACGCCATCCGCACCTCCCGCGACGTCCAGGACGGGCTGGAGGTGCGCGGCTACAACCTCAAGGACGGCACCGTCACCATCCAGGCCGGGGACGAGGTCAAGGACCTGGTCGTGTCCGAGGTCGGCTGGCTGGACGACGACCCGCTGGAGGACCTGGCGGAGGGGATGCAGACGGCCTGGGTGCCGTTCGACTGGGGGCAGGTGCCGCCGGACGAATGGGTCAAGGTCAGCGTGAAACTGCCCACGGGCCAGGCCACCACCACACCATTGCACGTCCGCATCGTGGCGTAACCCCTCGGTCACGGCCATCACACCGCGCCTCCTGCAAGCGCGGGTCATCGCAGCCTGGGGCGCGCTTCGCGCGTGTGGCGCTCAGCCGTACGTCCTGGGGTCCTGCCCTGAGCCCCGAGCGGGCCCGGACGATCACGCCTCTGACGAACCCCTGGCGGCACATCGGCGAAAAATCATCTCCGGCTGCCCGTCAGATGCGCCAGCAGCATGTTCAGCGGCCGTGGCACCCGATCAAGCTCCAGCGCCGCCACCAGCAGCCCCGAGTAGCGGATCTTCCGCCCGCTCCCCGACCCCATGAACCGCCGCAACTGTTCATGGGCGGGCCTCTCCCGCCACACGAGCTGCCTCTGCAGCGTGCGGAACGAGCTGAGCTCCCCCTCGGAGTCGATGACGTCCTCGACCCCGGCGGTCCCGAGGGCGCGGATCAGCTCGTCCTCCAGGTCGGCGACGCACACGAAGAACCCGAGCGCCTCCAGGTCGCTCCGGCCGAGGTCCGAGCCGAGGCCGGCGCGTTCGAGGGCCCGGCTGTAGTCGCCTTCCTCCCCGACGTCGCACAGACCGGACAGCCGGAGGTCGAGGCCGGGAGGGCCGTATTCGCGGACGTACGTCCAGATGTTCGTGGCGCCGCCCATCGCCATGACGGAGATGCCTTCGGCCGCCAGGTCCCGGTCATGGCGTCCGGCCAGCACCTCGACGGCTGACTTGTCGCTGACACCCTCGACCAGGACCACGGTATGCGCGTCGATCACGGGCCCAGCTTCGCACCGAACCCGAGGGTGGTTCATCCCTTTTTACGCATCAAAGGCATTCAACGAGGAAAACGCGCGAGGCAGGGGCGCGCTGACCGGGATCGCCGGGCGCGCCTTGGGTCCTGGCCAGCGTGTAACGTGCCTGCCATGGTCCCGAGCATCCCGGTCAGCGTCGACCTGGTCGTGCTCACCGTGCGCTGCCAGGCTCTGAGCGCGCTCGTGTGGCGCCGGGACAATCCGCCCTTCCTCCGGCGCTGGTCCCTGGCCGGCGGCTTCATCCAGCTCGACGAGGACCTTCCGGCCGCCGCCCAGCGCCTCCTGTCCGAGCGCGCCGGCCTTCCCGGCGCGCCCGTCCACCTCGAACAGCTCCAGACGTACGGCTACCCCGACCGCGACCCCCGCCAGCGGGTGCTCAGCGTCGCCTACCTCGGTCTCGCGCCCGACCTGCCCGCCTCGGAGAAGGCCCACATGAGCTGGCAGCCGGTGGACACCCTCCAGGCCATGGCCTTCGACCACCGCCGCATCATGCTGGACGGCATCGAGCGGGCCCGCGCGAAGCTGGAGTACACCTCGCTGGGAGCGGCGTTCTGCCCGCCGGAGTTCACGGTGGCGGATCTGCGGCGGGTGTACGAGATCGTCTGGGGGCGTCCCCTCGACCCGCGCAACTTCCACCGTAAGGTCACCAAGGCAGAGGGCTTCCTGGTGGAGACGGGGGGCACCACGACGCGGGACGGCGGCCGACCGGCCAAGCTCTTCCGGCGCGGCGCGGCCGAGCTGCTGCACCCCCCGATGCTCCGCTCCCTCAAGGAGTGACTTCCGAGGGACCAGCTTCCGAAGAAGACGCCAATAGCGTTCCACACGCGGGTCGTTGGCGATCTCCAGGCGCGTCAGCAGCCGGCGACGCAGGCCGGAGTCGTCGGCGCGGCTGAAGACCTGGGCGTAGCGGGCGGTCAGGGCGTCGACGACGGATGCCTCCAGCCTGTACTCCGGCAGACCCGTCATCCCGGGCGGGCGCCTCACCGCGTCCACAGGCCTTGACGATCACCCCGCGAACCGCCCACCGGCGGACGATCGTCACGGTGCGGTGGCCGCTGGAACCGGGCGTACCGCGATGGACTGGCTCAGCGGCCGTTCCCCGCCAGTGGGGAACGGGGAGCCCGGGGCCGGCTT
>NZ_JAHKRL010000545.1 GCF_019396405.1 Nonomuraea rhizosphaerae | reverse complement strand
GGGGTTGCTGGGTCTACAGAACACCTGGCGCAGGCTTAGAACCACGGCTTGACGAACCGCCGGATGCGGGCCCGCATGTCCGGTGGTGTGAGAGGAGGGTGAGGCGACCTCACCCTCCTACTCGATCCAGGCCCCGCCAACGCCCTCACCCGCGCATCCACGCATCCACCCACCCGCGCATCCGCCCCGGCGACTGCCCACCCGCTAACGCGCCCAGCCACCAACGCCACCCAGCCACCAGCGCCTCGGCCGTCAGCGCCTCCCCACAGCCAACGCCTCCCCACAGCCAACGCCTCCCCACAGCCAACGCCTCCCCACAGCAGACGGCTGCCCGCACGCCCGGCCCGCCTTCTGCGACCGGCCCGCTTCCCATGACGGTCCCGCGACCGGCCCGCCCTCCGCGACGGTCCTATGACCGGCTCGCTCCCCGCGACCGGCTCGCCTTCCGCAGCCGGCCCGCTTCTCACGACCGGTCCCGCTTGCGCGACGCCCTTGCCCTCGGCCGTCGGCCCGTCTTCGATGACGCCCCGGGGCTGGCTGCCCCTCCTGGGGCCGGCAGGGCGTTCAGGAGGCAGCCGTCCGTCGCAGGGGCGCGCGGCGTGGCCGCCGTACAGCGGCCACCGTCCGCACCGCCCCGGGGAGCGGGGGAGGCAGCGCATTTCCGGCGGGCGCAGGTGGTCCGGCGGATGGGCCATCATGGAGCCCGTCAGCCGTGGGAACGCCGCCCCGCCCCGCCCACCCGAGAAGGAGCCCCGTATGAGCGACCTCAGCTCGCTGATCTGCGACCGCATCAGGGACGTGTCCGACTACCCCCAGCCGGGCATCGTGTTCAAGGACATCACCCCGCTCCTGGCCGACCCGGTGGCGTTCGCGGCCGTGGTGGATGAGCTGGCGGGCCTCCACCAGGTGGACAAGATCGTCGGCATCGAGGCCAGGGGCTTCATTCTGGCCGCTCCGGTGGCCTACAAGGCGCGGGCCGGTTTCGTACCGGTCAGAAAGAAGGGCAAACTGCCCTCCGAAACCCTGGAGGAGTCCTACGATCTGGAGTACGGCTCCGCGACCATCGAGGTGCACCGCGACGCGTTCGAGACGGGCGACAGGGTGCTTGTGGTCGACGACGTGCTCGCCACCGGCGGCACGGCGGAGGCGACCGTGGAGCTGGTACGCAGGGCCGGAGCCGAGGTCGTGGGCGTGGCCGTGCTGATGGAGCTGGCTTTCCTCAAGGGACGCGAGCGCCTGCCCGGAGTGGATCTGCGCTCACTTGTGATCGTCTGAGCAGGTCCGGCGGCGGACCAGGTTTCCCACCTGGATACACTGGGGACCTGGACTCGAACGTGAGGAGTCTGTGTGCCCCGTGATGTGGTCGTGCCCGACGTAACTGACGCAGGGAGTGCCGAGGCGGCGCCCGGTGTTCCGTCGGCGCGTCGGAGGCGGTTTGGGGGTGGGACCATGAATCCGGTGCTGGAGCCGCTGTTCAGGACGGTCCGCGCCACCCATCCCAAGGCTGACCTGCGCCTGATCGAGCGAGCCTATGAGGTGGCCGCCCATCACCACCGCGACCAGAAGCGGAAGAGCGGCGACCCCTACATCACCCATCCGCTGGCCGTGGCGACGATCCTGGCCGAGCTCGGCACCGACGACGAGACGCTGTGCGCGGCGCTGCTGCACGACACGGTCGAGGACACCGCCTACGGCCTCGACGAGCTGCGCACCGACTTCGGCGACACGATCGCGAACCTGGTCGACGGCGTCACCAAGCTCGACAAGGTCAAGTTCGGCGACGCCGCGCAGGCCGAGACGGTGCGCAAGATGGTCGTGGCGATGTCGCGCGACATCAGGGTGCTGGTCATCAAGCTGGCCGACCGGCTGCACAACATGCGCACGATGCGCTACCTGCCCGAGCACAAGCGCCACCAGAAGTCGCGCGAGACGCTGGAGATCTTCGCCCCGCTCGCCCACCGCCTGGGCATGAACACCATCAAGTGGGAGCTTGAGGACCTGGCGTTCGCCATGCTCTACCCCAAGCGCTACGACGAGATCGCGCGCATGGTGTCGGAGCGGGCCCCGCGCCGGGACCTGTTCCTGCAGGAGGTCATCGAGAAGGTCTCCGGCGACCTGCGCGACGCCAAGATCCGCGCGGTGGTCAAGGGCCGGCCCAAGCACTACTACTCCGTGTACCAGAAGATGATCGCCCGCGACGTCGCGTTCGACGACATCTACGACCTGGTCGGCATCAGAGTCCTCGTCGACACCGTGCGCGACTGCTATGCGGCGCTCGGAACGATCCACGCGCGCTGGAACCCGGTCCCCGGCCGGTTCAAGGACTACATCGCGATGCCCAAGTTCAACATGTACCAGTCGCTGCACACCACGGTGATCGGTCCCGAGGGCAAGCCGGTCGAGCTGCAGATCCGCACCCACTCGATGCACCACAGGGCCGAGTACGGCGTCGCCGCCCACTGGAAGTACAAGGAGGAGGTCGGCGCCCCCGGCCCGACCGGCAAGGTCAAGCCCGGCAGTGACATGGCCTGGCTGCGCCAGCTCCTCGACTGGCAGAAGGAGACCTCCGACCCGGGCGAGTTCCTGGAGTCGCTGCGCTTCGACCTGTCGGTCTCCGAGGTGTACGTGTTCACGCCGAAGGGCCAGGTCATCGCGCTGCCCGAGGGCGGCACGCCGGTCGACTTCGCGTACGCGGTGCACACCGAGGTCGGCCACCGCTGCATCGGCGCGCGGGTCAACGGCCGGCTGGTGCCGCTGGAGTCGCGCCTCGGCAACGGCGACACGGTCGAGATCTTCACCTCCAAGTCACCCGACGCCGGGCCCTCGCGCGACTGGCTGAAGTTCGTCAAGTCGGGCCGCGCCCGCAACAAGATCCGCCAGTGGTTCTCCAAGGAGCGCCGCGAGACCGCGATCGAGGCGGGCAAGGAGGCCATCGGCCGGGCCATGCGCAAGCAGGGCCTGCCGCTGCAGCGCCTGATGTCCGGCGAGTCGCTGCTGGCGCTGGCCCGCGACCTGCGCTACCCCGACGTGTCCGCGCTGTACGCGGCCGTGGGGGAGGGGCACGTCGCCGCCCAGACGGTCGTGCAGAAGCTCGTGGCCTCCATAGGCGGCGTCGAGAGCGCCGAGGAGGACATCGCCGAGACCTCGCTGCCGACGCGCCTGAAGGGCCGTCCCAGGGGCGGCGGGGGCGCGGGCGTGGTCGTCGCGGGCGACGCCGACGTCTGGGTGCGGCTGTCGAAGTGCTGCACCCCGGTGCCCGGCGACGAGATCGTCGGCTTCGTCACCCGCGGCCACGGCGTCTCGGTGCACCGCGCCGACTGCACGAACGTCCAGCAGCTCAAGTCGCAGCCCGACCGCCTGGTCGAGGTGAGCTGGTCGCCGGGCGACGACTCGGTGTTCCTGGTCGCCATCCAGGTCGAGGCGCTGGACCGGCCGCGCCTGCTGTCCGACGTCACCCGTACGCTGTCCGACCAGCACGTCAACATCCTCAGCGCCTCCGTGACGACCTCGCGCGACCGGGTGGCGATCAGCAAGTTCACCTTCGAGATGGGCGACCCCAAGCACCTGGGCCACGTGCTCAAGGCGGTGCGCAGCATACAGGGGGTCTTCGACGTCTACCGGGTCAGCGGGGCCTCCACCTGAGGTCGGCGATGATCGCGACGGATCACGGTAAGGCATGAAGGGGTGGTCGCCCGGCCCATGGCGACGTGGATGCTCGTGAGAGAGTCCGAGGCGACCTGCCGCGGTCACTTGGTGGAACGGGGTCGCCCGTAGCCCCGCAGCCCTCCCACAGGCGCCCTCCGGCCCGCCCGCGACGGCGGCCGGCTCCTGGAGCACCGCGACGCCGGGACCCGGGGTCGCGGCGCGGACGACCGCAGGCGACCCCCTTCGCCCGCGCGCCCCCCGTCAGCCGGTCAGCTGAACTCCGCCAGCGTCCGCTCGGCCTCCTCCAGCCACGAGCGGCGTGCCGTGATGGCCTCCTCGGCCTCCTTGACGTCCTTGGCCCGCCCGGCCGTCTGCGCCTTGGCCAGGCGCTTCTCCAGCTGCTCGATCGAGGTGCGCAGCTGGTCGACCGTGCTCTGGGCGCGCGCCCTGGCCTCGGGGTTGGAGCGCTTCCACTCGGCGTCCTCGGCCTTGCGCACGGCGTCGTCCACCTTGCGCAGCCCGCCCTCCAGCCGGTCGCGCTGCTCGCGCGGCACCGGACCGGCCGCCTCCCAGCGCTCCAGGATGTGGCGCAGCGCGGCCCTGGCGGTGCGCACGTCGGTGACCGGAAGGATCTTCTCGGCCTCCGCCAGCAGCACCTCCTTGACCTCCGCGTTGGCCGCCAGAGACGCGTCACGCTCGGCGAACACCGCCGAGCGTGCCTGGAAGAACTGGTCCTGGGCGCCCTTGAAGCGGGCCCACAGCTCGTCCTCGGCCTCGCGCGAGGCCCGGCCGGCGCTCTTCCAGCGCTGCATCAGCTCGCGGTAGACGGCCGCCGTCTGACCCCAGTCGGTGGAGTCGGCGATCGCCTCGGCCTCGGCGACGATGCGCTCCTTCTCGGCGCGCACGCCCTCGCGCTGCTCGTCGAGCCCGGCGAAGTACTGCTTGCGCCGCTTGGCGAACGCCGTGCGCGCGGCCGACAGCCGCTTCCACAGCGACGCCTCGGTGACCCGGTCGATGCGGTCGGCGGCCTTCCACTCCTCGACGAGCTCGCGCAGCCGCTCACCGCCCGACTTCCAGTGGGTGGTCTCGTCGGCGATGCGCTCGGCCTCGTCGACGATGCGCTCCTTGACCAGCCTGGCCTCGGCCCGCGCGTGCTCGCGCGCCGCCTTGACCTCCTCGCGCCGCTGCGCCACCACCTCCGACAGCCCGTCGAGACGGGCCGTCAGCGCGGCGAGGTCGCCGATGGCGTGCGCGTCGGCGACCGCCTCGCGCAGCTTGACGATGCTGGCCTCGGCCTGCGCCGGAGCCAGGTCGGTGCCCCTGACCCGCTGCTCCAGCAGCGTGATCTGGCCGGCCAGCTCGTCGTACTTGCGATGGAAGTAGGCCAGTGCCTCGTCCGGTTCACCGGCCTGCCAGGACCCGACGGCTCGCTCTCCCTCAGCCGTACGCACGTAGACGGTGCCGTCGTCGTCTACCCGGCCCCACGGGTCGGTGCTCACCGTGTCCTCCCGCACTATCCATCAGACCCTTCGGGACTGCTGCCCCTAGTTTGTATTACGTCAGCTCTTGCCAGAGATTGTCACGCTTTTGATTTCGACGGTTTCCTTTGGTGCTCCAGTGCCATCCTGCCCCGGAGTGATGACGCCTGCTTTGTTCACCTTGTCCAAGATGTCCAGGCCCTTGGTGATCGTACCCACCGGCGTGTAGAGCGGATCGAGCTGCGTATCGCCGTAGACCAGGAAGAACTGGCTTCCCGTGGTGCCCGGAGCCTGCGTCTTGGCCATCGCCATCGTGCCCCGCGTGTACTTCGCGCCGGCCAGGTTCTCCTCCGCCAGCACGTAGCCGGGGCCGCCCGAGCCGTCGGTCTGGCTCGCGCCGTCGGCCTTGGCCAGCGGGTCGCCGCACTGCAGCATCGGGAACTGGTCGTTGCCCAGACGGTGGCACTTGCTGCCGTCGTAGAACTTCTTCTCCGCCAGGAACGCCAGCGAGTTGACCGTGCACGGCGCCTTGGCGTTGTCCAGGCTGACCACGATGTCGCCCTGGTTGGTCTTGAACGTCAGCGTCTTGGTCGCCGGCGTCGTCTTGACCTTCTTCGGCGGCAGGCCCACGTCCTTCACCTGGCCGCCCGCCTGCTCGGCCACGTAGTCGCACGTGCCGGCCTTGGCGTCGTACGGCTTGGGGCCCGCGGCGGCCGTGGCCGAGGGCGCCGCCGAGTCCGTCGGCGCCGCCGTGTCCTGGGCCGACGCCGTGGGCGGGG
>NZ_JAHKRL010000544.1 GCF_019396405.1 Nonomuraea rhizosphaerae | reverse complement strand
GACGTGGCCGGCCGGCTGCGGCGGGCGCGGCCCTCGGTCGCCCTGTGCGCCTGGTCGGCGCGGTAGCCGCCGGCGCCGCCGTTGCGGCTCACCTCGCGGCTGATCGTCGACGTCGGCCGCCCCAGCCGCCGGGCGATCTCGGCGTAGCCGAGCCCCTCGGCCAGGCCCGCAGAGATCTCGCGGCGGTCGTCGTGGCTGAGCCTGCCTCCGGGCATCGGGGCCCCTCTCTGTCGCTTGCTCACTCAGTATTGCGTTCACCTGGACCCCATTGCAACCCCAAGCGTTGCGTTCAGGCTCACGACCATTGCAAACATGCCCAATTTCCGTTGACACATCTTTGAACGCAACGTAGCTTTTGCTGGACACAAAACACGTACTATCGCGAACAGGAAAGCGCCATGACCGCTTCGGAACTGCCCGTCACCCGCGAGCCCGGCCACCCCTTCGACCCGCCCAAGGCCTTGCGCGCGCTCCCGCCGCTGAGCCGGATGCGTTACCCCGACGGGCACCTCGGCTGGCTGGTGACCACGTACGCGCTGGCCCGCGCGGTCACCGCCGACCCGCGCTTCAGCTCGCGCCACGACCTCATGCACGCGCCGGCCCCCGGACCGGTCGTCACGCACCCGTTCCCGCCCGCCCCGCCCGGGATGTTCATCGGCATGGACCCGCCCGAGCACACGCGCTACCGCGGCCTGCTCACCGGCAGGTTCACCGTCCGCCGGATGCGCCTGCTCACCGAGCGCGTCGAACAGGTCGCCGCGGACCACCTGGACGCCATGGAACGCCACGGCCCGCCAGTGGACCTGGTCAAGGCGTACGCGCAGCCGATCCCCGCGCTGCTCATCTGCGAGCTGCTCGGCGTCCCGCCCACCGACCAGGAGCGCTTCCAGCACCACGCCGCGACGGTGAACGACCACGACGTCACCCCGGAGGAGCAGTACGCCGCCGCCGGCGCGATCCAGCAGTACATCCACGAGCTGGTCCGCGCCAAGCGCGCCGAGCCCACGGACGACCTGCTCAGCGAGCTGACCGGCGCCGACCTCACCGACGAGGAGCTGGCCGGCATCGGCGCCCTGCTGCTCGGCGCCGGGCTCGACACGACCGCGAACATGATCGCGCTGGGCACGTTCGCCCTGCTGAGCCACCCCGGCCAGCTCGACGCCCTGCGCGCCGACCCCGGCCTCGCCGACCAGGCCGTCGAGGAGCTGCTGCGCTACCTGACCATCGCCCACACCGGCGTACGCACCGCGCTGGCGGACGTCGAGCTGGACGGGCAGGTGATCAAGGCGGGCGAGGCGGTCGCGCTCGCGGTCCAGGCCGCCAACCGCGACCCCGCGAAGTTCACCGACCCGGACACCCTCGACCTGCGCCGCCAGGAGGGCGGGCACCTGGCGTTCGGCCACGGCGTCCACCAGTGCCTCGGGCAGCAGCTCGCCCGCGTCGAGCTGCGGGTCGCCTTCCCGGCGCTGCTCAGGAGGTTCCCGGCGCTACGCCTGGCCGTGGCGCCCGAGGACGTCCCGCTCCGCGCCAACTCCGACGTCTACGGCGTGCACCGGCTGCCGGTCACCTGGTAGCGCCCGCCCCCGTGACTACCGCTGGATCGGCGCCACCACGACCTCGACCCGCTGGAACTCCTTGATGTCGGAGTAGCCGGTCGACGCCATGGTCCGCTTCAGCGCCCCCATCAGGTTCATCGACCCGTCGGCCACGCTGGAGGGCCCGTGCAGGATCTGCTCCAGCGTGCCCACCGTCTGGAACGCCACCCGCCGCCCCCGGGGCAGGTCGGGGTGGTGCGCCTCGGAACCCCAGTGGAAGCCGTGCCCCGGCGCCTCAGCGGCGCGCGCCAGCGGGGAGCCGACCATGACCGCGTCGGCCCCGCAGGCGATGGCCTTGGCGATGTCGCCCGAGGTGCCCATGCCGCCGTCGGCGATCACGTGCACGTAGCGCCCGCCCGACTCGTCCATGTAGTCGCGGCGGGCCGCCGCCACGTCGGAGATCGCCGTGGCCATGGGCACCGCCACGCCCAGCACGTTACGGGTGGTGTGCGAGGCGCCGCCGCCGAAGCCGACCAGGACGCCCGCCGCCCCCGTGCGCATCAGGTGCAGGGCGGCCGTGTACGTCGCGCAGCCGCCCACGATCACCGGGACGTCGAGCTCGTAGATGAACTGCTTGAGGTTCAGCGGCTCGTGCCGCCCGGAGACGTGCTCGGCCGAGACCGTGGTGCCGCGGATGACGAAGATGTCCACGCCCGCGTCGATCACGGTCTTGTGGTACTGGACCGTGCGCTGCGGCGACAGGCGAACGGCCGTGGTCACGCCCGACTCCCTGATCTCCTGGATCCGGCGGCCGATCAGCTCCTCCTTGATCGGCGCGTCGTAGATCTCCTGCAGCCGCCTGGTCGCCGCCTCGGCGTCGAGGGAGGCGCACTCCTCCAGCAGCGGCGACGGGTCCTCGTACCGGGTCCAGAGACCTTCGAGGTCGAGCGGCGCGAGGCCGCCGAGCCGGCCGATCTCGATCGCGGTGGCCGGCGAGACCACGCTGTCCATGGGCGCGACGACCACGGGCAGCTCGAACCGGTAGGCGTCGATCTGCCAGGCGATCGAGACCTCCTCCGGGTCGCGAGTGCGCCGGGAGGGCACGAGGCCGATCTCGTCGAGCGCGTAGGCCCGGCGACCGGTCTTGCCCCGGCCGATCTCCACCTGCTGAGTCATGCTCTTACCTTCTGTGATAGTTCGGAGCTTCCACGGTCATCTGGATGTCGTGGGGATGGCTCTCCTTCAGACCCGCGGCCGTGATCGGCATGAGCTCGCAGTCGGTGTGCATCTGCTCGATCGTGCGACAGCCCGAGTACCACATGCCCTGGCGCAGCCCGCCGACGAGCTGGTGGGCGACCGCCGCGACCGGGCCGCGGTAGGGGACCTGGCCCTCGATGCCCTCGGGGATGTACTTGTCCTCGCCGCCGACGTCGGCCTGCGCGTAGCGGTCCTTGCTGAAGGAGGTGCCGCCGCGCTCACGGTTGCGCACCGCGCCGAGCGAGCCCATGCCCCGGTACGACTTGAACTGCTTGCCGTTGATGAAGATCAGCTCCCCGGGCGACTCCTCGCACCCGGCGAGCAGCGAGCCGAGCATGACCGTGTCGGCGCCCGCGGCGATGGCCTTGACGATGTCGCCCGAGTACTGGAGGCCGCCGTCGCCGATGACCGGAACGCCCGCCGGCCCGCACGCCAGCGACGCCTGGTGAATGGCGGTGACCTGCGGCGCGCCCACCCCGGCCACGACCCGCGTGGTGCAGATGGAGCCGGGGCCGACCCCGACCTTGACCGCGTCGGCGCCCGCGTCGACCAGCATCTGCGCGCCCGCCCGCGTCGCGATGTTGCCGCCGATCACCTCGACCTTGGTGTTGGCCTTGACCTTGGCGATCATCTCGGCCAGACCCTTGGAGTGGCCGTGCGCGACGTCGACCACGACCACGTCCACGCCCGCCTCGATCAGCGCCTTGGCCCGCACCTCGGCGTCGGGGCCGACACCCACGGCCGCGCCCACGACGAGCCGGCCGTCGGAGTCCTTGGTGGCCAGCGGGTACTGCTCGCTCTTGGTGAAGTCCTTCACCGTGATCAGGCCGCGCAGCCTGCCGTCGGGGTCCACCAGGGGCAGCTTCTCGATCTTGTTCTTCCGCAGCAGCGCGAACGCCTCGTCCCGCGAGACCCCCACCGGCGCGGTCACCAGCGGCATCGGCGTCATGACCTCGCGCACCGGGCGCGACTGGTCGGTCTCGAAGCGCATGTCGCGGTTGGTCACGATGCCGACCAGCACGCCGGACACGTCGGTGACAGGCACCCCGGAGATCCGGTACGTCGCGCAGAGCCGCTCCACCTCGGCCAGGGTGTCGTCGGGCGTGCAGGTCACCGGGTTGGTGACCATCCCGGCCTCCGACCGCTTGACCAGGTCGACCTGCTGGGCCTGCTCCTCGACCGAGAGGTTGCGGTGCAGGATGCCGATGCCGCCCTGGCGGGCCATGGCGACCGCCATGCGGGCCTCGGTGACGGTGTCCATGGCGGCCGACATCAGCGGGATGGACAGCCGGATCCGCCGCGACAGGCGCGAGGAGGTGTCGGCATCACCCGGTTGCATGTCGGAGTAGCCCGGCACGAGCAGCACGTCCTCGAAGGTCAGACCTGTCTCGGTGAACTTGGACATGCTGCGGCCCCTCCTGCCGATGCGCTGATGAGCCCAAGTCTAGGGCCTGACACAAATCGCAAACCCATCGCGTCGTCCCGCGCGGCACACCTGGGGGCGCGGGGCACGGGCCGCCGCCCGGCGATGCCGTCTCCGAAGTGCCCTGGAGATGCCGGGAGCACGATGACCCCCACGGGAGCCGCGTTCGGCGGCCTGCCATGGGCGTGCCCACGGTCGGCGTGCCGGCGACCCGCCACGAGCTGCGATCCCGCGCCCGCGGCCCGTCGTGCTCCCGGCATCAAAAAGTGCCGGGGGATGGGGCGGTCGGTGATCCGCCCCATCCCCCGGCCACCGG
>NZ_JAHKRL010000055.1 GCF_019396405.1 Nonomuraea rhizosphaerae | reverse complement strand
CATCAGTGCCACGACTTCGGCGGTGTACTTGAGCCCCGCTACATTGTCGGCGCGGAATCACTTGACCAGTGAGCTATTACGCACTCTTTCAAGGGTGGCTGCTTCTAAGCCAACCTCCTGGTTGTCTCTGCGACTCCACATCCTTTCCCACTTAGCACACGCTTAGGGGCCTTAGTCGGTGATCTGGGCTGTTTCCCTCTCGACTACGAACCTTATCGCCCGCAGTCTCACTGCCACGCTCTCACTTACCGGCATTCGGAGTTTGGCTGACGTCAGTAACCTTGTCGGGCCCATCAGCCATCCAGTGCTCTACCTCCGGCAAGAAACACGCAACGCTGCACCTAAATGCATTTCGGGGAGAACCAGCTATCACGGAGTTTGATTGGCCTTTCACCCCTACACAC
The DNA here is from genome assembly GCF_019396405.1 of Nonomuraea rhizosphaerae. GTDB lineage: Bacteria > Actinomycetota > Actinomycetes > Streptosporangiales > Streptosporangiaceae > Nonomuraea > Nonomuraea rhizosphaerae. Next base: position 223 of record NZ_JAHKRL010000055.1, on the reverse strand, counting down.
AGATCATCCCCCAGGTTTTCAACCCTGGTGGGTTCGGTCCTCCACCCAGTCTTACCTGAGCTTCAACCTGCCCATGCGTAGATCACTCCGCTTCGGGTCTACAGCATGCGACTCAAACGCCCTCTTCAGACTCGCTTTCGCTACGGCTCCCCCACACGGGTTAACCTCGCCACACACCATAACTCGCAGGCTCATTCTTCAAAAGGCACGCAGTCACATCACA
>NZ_JAHKRL010000543.1 GCF_019396405.1 Nonomuraea rhizosphaerae | reverse complement strand
CGCTGGCGGCCGCCGGTGACGGCGACGCCGAGGCCCCGGCGGTCTCGGTGCGGCTGGCCGGGCCGGTCCCCGCCGAGGGGCGCGGCCCGTACGCCGAGCGGGCCGCCGCGCAGGCCACGCACCTGCGGCTGCCCCCGCTGCCGATCACCACGATCGGGTCGTTCCCGCAGACCGGCGAGCTGCGCGCCGCCCGCGCGGCCGTCGCGGCGGGCACCCTGGACGAGGCGGACTACGACCGGAGGGTCGAGGCCGAGATAGAGCGGGTGATCAAGCTGCAGGAGCGGCTCGGGCTCGACGTCCTCGTGCATGGCGAGCCGGAGCGCAACGACATGGTCCAGTACTTCGCCGAGCACCTCGACGGCTTCGCGGTCACCAGGAACGGCTGGGTGCAGTCGTACGGGTCGCGCTGCACCCGCCCACCGCTGCTGCACGGCGACGTCTCGCGGCCCGGCCCGATCACGGTGCGATGGGCCCGGTACGCGCGGTCGCTGACGGACCGCCCGGTCAAGGGCATGCTCACCGGGCCGGTCACCATCGTGGCCTGGTCCTTCGTCCGGGACGACCTGCCGCTGCGGGATGTGGTGTTCCAGGTGGCGGACGCGGTCCGGGAGGAGGTGCGCGACCTGGAGGCGGCGGGCGTGCCGATCGTCCAGGTGGACGAGCCGGCCCTGCGCGAGCTGCTGCCGCTCAGACGCGCCTCGCAGGCCGAGTACCTGGAGTGGGCCGTGGCCGCGTACAGGCGGGCCACCTCGGGGGCCAGTGACCGCGTCCAGATCCACACGCACCTGTGCTATTCGGACGCCGACCAGATCCTGGCGGCGATCGACGGGCTGGACGCCGACGTCACCACGATCGAGTCGGCCCGGTCGGGGGCGCGGATCCTGAACGCGGTGGGGTCGTTCGGGCGCGGGCTCGGGCCCGGCGTGTACGACATCCACTCGCCGCGGGTGCCCTCGGCGGAGGAGGTCGAGGGGCTGCTGCGGGAAACGCTGCGGGTGCTGCCCGCCGGGCGGGTCTGGGTGAACCCGGACTGCGGGCTGAAGACCCGTACGTACGGGCAGGTCGAGGCGGCCCTGGCCAACGTGGTCGAGGCGACCGGGCGGCTGCGCGCCGAGCTGGCCGGCGAGGCCGGGTGATCAGCCGTACCGCTCGGTGAACTCCTCCAATCGCCTCGCCGGCGTACCCCCTGCGCTGGTGCGGCGTGCCGATGCCGATGCCGTACGTGAACGTGCCGCCGACCCGCTCGGCCTCGTGCGTGTTGATCATGCCGACGGCGAGGTCGTCCCGCCTCTCGGCGATGACCAGGTTCACCTCGTCGAGGTCGGACTCCGTCTCGTCCGGTTCGATCGAGCGCAGCCTGACCTTCTCCCCCACCCATGCAGAGATCATGGCCGGCAGCCAACCAGACAGGAGACGGCGGGCGCCCCTGGTTTTCGACCCGCCTGGTTCTAGACTCACGGCCGTGAGGGACTCACAGGCGGCCGACGTGCTGAGCCTGCGGCGCCACAACCTGTCCCTCGTCCTGCACCATCTGCGGGACCAGGGGCAGAGCTCGCGCATCCAGGTGTCGGCGGACACCGGGCTGGGCGCGGGGGCCGTCACGAGCCTGGTGGGCGAGCTGATCGACTACGGGCTGGTGGAGGAGGCCGGGGTGCGCGGCACCGGGTCGGCGGGCCGGCCGCGGCGGCTGCTGACGCTGAGGGGGCGCTCGGTGGCGGCGGTGGGCGTGCGGTTCGACGCGGAGAGCGTGGCGGTGCGGGTCACGGACCTGGCCGAGCGGGAGCGGCACCACGAGCGCGGGCCGCACAAGCTGCGCGGGGCCTCGGCCGAGGAGGTGGCCGGCGTGGTCGCCGAACGCGTGGAACGTGCCGTCGCCGACGCCGTCGCGGTGCCCGTCGTGGTCGCCGTGCCGGGATGGACCGACCAGGGGCTGGTCACCTCGCCGACGCTCGGCTGGCGGGGCGTGCCGCTGCTGGCGGCCCTGCGCGCGCGGCTCGGCCCCGGCGTGGGCCCGCTCAGCCTGGCCAACGACGCCAACCTCGGCACTTGGGCCGAGTACCAGCTTCTGCGGCTGAGCGGCGTGCGTGACCTGATCTACCTGGAGGGCGGCATCGGCGTCGGCGGCGGGTTCGTGGCCGGCGGCCGCCAGGTCTACGGCGCGGCTGGGGCGGCGGGCGAGTTCGGGCACGTCGTGGTGGACGCGGCCGGGCCGGCCTGCCCGTGCGGGCGGCGCGGCTGCCTGGAACGTTACGCGTCGCTGCCGGTGGTGCTCGGCGCGGCCGGGATCCCCGCGGCCCCGGGCGAACTGGACGCGGCGCTGGAGGAGCTGGCCGGCCGGACGGAGCACGGCGATCCGGCCGCGCTGGCGGCGGTGGACGGGCTGGCCGCCCGGCTCCGTCCGGTCATCGCGCACGCCAGGACGATGCTCGACCCGCGGGTGATCGTGCTGGGCGGCTACTTCGGCAGGCTCGCGCCATGGCTGGCCCCGATGCTCGCGCGGGACGGCCCGCACCTCCCGCCGCCGGTGCTCGCGCGGGACGGCCCGCACCTCCCGCCGCCGTTCGAGGTGCGGGCGGCCGGGCACGCGCGTGACGCCGCCCTGTACGGGGCCACGTCGTCGGCGGTGACGGCGTTGCTGGACGACCCGCTGCTGATCACCCGTCCGGGCTGAAGGTCCACTCCAGGTGGGCCAGGGCGGCCTCGGCGTAGTGGAGCGGTCCGGTGCTCAGCCCGTACGCGAGGTCCTCGATGAGCGCGCACCTGGCGTAGAACAGGACCCTGCTGCGGTCGCCGTCGTCGAAGTCGCGGTCGTAGTGGACCAGCACGCGTTCGAAGACCTCCGGCCCCAGATCTCGGTAGATCAGGGCGAAGTCATGGGCCGGGTCGGTCACCGCGGCGTCCGTCCAGTCGATGACGCCCGTCAGCGCGCTGGCCGAGGGATCGACCAGCAGGTGCTCGGCGCCCAGGTCGTTGTGGCAGAAGCGGAGCGAGCGCGGCTCGTCCGGCGGGCTGTCGCGCAGGAACGCCTCCACCAGGGGCCGCAGCTCGGACGGCACGTGCCGCTCGATGTCGCGGTAGTCGAGCTCGGCGTCCTCCAGCAGCGTCGGCGCCGGGTAGAGGTCGAGCGGCGCGAAGCCGCGCATCTCCCCTGGCTGCGCGCCATGGAGGGCGCTGAGTAATCGGCCCAGCGGCTCGGCCAGCCGCTCGGGCTCGCGCACCGGCGACTGGTTGAGCGGCCGGCCCGCCAGCTTGCGGTAGGCGATCACGCCTTCCCCGTAGTCGGCGAAGACGACCTCGGGCACGGCCACGGGCGCGAGGTCGCGCACCACGGCCAGCAGGTCGACCTCACGCCGGGTGAGCGTCGCGTCGGCGACCTTGCGCCCCCGTACGATCAGTTCCTCGTTGACCTCGTAGACCTCGTTGTCCAGGCCCTGCCCGGACTCGGCGATGGAACGCACCTCATAGCCGGGGAGGTGGCGGGCCAGCAACGCGCGGATGTCGCTGATCACACCTGAAAGACTAGCGCCGGGATCTTCTACTTGAGCGCTCCGGTGGTCAGACCGGACTGGATCTGTCGCTGGAAGACCGTGTAGACCACCAGCATCGGCAGGATCGCCAGTGTCAGGGCGGCGAACAGGGCCGACCAGTCCTGGTCGTAGCCGGCGGCCGTCGAGATGTCGGCGATGCCCTGCGTGAGCACCCATTTGTCGCGTTCCTGGAGCAGCACGAGCGGGAGCTGGTACTGGTTCCACTGGCCGAGCACGTTGAAGATCGTGATGCTGACCAGGCCCGGTCTGGCCATCGGCAGCATGATCTGGAAGAACACCCGCGTGTGCGAGGCGCCGTCCACCATGGCCGCCTCGCCGACCGCCGTCGGCAGCGTGCGGAAGAAGGCCGCCAGGAAGAAGATCGTGAACGGCATCGAGTACGCGATGTACACCAGCACCAGACCGGCGTGGCTGTTCAGCCCGATGAACGGGCCGACCAGCGGCACGTTGCCCATGTTCTGCACGACGAAGAACAGCGGCGTCAGCGCCAGGTAGACCGGGAACGCCAGGCCGGACACGAACAGCAGGTAGACGGCCCGGTTGCCGCGGAAGGAGTAGCGAGCCAGGACGTAGGCGGCCATGGAGCCGATGAGCATGGTGCCGAACGTGCTGAACGAGACCACGATGACGCTGTTGAGCATGTACTGGCCGATGTGCGCCTGCTCCCAGGCCCTGGCGAAGTTGTCCCAGTGCAGCGTGGAGGGCAGCGACCAGGCGTCGCCGAAGATCTCGTCCTCGCTCTTGACCGAGGCCAGGAACGTCCACAGGATCGGCACGATCACCAGCACCGTCCACACCAGCAGCGCCAGGTGGGTCAGCGCCCCGAGCGGCCCGAGGCGGCGCCGTCGCTCCTCGCGGATCTCCCGCCGCGAGGGGGACGCCGTCGGTGTCACCAACGTTCCGATCAGTAATCCTTTCGTTCGCGCCTGGGAAGACGCAGCGA
>NZ_JAHKRL010000542.1 GCF_019396405.1 Nonomuraea rhizosphaerae | reverse complement strand
GTCGGGCTGTCCGGAGCCCACGGCCCCGGCGGCGAAATTGACGTCAACTCCCGCCTCCCGCAGCTCCGCGCCCCCTGAGCGGCAGGGGCCTCAGCCGGGGCCGAGCACGCGCGCCGGCTCGTCCAGCCAGATCCGCTGCCCGTCGCCGGTGACGGTCATCCCGAACCTGTCGCGGTGCGGCTCCCCCCACCTCACCCACCGGAAGTACGCGTCACTCACCTCGCCCCACAGAGGCCGGTCCCCCACCTGGTAGACCTCGTACTCTTCCGCCTCCGGTCGCCAGTCCACGACGGCCCAGGAGTACGGGTCGGCGGGGTCGGACAGCCACAGCCGGTACACCTCACCGTCCTCGTCATGATCCGCCGCGCTCTCCGACGTCAGCCCGGTCAGCGCCGTGATCGCCAGATCCGCACCCGCCGGGGCGAAGGCGATCGTGCGCGGGTCGACGCGGGTGGTGAGGTGATGCTTGTCCCCGGGTGTACGCGCCGCCCGGTCGGCCGGGTCGCGCTGGGAACGCATCATCATGTAGTCGGCCGAGCCCGGGAAGCGGCCGTACGCGCTGCCGTCCGGCGTGACGACCAGCCGCAGCTCGTGGCCACTGCCGAACCCCGGACAGTACGGCAGGACGATGACCCCGCCCGGCCGGGACTGCTCGATCCACGCGTACGGGACGTCACGGACACCGCAGGTGACGTGCACCCGATCGTACGGCCGCCCCCGCGGATGACCCGCGCCACCGTCGGCCACGACCAGGTGCGGGCTGACGCCGACGTCACTCAGGTTCTTGGCGGCCTGCCGAGCGACCTGGGGATCGACCTCGATCGACGTCACGCTGCCGCGCTCACCGGCCAGATGCGACAGCAGCGCGGCGGTCCACCCGGTGCCGGTGCCGACCTCCAGGACACGCTGCCCGGGCTCGACGTCCAGCCGCCGCAGCAGGCTGGTCACGGTGCTCGGGGCGGAGGCCGAGGAGGTGTAGTCCCCGGATCCGGCCGAGATGTGGGTGGCGCCGTCGTCGAGCTGGGTGACGAGGCTGGTGTCGCTGTACACGGCGTCCCACCAGGAGGCGGGATCCGCGTCGCGGTCGATGAGGCGGACGTCCTCCTGACCGAAGTACGCCAGCGCGCGGGCTGGGATGAACCTGTGACGGGGGATGGCGTGAAACGCGGCCCGGATGCGGTCCCCGACGGGCACGATGACGCCGACCTCGGCGATCAGCGCCTCCGTACGACCGGCGATGTCGATCACTTCTTGCCACCACTGCCGCCGTACTTGTTGCCCATGCCCGACTCCCCCGCCAGATGATCGCTTTTCGTGACCGTACGATCACCAAAGGCTTTCGGCAACCAGGTCGGGCGATCACACAGGCGCGCTCTCCACCGTGTGGACCTGCCGGAGCTTCAACCGAACCGGAAGCAGGTCGATCATTTCGGAGGCCGAACCCTCTGGAGGCAGCGGCGGTCGCGTCTCTATGCTGCGGAAATGGGATCGAGCATTTTCGTACGCGCACGGTTCGACGTCCATGACGGCCAGGCGGCGGAGTTCGAGGAGGTCGCCCGCGCCTTGGTCGAGCAGGCGGAACAGGAGCCCGGGACACTCACGTTCCGGTGGTTCTCCGCCGGCCCGGGCAGTTACATGGTGCTGGAGGAGTACGCCGACCCGGCGGCGGCGCTCGCGCACAACGAACACGCCGTGAAACTGCTGGAACGCGCCGCCCGATGCGCGGACATGACCTACGCCGAACTCCACGGCCCCGTCGGCCCCGACATCCGCCAGTGGGCCGACGCCCATCCTCAGGCCACCGTGTACCCCGACCTCGATGGAGCCTGAGGAGGCGGAACCAGGGCCGAAGTCCGTCCGCACGCAGCCCTCCCAACCATGCTGGGACGTCTGCCCGAGTCAGCACTCACAGGTCACCCAGGAAGTGCAAGCTCCGCCGCCAGGTGACCTCGGCCGCTTCCGCGTCGTGATCACGCAGACTCGCATCCGTGTAGAAGTGCCCGACACCCGGATAGGTGAAGACCTGCACGGCCGCGCCCGCGTCCACCGCGCCCTTCTCCCAGGCGGTGACAGCGGCGGGAGGCGCGAACGCGTCCGGGTCGGCGACGTGCACCTGTACGGGCAGGCCGGCCCGCGCCGACGCGGGAATGTCGGTGATCCCGTGGAGGAGCAGTACACCGGCCGCGTCCGGCTGCTCGGCCAGCAAGGACCCGACCACTCCGGCGCCCATCGAGACACCGGCGAGAACGGCGTCCGCCGGCAGTTCCCGGACCGCACCGCGAGCGCGTTCCACGATGGCCGCCCAGCCGATCCGATCCTTCAGGGAGAACCCGTCCTCGATCGTCGTGGCCACCTCACCCGCGTACAGGTCAGGCGTGACAACCTCATGCCCGGCGGCACGAAAACGGGCGGCGGCAGCGCGTTCGACAGGGCGGAGCCCGTACACGGAATGGAACAGAACAATGTGAGCCATCCCGTCATCCTCTCCCATCAGCACCGATGCACGTCGGCGAGCGCGATCCGCTCACCATCACCACCGCCTCATGATTGGACTTATCAGGTCACTTCTGGCGGATGCCTCGACGCCTTCGGGGGAGCCTGGACAGGCGATGCTTTCTCTGCGTAATCTCCGGACTACGGATCGCCGAAGAGCAGAGAGATTCACCTACCGCCTTCTCGCTCACGTCAGGCGATGATGTACGCGGCCACAGACCGAAGACAGCAGCGAAGGCAGGACTGTGAATCGGTTCGAGGGCGAACCAGCAGCGGCGGAACTGGCCGGGAAACTCGCCGATGAACTGGTGGAATCCGGCGACATCACCGACCCCGGCTGGCGGGAGATCTTCGCGGCCGTTCCACGGCACGTTTTCGTCCCTCATTTCGCCCGCGCCGAAGAATCTCCGGAAGAGACGCGCTACGCCCTGCTGAGCAGCGGCGATCCGGCACGGCATGACGAATGGCTCAACGGCGTCTACTCCAACGAGGCGCTTCCGACCCAGATCAACGGACACCCGGTGGAGGAGTTGTTCGCCGAGGAGAGCGGGCCGGGATGCCCGTCGAGTTCTTCGACTTCTCCGGGCTTGATGGCCTGGATGCTGGAAACGCTCGACCTCGGTGACGGTGACCGCGTGCTGGAGGCCGGAACGGGGACCGGCTACAACGCGGCGCTGCTCGGCGAGCGACTGGGCTCCGACCGCGTGACCAGCATCGACATCGACGCCCACCTGACCGCCCTGGCGCGGGAACGGCTTGCGGCCATCGGACTCCACCCCACCGTCGTGACGGGCGACGGCCGGAATGGATATCCGCCGGACTCCCCTTATGATCGCGTCATTTCCACGTTCGGGCTGGGATACGTCCCGGCGGCCTGGATCGAGCAGACCAGGCCCGGCGGGCGGATTCTCGTCCACATCGGAGGGATGCTCGGCGGGGCGATGCTGCTCGCCGAAGTGGGTGAAGGGAACACCGCGCACGGCCGATTCCTGACGCGGTGGGCCACGTTCGCGCCTTCACGTCATCCGACGCTGCTGGACGCGGCGCGCGACGGCGAGTCGAGCTGCGGGCGGACGCTTCTGGAGCCGGAGCTTCTCGCCGATCCGGCGTTCGGATTCCTGGCCGAATTGCATGTCCCGCGTGCGCGCCTTTATCGGGTCACCGGTAAGGACGGGCGGATCATCACCGGGTTGAAAAGGCACGACGGCTCCTGGGCGGAGATTCACGAGCCCGATTTCGACGGAAGCCGATGGGTGGAGCAAGGGGGGCCGGAGCGGCTCTGGGACCGGGTTGAGGACGCGTATGTGGTGTGGGAGAAGGCGGGACGGCCTGACTGGTCTCAGTTCACCTTCGAGGCGCGTCCGGAGAGTGTTCAGGTGGTGAGGTTGGAGGAAAGGCCGTGGAGGTTGCCGGTGCCCGCCCCGGCCTCAGGGCCGCATCTACGGCCTGCTGAATGAGCGACAAGCGCCACCACACTCCGAGGACGAAGCACGGGCTGATCGTGCTTGCCGCATGCCACCGATGGTGACGCTCCCGAAGAAACGACGGTGACGCCCGCGAGGGCGCAGCCCTCGCTCCGCGGGAAGGCGCCCGAGCGGAGCGAGGACCATGCCGGTGAAGGCCCCTCAGGCCTTGAGCCAGCTCATCATCGGACGCAGCTTGGCCCCCGTCTTCTCGATCGGGTTCTCCGCCAGCTCCTCCCGGTGCCGCTGGAACTCCTTGGTCCCGCTGTCGAACTCCTCCACCAGCTGCCGGGCGAACGTCCCGTCCTGGATCTCGCCCAGGATCCGGCGCATCTCGGCGCGGGTCTCGTCGTTGATGATGCGCGGCCCGCGCGTGTAGCCGCCGTACTCGGCGGTGTCGGAGACGGACCAGTACATCTTGGAGATGCCGCCCTCGTACATGAGGTCGACGATGAGCTTCATCTCGTGCAGGCACTCGAAGTAGGCGACCTCGGGCTGGTACCCGGCCTCGATCAGGGTCTCGAAGCCGGCCTTGATCAGCTCGGAGACGCCGCCGCACAGCACGGCCTGCTCACCGAACAGGTCGGTCTCGGTCTCCTCGGTGAAGGTGGTGCGCAGCGCGCCGGCGCGGGTGCCGCCGATGCCCTTGGCGTACGAGAGCGCCAGGTCCAGGGCCTTGCCGGAGGCGTCCTTCTCGACGGCGACGAGGACCGGCACGCCACGCCCGGCCTCGAACTGCCGCCGCACCAGGTGGCCGGGGCCCTTGGGGGCGACCATGCACACGTCGACGCCCTCGGGCGCCTCGATGAGGCCGTAGCGGATGTTCAGGCCGTGGCCGAAGAAGAGCGCGTCGCCCTCGACCAGGTTCGGGGCGACGGCCTCGGCGTACAGGTGGCGCTGGATGTGGTCCGGCGCGAGGATCATCGTGAGGTTGGCCTCTTCGACGGCCTCGGCGGGGGTGACGACCCGCAGGCCGTCGTTCTCGGCCTTCTCGCGGCTCTTGGAGCCCTCGGGAAGGCCGACGCGCACGTCGACACCCGAGTCACGCAGGGAGAGCGCGTGGGCGTGGCCCTGGCTGCCGTACCCCAGCACGGCCACGTGACGCCCCTGGATGATCGAGAGGTCGGCCTGGTCGTCGTAGAAAATCTCGGTCACTTCTGCAAAACCTTTCAGGCGGTACGGTCCAGTGCCCTGAGGGACCGGTCGGTGATGGAACGGGCGCCGCGGCCGATGGCCACCATGCCCGATTGGACGAGCTCCTTGATGCCGAACGGCTCGAGCACCTTGACGAAGGCTTCGAGCTTGTCGGGCGTGCCGGTGACCTCGATGGTCACGGCGTCGGACGCGACGTCGACGCAGCGGGCCCGGAAGAGCTGGACGAGCTCCAGCACATGGGAGCGGCTGTCGGAGTCGGCCTTGACCTTGATCAGCATGAGCTCACGCTGCACGGACTGCGAGGTGTCCAGCTCGACGATCTTGAGGACGTTCACCAGCTTGTTGAGCTGCTTGGTGACCTGCTCCAGCGGGAGCTCCTCGACGCTGACGACGATGGTCATGCGGGAGATGTCGTCGTGCTCGGTCTGCCCGACGGCCAGCGAGTCGATGTTGAAGCCGCGCCTGCTGAACAGCGCGGAGACCCGCGCCAACACACCGGGCTTGTTCTCGACAAGAACAGACAGCGTGTGCCTACTCATCTTCGCTCTCCCAATTCGGCGCCATGTCCCGGGCGATCTTGATGTTGTCGTTGCTCGTGCCCGCCGCGACCATCGGCCAGACCATCGCGTCCTGGTGGACCACGAAGTCGACCACCACGGGCACGTCGGTGATCTCCATGGCCTTCTTGATGGTCGCGTCGACGTCCTCGGGACGCTCGCACCGCAGGCCGACACAACCATAGGCGTCCGCGAGCTTGACGAAGTCGGGGATCCTGCGCGTCGTCTGGAGATCGGTGTTGGAGTAGCGCTGGTCGTAGAACAGCGTCTGCCACTGGCGGACCATGCCGAGGTTACCGTTGTTGATGACCGCGACCTTGATCGGCACCCCCTCCAGGGCGCACGTGGCCAGCTCCTGGTTGGTCATCTGGAAGCAGCCGTCGCCGTCGATGGCCCACACGGTGCTGTCCGGCCTGCCCATCTTGGCGCCCATGGCGGCCGGGACGGCGAAGCCCATCGTGCCGAGGCCGCCGGAGTTGATGAACGTGCCGGGGTTCTCGTAGCCGATGAACTGCGAGGCCCACATCTGGTGCTGTCCCACGCCGGCCACGTAGTACGCGTCGGGGCCGGCGATGGCGCTGAGCCGCTCCATGACGTACTGGGGGGCCAGGGAGCCGTCCTCGAACTCCTCGTACCCCAGCGGGTAGGTCTCCTTCATCCCGTTGAGCAGCTTCCACCAGTCGGCGTAGTCGCCCTGCCGGCCGGTGGCCTCGACGGCGCCGATCAGGTCGGCGATGACCTCCTTGCAGTCGCCCACGATCGGCACGTCGGCGTGGCGGTTCTTGGAGATCTCGGCGGGGTCGATGTCGGCGTGGACGACCTTGGCGTACGGCGCGAACGACGAGAGCTGCCCGGTCACCCGGTCGTCGAAGCGCACGCCCAGCCCGATGATCAGGTCGGACTTCTGCAGCGCGCCGACGGCCGTGACGGAGCCGTGCATGCCCGGCATGCCCATGTGCTGGGGGTGGCTGTCGGGGAACGTGCCGCGCGCCATCAGCGTGGTGATGACCGGGATGTTGGTCAGCTCGGCCAGCCGCAGCAGCTCGGGCGAGGCGCCGGACTTGTGCACGCCGCCGCCCACGTACAGGACGGGCCGCCTGGCCTCGGCGATCAGCTTGGCGGCCTCGCGGATCTGCTTGGAGTGGGGCCGCGTGACCGGCCGGTAGCCCGGCAGCTGCATGACGGGCGGCCACGAGAACGTGGTGTCGGCCTGCAGCGCGTCCTTGGAGATGTCGACCAGCACCGGCCCGGGACGCCCGGTGGAGGCGATGTGGAAGGCCTCCGCGATGGTCCTCGGGATGTCGTCGGCGTTGGTGATCAGGAAGTTGTGCTTGGTGATCGGCATGGTGATGCCGGAGATGTCCGCCTCCTGGAAGGCGTCCGTGCCGATCGCCCCGCTGGCCACCTGGCCGGTGATCGCCACGATCGGCACCGAGTCCATGTAGGCGTCGGCGATGGGCGTCACCAGGTTGGTGGCACCGGGGCCGCTGGTCGCCATGCACACCCCGACCTTGCCGGTGGCCTGCGCGTACCCCTCGGCCGCGTGGCCGGCGCCCTGCTCGTGCCGTACGAGCACGTGCCGGACCTTGGTCGAGTCGTAGAGGGGATCGTAGGCGGGCAGGATGGCGCCGCCGGGGATCCCGAACACGGTGTCGACTCCCACGTGCTCCAGTGCCCTGACCAGGGCCTGTGCACCTGTCATCCGTTCGGTCATCGGCTCGTTCCTTGCGTGGCTACACGATGAGGACATAAAAAATGCCCCTCTCCCACCCGGGGGGTGGGACTGGGGCGGCGCGCAGGTCGTCGTGCTTCGCTATCGGCCTGCGCGCCGGCGAAGTACTACGAGGATCTCACTGCGAAGCATGGCCACACCTTAGCCCCTCCTGAGGCCATGATGTCAACTTGGTGGGACTGATGTCTCAAACCGTGAGACTTGTTCTCATCAGGGAGTCGACTCCACGAGCCGCCATCGGGCGCGCCACCAGAAAGCCCTGCCCTCTGGTGCAGCCCATCTCCCGCAGGAGTTCGAGCTGCTCGGGACGCTCGATACCCTCGGCGACCACGATGAGGCCGAGGTCGTGCCCGAGCCGCACGATCGTGCGGGTGAGCAGGGTCAGCGTCTCGTCCATCCCAAGGCCTGAGACGAACGACGGGTCAATCTTGATCATGTCGACCGGGAGCTGCCGCAGGAACGCCAGCGACGCGTACCCGGTGCCGAAGTCGTCGATGGCCAGCCGCACGCCGAGGGCGCGCAGCTCGGACAGCCGCTTGATGGTCTCCTCGGCGTCCTCGACGAGCATCTCCTCGATCACCTCAAGGGTGAGCGCGGAGGCGGGCAGGCCGCTCTCGGCCAGCGCCTCCTCGACGGTCTCGACGAAGCGCGGGGCGGTGATCTGGCGGGCCGACAGGTTGAGCGACAGCCCGATGTCCCAGGAGGAGGCCCGCCAGGCGGCCACCTCGCGGCACGCCTCGCGCAGTATCCACTCGCCCAGCGGCACGATCAGGCCGGTGTCCTCGGCCGGGCCGAGGAACTGGTCGGGCGGCACGAACTCCGAGCCGCGCCACCACCGCACCAGCGCCTCCACGGCGGTCACCCGCGAGGTGGCGAGGTCGACGACCGGCTGGTACTCGATGGCGAACTGGTGCTCGATCAGCGCCCGCTGCAGGTCGGCGGCCAGCTCCAGCCGGCGGACGACGTCGGCGTGCATCTGCGCGGCGAACACCTCGACCCGCCGCCCGCCCAGCTCCTTGGCCCTGGCCATGGCGACGTCGGCGTTGCGGATGAGGTCGCCGGAGGGCATCTCGTCCTCGGCGAAGGCCACGCCCACGGACGCGGTCAGCGCCACGTCGCGGTCGGCCACCCGGAACGGCTCCTGGGAGACCGCTCTGACCAGCCGTTCGGCCAGGTCGACGGCCAGTTGCGCCTCGCCGCCGGTCTCCAGCAGCACGGCGAACTCGTCGCCGCCCCATCGGGCGAGCGTGTCGTCGGGGCGTACGGCCCCGCGCAGCCTGCGGGCCGCCTGCCCGAGCAGGTAGTCGCCGCTGGCGTGGCCGACGGAGTCGTTGACGGAGGTGAAGCCGTCGAGGTCCAGGAAGATCACCGCGACGTTGCCGGCCATCCGGCCGGACAGCACCTCGCGGGTACGCTCCTCGAAGTAGGAGCGGTTGGGCAGCCCGGTGACGCCGTCGTGGAAGGTGAGGTGGGCGACCTGGTTGCGCAGGGCCTCCTCGTCGCTGATGTCCCTGGTGGTGACCAGGAGTTGGTCCTCGCCGCCCACGTGGCGGGTGGCGACGGACTCGGTGGGCCGCCAGGTGCCATCGGCCGCGCGCACCCGGCAGGCGATCAGGCAGGAGCCCGGGCTGGGCACCTCCTCGTCGAGCCCCATCGCGCGCAGCGCGGACTGGATGCCGGGCACGTCCTCGGGGTGCAGGTAGTCGAAGATCGACCCGCCGACCAGCTCGTCGGGGCAGTAGCCGTAGGTGACCTCGACCCCGGCGCCGATCTCGTGCACGACGCCCTCGTAGTCGACGATCAGCACCACGTCGCCGGTGCTCTCGGCCAGCTCCCGCAGCTGCTTGTCGCCGAGCGCGACCTTGCCGCGCAGCCGGATGTTGGCCGAGGCCAGCACGAACATCCGGACGACCAGGAGCAGCACCACGGAGGCGGTCAGCACGACCACGCCGGTGACCGGCGTCTGCGGGGTGCTGCCCGCCAGGTGCACCAGGAGCGTGAAGGTGGCGACGGCGACCAGCACGAGCGGCACCAGGGCCATCACGTTGCCGAGTCCGCCGGCGGGGTTGCGCGGCTCGTCGGGGCGGTGCGCCCAGGGCACGGCGGCCAGCAGCAGGAACGCCACCGGCGCGATCATGAGGCTCCACATCGGCGGCTCGCCGCCGGTCAGCCGGGCGGCCGCGTCAGCCATCCCGGCCACGGTCGTGGTGGCCAGCACGCCCGCGCCGGCCAGGCCGAGCGGCCAGGACGCGGTCCGGCTGGTGATCACCGAGGGGATGACGAGGCAGGTCAGCAGCAGCGCGATCATCGGCGGCAGCATGGTGAAGGTGAACATGGCCGGGTCGCCCACGTCCATGTAGACCTGCTTCAGCGCGACCACCCAGGCGATCACGAACAGCGAGGCGGCGCACACGTAGGAGTCGGTGACGTGCCGCAGCGCCACCATGGCGGGCAGCTTGCGCCGGGCCGCGATGAGCGCGCCGCCCGCGGTGAGCACCGTGCCGAGCAGCACCAGGAGGTCGGCGAAGCTGACCGCGACGCTCGAGCTGTCGACGATCGGCCGCACCCCCATCCCCGCCGACCAGATGACGGCGCCGATGCCCATCCAGCGGGCGCCCATCGCCGCCGAGCGTCGCTCGGCGCCGATCC
>NZ_JAHKRL010000541.1 GCF_019396405.1 Nonomuraea rhizosphaerae | reverse complement strand
CGGGACAACCGGCTGCTCGGCACGCTGCTGGCGCTGTTCGGCATGGTGGGGCTGGTGGCCGCCGCGCTGGCGCTGGCCAACGCGGCGGGCGGGCGGGTGCTCGGCCAGCTCCGCGACCTGGCCACGCTCAAGTCCATGGGCTTCACCCGGGGCCAGCTCGCGCTGCTGCTGCTGGCCGAGCACGGCGCGCTCGGCCTGCTCGGCGTCTGCGCCGGCACGCTGGCCGGCTGGGCGGTCACGGTGGCGGTGCTCGGCACCACCTCGGTCGCGCCGGTGCCGGTCCTGGCCATCGTCGGGGGCACCGCGCTGGTCGTGCTGGCCGCCGTCGGCGTGCCCGCCTGGCGCGGTGGCCGCACCCCGCCGATCCCCGACGCCCCCGCCGCGCCGCCGCGCGGCCACCTGTCCAGGATGGCCAGGCTGGCCCTGCTCGTACGACTGCCGCCGGCGCTCGTCCTCGGCACCCGCGACGCGCTCACCAGGCGGCTGCCCGCGTTCCTGACCGCGTTCGGGCTGGCCGTGCCGATGATGATGATCACGATCGGCCTCGGCGTCTGGTCCACCCTGGACAACTTCCTCAGCCACCCCGAGCAGGTCGGCCAGCACGCCAGCCTGTACGTCAGGCCGGGCAAGACCGCGCCGGGCGAGGCCGAGCGCATCGCCCGCTCCGACAGGGACGTCCAGGCCGTCTACCCCGGCACCGACGTCAACGCGCTGGCCCCGGGTGAGGCGCGCTCGGTCAGGGTGCGGGCCATGGGCAGCTCGACCGCCCCGTACCCGTTCCCGGTCGTCGAGGGCCGCATGTACGGCCGGCCGGGCGAGGCCGTCGCGGGGCAGGGGCTGCTCGACCTGCTCGGCGCCAGGATCGGCGACCGGATCCGGCTGACCGTGGGCGGCTCGCCGCTGATCGTCCGGATCGTCGGGCGCAACGTGGAGCCGGACCTCGACGGCGAGGTGCTGTCGGTGGGCCTGGACAGCCTGGCCGCGAAGGACTCCGTGCCCCCCGAGTTCTACGCGCTCGCGCTGCGCCAGGGCGCTGACCCCGGCGAGGTGCGCGGCAGGCTGCTGGCCGAGTCGGGCGAGAACCTGGACGTGCAGCGGGTGGTCAACCCGGCCGACCGGCTCTCGATCATCCGGGTGGTCATCGTGGCGCTGATCTCCGTCCTGGCCCTCATCGGCCTGGCGAACCTGCTCACCGCCAGCGCGCTCGGCCTGCGCGACCACGCCTTCGACCTGGCCGTGCTCAAGGCCATGGGGCTGACGCCGCGCCAGGTGGCGGCCACGCTGGTGACCGGGACCGGCCTGCTGGTCGTGCTCGGCGTCGGTGCCGGCACGGCCGTCGGCGCCTCGGTCGTGACCTGGCTGATCGACCTCCAGGGCGACGCCAGCGGGGTGGGGGCGGGCATCGGCCGCCCGCCCTCCGCCGTCACGCTGGTGATCGCCGTGGTGGTCGCCGTGGGCGCGGCGCTGGCGGTCGCGCTCATCCCCGCGCGCCGAGCGGCCCGCGCCCAGGTTCCCATCACATCACGCTGACGTCAGACCATCAGGAACGACTGACGTCAGACCATCAAGATCGGCTGACATCAGACCTTCTTGATCGCGAACCAGTAGAAGCCGTGGCTCGCGAGCGTCAGCAGGTAGGGCAGCTCGCCGATGACGGGGAAGCGCACCTCACCGCGCGCCTCCACCGGCGTCATCCCCAGGAAGCGCCGCAGGTCGAGCTCCACCGGCTGCGGGTGCTTGGACAGGTTGTTCACGCAGAGCATGATGTCGTCGCCGTCCTCGCGCATGAACGTGAGGACGGAGGAGTTGGACGACCACATCTCGGTGTACGCGCCCACCCCGAACACCGGGTGCTTGCGGCGGATCTCCAGCATGCGGCGGGTGAAGTTGAGCAGCGAGCCCTCATGGCGCTGCTGGGCCTCCACGTTGACTGCCTGGTAGCCGTAGATCGGGTCCATGACCGCCGGCAGGTAGAGCCGTCCCGGGTCGGCAGAGGAGAAGCCGGCGTTGCGGTCCGGGCTCCACTGCATCGGCGTGCGCACCGAGTCGCGGTCCTCCAGCCAGATGTTGTCGCCCATGCCGATCTCGTCGCCGTAGTACATGACGGGCGAGCCGGGCAGGCTCAGCAACAGGGCCGTGAACAGCTCGATCCGGTCCCTGTCGTTGTCCAGCAGCGGCGCGAGGCGGCGGCGGATGCCCAGGTAGGCCCGCATGCGCGGGTCCTTGGCGTACTCGTTGTGCATGTAGTCGCGCTCTTCCTCGGTCACCGTCTCGAGCGTGAGCTCGTCGTGGTTGCGGAGGAAGATGCCCCACTGGGCGGTGTCGGGCAGCTTGGGGGTGCGCGACATGATCTCCGAGATCGGCTCGCGCGTCTCCTTCTTGACCGACATGTAGATGCGCGGCATGAGCGGGAAGTGAAAGGCCATGTGGCATTCGTCGCCGCCCACCGTGGGGTCGCCGAAGTACTCGACGACGTCCTCCGGCCAGCCGTTCGCCTCGGCGAGCAGCACCCGGTCGGGGTAGAGGCGGTCCACCTCGGCGCGGATCTTCTTCAGGTACGCGTGCGTCTCGGGCAGCCCCGCGCAGGCGGTGCCCTCCCGCTCGAACAGGTACGGGACGGCGTCCAGGCGGAAGCCGTCGATGCCGAGGTCCAGCCAGAACCGCAGCACCTCCAGCATGGCCTCCTGCACCGCCGGGTTGTCGTAGTTGAGGTCCGGCTGGTGGTGGAAGAAGCGGTGCCAGTAGTACTGCTTGCGCACCGGGTCGTAGGTCCAGTTGGACTCCTCGGCCCCGATGAAGATGATCGGGGCGTCGGGGTAGCCGGTGGGCTCGTCGGACCAGACGTAGAAGTCGCCGTACGGGCCTTCGGGGTCGTGCCGGGACGCCTGGAACCAGGGGTGCCGGTCACTGGTGTGGTTCATCACGAGGTCGGTGATGATCCGCAGGCCGCGCTCGTGCGCCGCCTCGATCAGCTGGATGAAGTCCCCGAGGTCCCCGAAGTCCGGAAGGACCTTCATGTAGTCCGAAATGTCATACCCGCCGTCGCGCAGTGGCGACTCGTACAGCGGGAGCAGCCAGAGGCAGTCCACGCCCAGCCATTCGAGATAGCCGAGCTTCTCGATGAGACCGCGCAGGTCTCCGGTGCCGTCGCCGTTGGAGTCCTTGAAACCGCGGACCAGGACCTCGTAGAAAACCGCCCGCTTGTACCAGGCGGGATCCGCAGAGACGAAGGCCTCGGAAATCGGCTCCGGCAATGGGGATGCGTTGATCATTATGTCGCTCACAGAAGGAAGTGTGGGCAGGACGGAGTCACCGGTTTCCCCGGCGTTGACTATCTGGTGACCGCGCCGCGTGAGGTCGTCATCCCTGCGAACCCCATGCCCTCGGCGGACCGGATTTGTGACCCGGTGCCCGCTTGTGCGGCGCTTACGGGCCGAACACTATCAGCCCGTTGGCTTTCCGGAACCCGCTTGTGCTGTGCTCGGTGTAATACCCGCGAGATCTCCGTGTAACCGTGATGTTACCGAGAGTTCATCAGAAAGGGGACGTCAGTTCACCGAGATCGTTTTCGAAGTCGCTCAGCCAGAGCCCGAACAGCACCAATCCGCGCACCCAGAACCGGTCGTTCCAACCGGTGAACCGCGTCAGCGCGTCCGGGCCACCCGCGATGACCATGTGCAACTCGTCCGACAGCAGGTCGGGCACCCGTGCGGCGACCGTCTCCAGCATGCGGTGCGCGTACGCGCGCGCGGGCGCGGCCGTCGAGCGCAGCGGGACGCGCAGCAGCGGCTGCTTGACCACGTTCGTGGACGGCAGGGCGGCCGCCCGGGGGTTGGCGGCGTGCAGCACCTCGCGGTAGAAGCGCCCCTTGTCCTTGCGCGCGACCCCTACCGACAGCGCCGCGTCGAAGAAGTCGGGGTGGATGAACGGCGCCGCGAACGACGCCTCCGGGCCGACCAGGTTGACCGCCGAGCGCGCGATGCCCCGCACGGTCCGCGTGTGCAGCACCGACAGCGGCAGCTCCGCCTTGTGCCCGTGCAGCATGGACGTCGCGGCGGCGAACTGCTCGCCCACCGTCTCCTCCATCCACGCCCGCGCCGCCGCCGACAGGAACGGCTGCGAGGGGTCGCCCAGGCTCAGCGAGCGCAGCACCGCCGCCGACCGCTCGGCCTGCGTGGTGGCCTCCAGCGCGGCCCCGCTGACCATGAAGTTCTTCAGCAGCGGGCCGCCCGCCAGGCCGTCCACCAGCATCCGGCCCGACTGGTGCACCTCCTTGGCGAACGGCGCGTACCAGGCGTGATGCGGGGTCAGGTACTCCAGCCGCCGGGCCACCTCGGCCGCGTCGCCGGGATAGTCGCCGGCCGACTGCGTGATCACCCGGTGCGGGATGCCCAGCTCCCGCGTGATCGAGCGGGCGAACGCGATGTCGGTGTCGGTGCCGTCGTCCGGGCTGGTCGTCCACGACTCCACGTCGAAGCCGCGCGCCTTGGCCACACCGGCCAGCAGCCGCGAGTCGTAGCCGCCGCTGACCGGCACCAGCAGCTTGCGCCCGTCGTAGTCCTTGTAGACCTCGTGCAGCAGCTCCACGATCTCGTGGGCGCTGGTCCACGCCTCGTACGGCTCGCGCCGCAGCCAGCGCGGCAGCCTGCGCTCGGTGCTCAGCCGCTCGCCGTCGAAGACCAGCGCGCTCGACCCCGGCAGCCTCCTGATCCGCTGGTACGGGGTCGCCTCGCCCAGGGGGAAGGTCACCTGGAGGATCGAGGCCCAGGCCGACCAGTCGATCTCGATCGGCACCAGCGACTGCAGCGGCTGGATGAGCGAGGAGAAGTAGACGGCCTCGCCGTGGCGTACGTAGTAGACGTCCACCAGGCCCAGCGCACCTGTGTGCAGCGTGGTCCGCGCGCGCCCGCCGGCCAGGTCGCCGATCAGGCCCGGCGTCTCGTAGGTCTCGGCGATCGAGATCCACTCGTCCGCGCCCGCCGGCCTGCGCTCGCCCCACGAGAACGCGAACGCCTCCTGGGCGCGGTGGTAGGGCGGCAGCGGCGTCGAGCTGAACAGGGCCGCCTCGCCCGTCTGGAGCGCGGGCCGCACGCGAGGACCCGCGGCGGCGAGCTTGCCCAGCACGACGGGATCGATCCGGCCGAGAGCGCCGCAGACGTAGGGCCGCACATTGAACTGCACCGGATCTCATCCCTTCAAGCTGCTTACTGCAAAAAGAGTATCCTTTGCCGGGCTAGGAATCGGAGGTCTCGGTGAGCACTGAGCTGGAGAGCACAAGGCGAGCGCTACGTGAAGCGATCGCTCAGGCCGAGCGCGCGGCCGAACTTGCCAGGCTGCTGGACGCAGCCCAGGTCCGGCTCGCCGAGGCCGAGAGCCACGCGGCGGAGTCCAAGGCGCTCGCCGAGCGGCTCGCCGACGCCGAGGAGCGGCTGGAGACCGAGCGCGCCGCGGCCGAGAAGCTGCGCAAGGAGCTGGCCGAGCAGCGCTTCCAGGCCGAGGTGGCCAACTGGAAGCTCTCCTCGATCAAGGTGGCCCGCTGGAACAGGCTGGGCGACGCGATCAAGAGCGGCAAGAGCAACCCCGTCCGGCTGGCCAGAGGGCTCAAGGGCGCCGCCAAGCCGGTCAAGCGGCCGAGCGCGCCCAAGCGCAGGCCCATCCCGGTCGTCAAGGCCAAGGACGAGCGGCCCGGCGCCGCGTACCAGGCGACGACCTCCACGCGGACGCTGAACGGTGCCTCGTTCAAGCTCAAGCCGTTCCGGGTGCCCACCGGCCCCAACACCCGCCCGCACATCACCGCCGCCGTGATCGCCGACCCGCACACCGAGGCGCTGCTGCGCTACGAGTGGCGGCAGACGACCGGCTTCACCCCGCGCGACTTCGCCAGGGTGCTGCCGCTGGAGGTGCCCCACCTGCTCGTGGTCGAGTCGGTCACCCAGGGGCCGTGGGCCGAGGAGGTCATCGGCGAGCCGGGCGAGGGCCTGCGCGCGCTGCTGGCCTGGTGCGCCGAGCGGGGGATCCGCACGGTGTTCTGGCACACGCAGGGCGAGGCCGACGACTACGCGGCCGCCGCCGGGCTGTTCGAGCACCGCTTCACCAACGACATCGCCGTGGGCTGGCCGCGCCTGCAGTTCGGCGTGCAGCCGCGGGTGCACAACCCGATCCCGCTGGCCGGCGGCCGCATCGACCGCGTGCTCACGCTCGACCAGCTCCTGCCCGGCCACCTGACCTACCCCGACGTGCTGACCTCCTACCGCTGGCCGGCCGCCGTCGACTGCCCGCCCGGCACCCCGCAGTGGCGGCTGGCCGAGCTGGCCGCCTGCGGCACCTCCATCGGCGACGAGCCCGACTCGCGGCGCGCGCACGTGGCGATCCGGCGCGCGTACGGGACCGGGACCATGTCCGAGCGGACCGACGACCTGCTGGAGGCCATCGGCCTGCCCGCCGTGCGGCCCACCCTGAACACCTCCGTGCTGCTGCCGGTGCCCGACTCCGAGCTGCTGGAGCACGCGCTGGCGCAGGTGGCCAGGCAGTCGGGGGTCGCGCAGGCGGTCGTGTTCGCCTGGCGCGGGGCCGAGCAGCGCGTACGCGAGGTGCTGACGGGCATCGACGTGGTCTTCCGCGACCTCGACCCGGCCGCGACCACCGGGGCCATGCTCGACCACGGGCTCGACCTGTGCGAGAACGACCTGGTCGCGGTGATGGACCCGCGCGACGTGTACGGCTCCCACTACCTGAGCGACCTGCGGCGGGCCTTCCTGTTCAGCACGGCCGACATCGTCGGCAAGGCCGCCTTCTACGCCCACCTGCGCAAGCCGCAGGCGACGCTGCTGAAGCAGCCCGACGCCGAATACTCCTACCTGCCGGAGATCGCCGGGGCCACGCTGCTGGCGCGGCGCGGGCCGCTGCGCGAGCTGGGCTTCGCCGACCTCACCGAGGGGTGGGACGAGGTGCTGATGCGGCAGTGCCGGGCCGACGGGGTCAAGGTGTTCTCGGCCGACCGGTTCGGGTACGTGCGGGTCCGCGACGAGGACCGGTGGCTGCTGGGGGCGGCGCAGCTGGTCGAGTACGGGTCGGCGGAGCCGCACGCGCTCATCTAGGGTTTGTCGGGTGACCCCGGAACAGCTCGCCGAGGTGCTCGGCGAGCCGCCGGTGCCCGAAGGGACGTGGGAGCGGGAGGCCGTGTACGTCTCGGCCGCCGCCCTGCGGCGGGGCGTCCCGCCGGGGGAGCTGGCGGCGCGGCTGGG
>NZ_JAHKRL010000054.1 GCF_019396405.1 Nonomuraea rhizosphaerae | reverse complement strand
CGGCGCCCCCGACCCCGGCCCGGCCGCGCGGGCCACCGGCCGGCCGGACGCCAGGCCGGGCGATGAGCCGGTGGCGCAGGCCGCCGAGACCAGCGAGGACACCGTCGAGGACGTCATCGAGGCGTTGCGCGAGGACCTGCGCATGACGCCCCCCGGCCACCTGCGCCGCCCGCTCGTCCTGCTCAGCCTCTCCAGGGCCCTGCTCAGGGAGGGGTACGAGGAGTCGCTGTCCGAGGCGGCCGACCGCCTGTGCGAGGTCATGGCGATCACCCCCACCGGCGGCCCCGTGCACCGCCGCGCCGCCACCGACCTGGCCGCCGCCCTGGTGAACCGGTGGGCGAAACGCCAGGCCCTGCACGACTGGGAGCCGCTGGGCGTCGGCGAGCCGTTCTGGCAGAGCGTCGGCCGCCCGCTGCCCACCCGCATGGCCAACCAGGCGGGCGAGCTGGACGAGGCCATCGCCCTCCTGGAACGGGCCGCCGACCAGGCCCCGCCCGGCGACGCGGCGCACTGCGCGACGGTGTCCATGCTGGGCGCCACGCTCCGGGTGCGCTCCACGATGACCGGCCGGGGCCTGACCCTCGACCACGACATCGAGGTGCTGCGCGCCGTCGCCTCGGCCACGGCGGACGGCGACCCCGCTCTCGCGGTGGCCCGCAGCTACCTGGCCGAGTCGCTGGCCGACCGCTGGGAGCGCTCGGGCCACGTCCGCGACCGGGACGCGGCGGCGGAGGCGTTCCGCGGCGCGGTGTCGGCCGGCTCGGCCGCGCCGCTGTGGCGGGCCCGCCTGGCGAGGCGGTGGGGCGCGTTCATGGCCCAGGAGTACGGCCCGGCCGCGGCGGCGGAGGCGTTCGCCACGGCCGTCGGCCTGCTCGACGCCGCCGCCTGGCGCGGACTCGGCCACGACGACCGCGAACGGGTGCTGACCGCCTTCCAGGGCCTGGCCAGCGACGCCGCCGCCTGCGCCGTAGCCTCCGGCGCGCCCGAACGCGCGCTGGAGCTGCTGGAGCAGGGCAGGGCGGTGTTCCTGGCCCAGCTGATGGACACCGCCCCGGGCCAGGTGCTGCTGGAGCGCGCCGCCCCCGAGCAGGCCGCCCGGCTCGCCGCCGTCCACGACGAGCTCGACCAGCTCGACCGCGCCGCCTTCGACCCCGCCGACACCACGACGGGCGTGGAGCTCCTGGACCGCAGGCACGCGCTGGCCCGCCGCAGGGCCGAGACGCTGGCCGAGATCAGGAGGCTGCCGGGGCTGGGCGACTTCCTGCTCGCGCCGCCGTTCGCCGGCCTGCGCGCCGTCGCCGCCGACGGCCCCGTCCTCGTGGTGAACGTCAGCGCCTACCGCTGCGACGTCCTGGCCGTCACCGCCGCCGGGGTGCACCCGATCCCGCTGCCCGGCCTGACCGCGCAGGAGGTCACCAGGACGGCGGCCGAGTTCGCCGCGTCGCCGCGTGACGCCCGGCGGGTGACGCTCACGCTCGGCTGGCTGGGCGAGCGGATCGGCGTCCCGGCGCTGACCGCCCTCGGCCTCGACGCCCCGCCCCCGGCCGGGCAGCCGTGGCCGCGCCTGTGGTGGTGCCCGACGGGCGCGCTGCCGCTGCTGCCGCTGCACGCGGTCGCCCTGGACGTGGCGGCCTCCTCGTACACGCCGACCCTGCGCGCCCTCCTGCGCGCCCGCCAGGAGGCGGCCCCGACGGCGGGCGGCGCCCCGCTGGTCGTCGCCGCCGCCCACGACACCCCGCCGGACGCCGAGGCGGACACCGAGGCGGACACCGAGGCGGACACCGAGGCGGAGGCAGGGGCGGACGCAGGGCCGGGCGCCGAGGCGGAGGTACGGGCGGTGACGGCGCTCATGCCCGGCGCCGCGACGCTGACGGGCGAGCAGGCCACCGTCGCGGCCGTGCTGGAGGCGCTGGCCGCCAGCCCGTGGGCGCACTTCGCCTGCCACGCCGGCCAGGACCCGGCCAGGCCCGCCCAGGGCGCGATCCGGCTGCACGACGGGCCGCTCACCGTCCGGGACCTGGCCGGGGCCGGACTCGGCCGGGCGGAGTTCGCGTTCCTGAGCGGCTGCGAGACGCTGGGCGGCGGCGGGCTGCTGCCCGACGAGTGCGTGAGCCTGCCCGCCACCGTCCATCTGGCGGGCTTCCCGTCCGTCATCGGCACCCTGTGGCCGCCCGGCGCCGCCCCGGAGGCGGCCGACATGACAGCCGACGTGTACGCGATGATGACGGCGGGCGGCACCCGCGCCCCCGACCCGTCGTGCGCGGCCGTGGCCCTGCACCTGGCCGTCCGCGCCCTGCGCGCGAAGCGCCCCGACGACCCCCTGCTGTGGGCCCCGTACGCGCACATCGGCCCCTGAGGCCCCTGAGTCCGTACACACGCACAGGCCCCGCCGAACACCGACCCCTGCCAACAAGGCGAGGCCCGCCCTCGCGTGCGGCGAAGGCGGGCCCGGCCCGGACAGGAGGCAGGCCGTCAGGAGGAGGAGGCCAGGTCCAGGTCCTTGACCCCGGGGTCGCCCTCGTCGGCGAAGTAGTCCTCCCGCGCCGTGGCGTCCTCCCCGTCGGCCACCTTGAACGCCCGGAACGCCAGCGTGCCGAGCACCGCCACCACCAGGTTCACCGCCAGCGCCAGGAACCCGGCGTAGATCGTCATCTTGGTGTCCAGCCCGAGGTTCGACAGCCCGAACGCCGACCCGCCGAAGTGCTGCTTGCCGTTGGCCGGGTTCGGGATCAGGTACAGCATCCACATGCCCGCGCCCATCCCGGCGACCCAGCCGGCGATGAGCCCGCCGCGGTGGAACCAGCGCGTGTACAGGCCCAGCGCCACCGACGGCAGCGTCTGCAGGATGATGACGCCGCCGATGAGCTGCAGGTCGATGGAGAACTGCGGGTCGAGCAGCAGGATGCACAGCACCGCGCCCACCTTGACCACCAGCGAGACGATCTTGGAGACCTTGGCCTCCTGCGCGTCCGTGGCGTCCCTGTTGAGGTACTCGCGGTAGATGTTGCGGGTGAACAGGTTGGCCGCCGCGATCGACATGATGGCCGCGGGCACCAGCGCGCCGATGCCGACGGCCGCGTACGCGACGCCGGCGAACCAGTCGGGGAACATCTGGTCGAACAGCGCCGGGATGATCGTGTTGGTGTCCGGCTTGCCGTTGGCGCCGACGACCGGCTTGGTGCCGGCGGCGATCGCCATGAAGCCGAGCAGCGCGATCAGGCCGAGCAGGAAGCTGTAGGCGGGCAGCGCCGCCATGTTCCGCTTGATGACGCCGCGGTTCTTGGAGGCCAGCACGCCGGTGAGGCTGTGCGGGTACAGGAACAGCGCCAGCGCCGATCCGAACGCCAGCGTCACGTACTGGAGCTGGTTGCCCGCGTTGAGCGTGATCCCGTCGCCGGGCGCGGGCGTGGCGTCGAACTTGGCCTTGGCCGCGTCGAACACCGACCCCCACCCGCCCAGCTTGGCCGGGATGTAGATGACCGCCACGAGGATCACGATGTAGATCAGCGTGTCCTTGACGAAGGCGATCAGCGCGGGCGCGCGCAGCCCCGACTGGTAGGTGTAGGCGGCCAGGATCGCGAACGCGATGATGATCGGCAGGTGCCCGGTGATGCCCATCGTCTTCAGCACCGCCTCGATGCCGACGAGCTGCAGCGCGATGTACGGCATCGTCGCCACCAGCCCGGTGATCGCGATGATCAGCGCCAGCGTCGGCGACCCGAACCGGGCCCGGACGAAGTCGGCCGGGGTGACGAACCCGTGCACGTGCGACACCGACCACATCCGGGCCAGCACCAGGAACACCAGCGGGTAGACGACGACCGTGTACGGCAGCGCGTAGAAACCCAGCGCCCCGGCCCCGAACACCAGCGCGGGCACGGCCACGAACGTGTACGCCGTGTACAGGTCGCCGCCGACCAGGAACCAGGTGATCCAGGAGCCGAAGTTGCGCCCGCCCAGGCCCCATTCGTGCAGGCTCTCGATGTTCTCCGGCCGGCGCCAGCGGGCGGCGACGAAGCCCATGACGCTCACCGCGAGGAACAAGGCGGCGAAGACGACCAGCTCGGTCACGTTGGCGTTCACTTCGTCATCCGGTAGACGAGCGCCGTGCAGCCGACGCCGACGACGATGAAGGCCAGCTGCAGCCAGTAGAACAGCGGGAAGCCGAACAGCCGGGGCTCGTCGGCGTTGAACAGGAACGTCATCAGCGGCAGCGCGATGGGCAGCACCAGCAGCCAGTTCCAGGGACTGCGATCGGATCGCGACCGGGTTGACATCGACCCCTCCAAGAACGGATCAGGAGCCGGTGCGTCTTTCTTGCACCGGCCCCTGACATGTGTCAATGGAAGGAGATTAGCTTTCCGGCGACATTAATCCCAATGCCGAACGGATTACGGTTTGGCCTAAATAGGGTCAGGTCGAGCCGGACAGGTCGAGGTCCTTGATCCGAGGGTCGCCCTCGTCGGCCGAGTACTGGTCCGGCTGGGTGCCGTCGGGCCCGTCCGGCGCCTTCATCGCGCGCGCGACGACCGTGCCGAGCACCGCGACCACCAGGTTCACGATCAGCGCCAGGAACCCGGCGTAGATCGTCATCTTGGTGTCCAGGCCCAGCTTCTCCAGCGCGAACGCCGACCCGCCGAAGTGGGCGTGGTTGATCGCCGGGTTGGCGATGTTGTAGAGCATGAGCATGCCCGAGCCCATCCCGGCGATCCAGCCGGCGATGAGGCCGCCGCGGTGGAACCAGCGGGTGAACAGGCCGATGGCCACCGACGGCAGCGTCTGCAGGATGATGACGCCGCCGATGAGCTGCAGGTCGATGGAGAACTGCGGGTCGATGAGCAGGATGAACAGCACCGCGCCGACCTTCACCACCAGCGAGGTCACCTTGCTGACCCCGGCCTCCTGGGCGTCGGTCGCGTTCTTGTTGATGTACTCGCGGTAGATGTTGCGGGTGAACAGGTTGGCCGCCGCGATCGACATGATGGCGGCCGGGACCAGCGCGCCGATGCCGACGGCCGCGAACGCGACGCCCGCGAACCAGTCCGGGAACATCTGGTCGAACAGCTGCGGCACCACCGTGTTGACGTTGGTGCCGATCGGCTTGATGCCCGCCGAGATGGCCATGAAGCCGAGCAGCGCGATGAGCGCCAGCAGCAGGCTGTAGGCGGGCAGCGCCGACATGTTCCGCTTGATCACGTCCCGGTTGCGCGAGGCCAGCACGCCGGTGACGCTGTGCGGGTACAGGAACAGCGCCAGCGCCGAGCCCAGCGCCAGCGTCACGTACTGGAGCTGGTTGTTCTGGTTGAGCAGCACGCCGTCGCCGGGCGCCGGGGTGGCCTGGAACTTGGCCGCCGCGTCGCCGAAGATCGCGCTCCAGCCGCCCAGCCGCGCCGGGATGTAGATGATCGCGACGAGGATGACCAGGTAGATGAGGATGTCCTTGACGAAGGCGATCAGCGCGGGCGCGCGCAGCCCCGACTGGTAGGTGTAGGCGGCCAGGATGACGAACGCGATGATCAGCGGCAGGTCGCTGAGGAACCCGCTGCCGGCCACCCCCATCGTCTGCAGCACCGCCTCGATGCCGACCAGTTGCAGCGCGATGTACGGCATCGTCGCCACGATGCCGGTGATGGCCACCAGCAGCGCCAGCGTCGGCGACCCGAACCGCAGCCGGACGAAGTCGGCCGGGGTCACCAGGCTGTGCACGTGCGACACCGACCACAGCCTGATCATGATGAGGAACACGATCGGGTAGGTGATCACCGTGTACGGGACGGCGAAGAACCCGGCGGCGCCCGCGCCGAACAGCAGCGCGGGCACGGCCACGAACGTGTAGGCCGTGTACAGGTCGCCGCCGATGAGGAACCAGGTGATCCACGAGCCGAAGTTGCGCCCGCCCAGGCCCCACTCGTTCAGGCTGGCCAGGTCAGTGGGCCGCCGCCACCGGGCGGCCACGAACCCCATGCCGCTGACCACGAGGAACAGCAGCGTGAAGATGACGATCTCGGTGATGTGCTCGCTCACGGCCGCCTCCTTCGCTTGGTCATCTGGTAGACCAGCGTGGTCGTCCCCACGCCCAGGGCGATGAAGGCGATCTGCAGCCAGTAGAACAGCGGGAAGCCGAACAGCCGGGGCTCGTCGGCGTTGAACAGGAAGGGCATCAGGGGGATGGCGATGGGCACGAGGAGCAGCCAGTACCAAGGACTGCGGTCTCTCTTGTCATCGGGCAAGGCGTTCTCCTAAGGGGAGAGGCAGCTCTTACCCTGGAATTTAGTTAGGCCAATATTTCGGTCAGGCAACCGATCGGCGAATGGTCTGCTCCCCGCGACGAACGGTCGCTCTGACGGTCAGCCAAGCCCGTCAGGCAAGCTCGTCGGCTATGTCGCGGGTGCCGTACCCCTCGGGCGCCGGCACCTCCACGATCGGGTCCGGCCGGTCGTCGAACTCCAGCCGCAGCGCCCTGGCCATCGTGGCGTGCATCTCGTACAGGCAGGTCACGTACGTCAGCTCCAGGATCTCCTCGTCGGACAGGTGGCGGCGCAGGACCGCGAACACCTCGTCGTGCACCCGCCCGCCGTCCAGCACCAGCCCGTCGGTGTAGGCGAGCACGGCCCGCTCCAGCTCCCCGAACAGGTCGCTGACCTGCCAGTGCGCGACCGCCTGGACCTTCTCCTCGGCCACGCCGAGCGCCCGCAGCTGCTTGCAGTGCTGGGAGAAGACGAACTGGCTCTGCCGCGCCCACCCCGCCCTGGTCTGGCCCAGCTCGCGCAGCACGGGGTCGATCGAGGACTCCCGGTAGAGCTGGAACCCCTTGACGCAGTGGCGGAAGATCTTCGGGTCGAGCGCGAAGACCGTCCACCAGTCGCCGGGCGACCCGGTGGCGGTGCCCTGCCCGGTCAGGAGCTTGTCGTGGAAGAACTGGACGAGCGGATCGGTCATCTCCTCGCGCGGCACCTGCCGCAGGCGCGGCATCAGACGGTCCGCTCGGCGGCCGTCTTCGGCTCGTGCCGCACGTCCCCCGGCTGCCCGACGGCACGCGTCCAGGCGGCGAACTCCACCAGCACCCCGTCGGGGTCCTTGAAGTAGATGGACCGGACGAACACGCCGTCGTGCATCTCGGGCGCCACGCCGAACTCGCTGTCGTCGTGGTTGAGCAGCACGCCCACGTCG
This sequence comes from Nonomuraea rhizosphaerae, assembly GCF_019396405.1. Taxonomy (GTDB): domain Bacteria; phylum Actinomycetota; class Actinomycetes; order Streptosporangiales; family Streptosporangiaceae; genus Nonomuraea; species Nonomuraea rhizosphaerae. The sequence goes on along the minus strand of NZ_JAHKRL010000054.1, from coordinate 7,375 downwards.
ATGCCCTTGGCGATCAGCTTGTCGCGGTACTCCTCGATCTTCTCCGGCGGCACGTCGAAGGCGATGTGGTTCATGGAGCCGACGGCCGACAGCAGCTCGCCGCGGTCGGGCAGGTTCTTCGGCGCCGACACGCCGGGCACGCCGTCGGGCGCGTCGGGGAACCAGAAGAACGCCAGCGCGTTGCCGCCGCCGCAGTCGAAGAAGAAGTGCTGCCCCCAGCCGAGGGGCAGCTCGATCGTCTTGATCAGCGGCATGCCGAGCACGCCGGAGTAGAAGTCGACGGTCTGCTTCATGTCCGAGCAGACCAGCGCGATGTGGTTGACCCCACGCAGCTCGAATTCATCGTTCATAGTAATTACCTACTTATCACAGACCTCTGACCTAAAACATGACATGAGATGTCCTCTTTAGCCGCCAGCATGACACGCATGATTGCTCTGGTGGCGGGTTCGACCCGCGGAACGGGACGAGGAATAGCGGTCCAGCTCGGCGCGGCCGGCGCGACGGTCTACTGCACGGGAAGGTCGGTCCGGGGCGAGCGCTCGGAGATGGACCGGCCCGAGACCATCGAGGAGACGGCCGAGCTGGTCACGGAGGCGGGCGGCACGGGCATCCCCGTCCGGGTCGACCACCTCGACCCTGCGCAGGTGAAGGCGCTGGTGGATCGGATCGAGGCCGAGCAGGGACGGCTCGACGTGCTGGTCAACGACGTGTGGGGCGGCGACGCGCTGTTCGAGTGGGACTCGCCGATCTGGAAGCACGACCTGGACAAGGGGCTGCGGCTGCTGCGACTGGCGATCGACACCCACCTGATCACCAGCCACCACGCGCTGCCGCTGCTCATCCGCAACCCCGGCGGCCTGGTCGTCGAGGTGACCGACGGCACCACCGCCTACAACGACGCCCACTACCGGGTCTCGCCGTTCTACGACCTGGCCAAGGTGTCGGTGAACCGGCTGGCCTACGGCCAGTCCCACGACCTGGAGCCCTACGACGGGACCGCCGTCGCCCTCACGCCCGGGTTCCTGCGCTCGGAGGCCATGCTGGAGCTGTTCGGCGTCACCGAGGACAACTGGCGCGACGCCAAGCCCGACCCGTCGTGGGCGGTGTCGGAGACCCCCGCCTACGCCGGCCGCGCGGTCGCCGCCCTGGCCGCCGACCCGGACCGGAAGCGCTGGTCCGGCAAGTCGGTCTCCAGCGGCGAACTGGCCCAGGTGTACGGCTTCACCGACGTGGACGGCACCCGGCCCGACGTGTGGCGCTACATGGCCGAGGTCCTGGAGGGCGGCAAGCAGGCCGACCCGTCCGAGTACCGCTGACCTAGTCCTCACCCTCGTACAGGGCCGCGAGGCGGGCGGCCGCCCGGGCCATCAGAGCGCGCAGCTCTGGCGGGCCGAGCACCTCCGCCTCCGGCCCGAACCGCAGCACCTGCCCGTACGCGACGCGCACCGACTCCACCCCCAGCCGGACCGTGCCGTCGGGCCGCAGGGACGCCATCGCGTCGGGCAGCGCGGCCGGGTCGGCGATGTGGCGCAGCATCCGCACCCCCGCCTCGCTCAGCCGCAGCGTGATCGTCTCGCGCAGCAGCGACCGGCTGAACGAGCGCGCCCGCTCCGCCCAGAACGCCGCCAGGTCGAAGCCCGCGTCGCGTTCGAAGACCCGCCCCTGCACCACGATCTCGCCGAACCGGTCCACCCGGAAGATCAGGAACCGCTCCCCGCGCGTGTCGTCCACCCGGGCCGCCAGGTACCAGGCGCCCGCCTTCAGCACCAGCCCGTACGGCTCCAGCGCCCGCTCCGCGCCCTTGTACACGGCCGTCACCAGCAGGTCCCGCCACACGGCCCTGGCCAGCGGCGCGAGCGCGGCCGGCGGCGGCGAGTCCGCCGCGAACCAGCCCGGCGCGTCCAAGTGGAAACGCTGCGCGGCCGTCACCGGGGCGTCGCGCAGGCCGGGCGACAGCGCGGCGGCGGCCTTCAGCCGGGCCGTCGCCGCCACCTCCTCCAGCCCCATCTCACGCAGCGCCGCGGGCACGCCCGACAGGAACAGCGCCTCCGCCTCGGCCCGGTCCAGCCCCGTCAGCCGGGTCCGGTAGCCGTCCAGCAGCCGGTAGCCGCCGCCCCGCCCCCGGTCGGCGTACACCGGCACCCCCGACTCCGACAGCGCCAGGACGTCGCGGTGGATGGTGCGCTCCGACACCTCCAGCTCCTTGGCCAGCTCGGCGGCCGTCATCCCGCCCCGCCCCTGCAACAGCAGGAGCAGCGACATCAACCGCGCGGCACGCACGACACCATCATCCGCCCGCGCACAGCGGCAGGATCACGGCGGAGGGCCGGTCGGGGGAGTGGAACACCTCGACGTCGGCGGGCACCATCGGCCCGTCCGGCCCCAGCGGCCGGCCCGTGCCCGGGTTGCGGGCGATCGTCGGGTAGGCCCCCGCCGCCACGTGCACCCGGATCCGGTGGTCGCGCTTGACCCGGTGCCCGATCGGCCACAGGTCCACCAGGACCCGCCGCACGTCGCCTTCCTCGTTCGGGTACGGGCCGAGCCGTCGTACGCCCTCGCACAGGTTGTACGAGCGCCCGTCCGGGTGCACGTCGCAGACCCGCACCACCACGTCCACGTACGGCGTGCTCGACCGGACGAACAGCTCGGCGCTCACCGGCCCGATCAGGTCCATGTCCGACTCCAGCGCGGGCGAGCTGTAGACCAGCACGTCACGGCGGGCCTCCAGCCGCCGCTGGTCGCGCGGCCGGGAGTCGGCCAGCAGCACAGGGCCGCCGATCACCGGCGTCGGATGGTCCGGGTGGTAGCGGAACCGGTCCGGCTCTGCCTCCGCGGGCGGCTCGGGCCCGAGCCCGAAGCCGGGGCGCAGGTGCCAGCGGCGCGGCGTCATGCCCGGCACCGGCCAGTCGGGATAGTCGCGCCACTCGCCGGCCCCGGTCACGTACAGCCGCACCGGGTCGGGGCGCAGCCCGGACGAGTCGCCCAGCAGGTGCGCGCGGAACCACGCCAGCGCGTCGGCCATCGACGGCCGCCCGTGCCGGCTGTCCACGTGGTACCAGGGGCCGATCGTCAGGTACGGCCGCCGCCCCGCCGCCCGCATCGCCGCGTAGTCCTTGAGCTGCCACGGCAGGAACACGTCGTACCAGCCGCCCAGCATGGTGACGGCCGCCTCCACCTCGCCCACCTTCGGGGAGAAGTCGCGTTTGTCCCAGTACGGCACGGCCGGGTCCGCGTGGTGCGCCAGCAGGTCCTGGAAGAACGGCAGCGGCCGCCCCGCCGACACCAGGTCCAGCTCGGCCACCGGCCGCCGCGACAGCACCGCCCTGCGGGTCAGCCGGGGCGCGGTCAGCATCGCGGTGCCGCCGAACGGGCGCGACATGGCGTCGGTCAGCGTCGTCCAGCTCAGCGCCGACTCCAGCGCGAACGCCCCGCCGACGTAGGCGGCGTCCCGGAACTGCGAGGCCGTGATCTGCGTGGCCATCGCCTTCAGCTCCGGGCCCGCGTCGGCCGCGACCGCCCACTGGGCGTAGCCGAGATAGGAGGGGCCGAACATCGCGAACGACCCGCCGTACCAGGGCTGCTCGCGCATCCACGCCACGGTGGCCAGGCCGTCGTCGTGCTCGTCGCCCAGGGGGTCCATGGTCCCGCCGGAGCCGAAGCCGCCCCGGCAGCTCTGCATCAGCACCTGGAAGCCGCGCCGGGCGAAACCCCGGCAGTACAGCAGGCCGAACAGGCCACGCCTGCCGTACGGGGAGCGCATCAGGATCACCGGCGCCCGTTCGGCCCCGACCGGCTCGTAGTGGTCGGCCAGCAGGGTGACGCCGTCGGGCATCGGGACGGGAAGGTCACGGTGGACGCGCACTCGTCGCATTACCTACCAGTAACAGATGCCGCCCGGGGTGCGGTAGCCCGGGGGCACCCCAGCGTCAGCCCAGCCGGACGGCGATGTCGCTGACCTGGCGGTTCGCGGGGAACGAACCGATGCGCACGGCGTCGCCGGTCAACGCGTTCACCGTGAAGAAGTGGAAGGCGCCGCCGGTCCTCAGTGTCGCGTACGCGGTGTTCGACACCGTCACGCCCTTGCGCAGCGTGCTGTGGATGTCGAAGCCGCTCACCGGGCCGGCGTCCACGCCCAGCTTGCCGGCCGGGGCCAGGCTGCCCGCGTTGGCGGGCGACTGGAGCGAGACCTGGTCGGCGGTGGTGTCGAGGTCGAACAGGGTCGTCGCGGTGGCCGGGTCGAGGTCGTTGTTGGTGTAGGCCGCGCCGGTCACGCCGGTGGCGGTGGCGCCGGTCGTGGCCGGCGGCACGGGCGGGTTGGTGAGCGTGCCGTCGGTGGCGGTCATGCCCTGGGCGGGGGCGCCCATCGGGTCGTCGATGTTGTGCCGCAGGTTCTGGCCGGTGTCGCTGACGACACGCAGCCGGTTGGCGGCGGGGTTGAAGTCGACGCCGAAGCTCGTGCCGTTCAGGGCGACGGTGAGCTGCGAGACCTTGGTGGCCCTGGCCTTACCGTCCAGGATGTAGACGCCGCCCTTGTCGCCGACGGCGTACAGGTTGCCGTCCTGGACGCGGTAGTCGATGCCGGCCACCTTCATGTCGCCCCTCAGGCCGCTGACCTTGCCGATCCTGACGACGTCGCGCGGGTCGTCCGCGCGGAAGGCGACCAGGTCCCCGGCCGTCGTCAGACCGGTCACGACAGGGCCCGCGTGACGGGTCTGAGCCTGATCTGTCTGGGCCTGGGCGGGCACGGCCATCGCCGCGCCCGCCCCGAGCACCAGGACGCAGAGGGCTAATTTCTTACGCATCGAGATCTCCATGAGGTTGTGTGCTGCTGTGTCCCTTTCTTCGCGCGGCACTCACTCACGGATGGAGCCTCGGCCGAAATGCCGGCAACGCGGCCAGGATCAGCGCCGTGGCGGGTGAGCGGCGCCCGGCGTGGCCGCGTTGCGTGATCTTCACCCGCCGGATACCCTTGCCGCATGCGAATCTCGTTGCAGCTTCAGTGGTGGCGCCGCTCCTAGGCGGCGCATGATTCGCATTCCTCGAACGGATGGCCGCCCCGGAAGGCGGCCTTTCTCGTGTCCGCCCCCGGGGCAACGTGTTTACGGCAAAGGGGCAGCACAGGTGGAGACAAGCGGATATACCACCGCCGGGGGCATCGGCGTCGAGCGTGAGGCACGCGACGTGCCCGAGGAGATGCTCGAAGAGATCGTGACGTCACTCGGCGAGCGCCGCGGCGGCGCGTTCTCCTCCGGGATGGACTACCCCGGCCGCTACAGCCGATGGGCCTTCGGCTACGTCGATCCCTGCCTGGAGCTCGTCGCGCGCGGCCGCCGCATCTCCGCCCGCGCGCTCAACGAGCGCGGCAAGGTCGTGCTGCCCGCCGTCGCCTCCTGCCTGCTGGCCGCCGGCAAGCCCGTCGAGGAGCCCACCGCCGACCACATCGAGGTCTTCGTCGCCGAGCCCGGCAGCGACCCGGGGGAGATGCTGCCCGAGGAGATGCGCTCGCGCCGGCCGACCGTCTTCACCGCGATCCGCGAGGTCATCGCCGCCTTCCGCGGCGACGACCCGCACCTGGGCCTGTACGGCTCCTTCGGCTACGACCTGGCCTTCCAGTTCGAGCCGATCAGGCAGGAGCTCGTCCGCCCCGCCGACCAGCGCGACCTGGTGCTGCACCTGCCCGACCGGCTCGTCGTGATCGACCGGCAGCGCGAGACCAGCGTCGAGTACCGCTACGAGTTCACCGTCGACGGCGCCACCACCCGCGGCCTGGAGCGCTCCGGCGACTCGGTGCCCATCGTGCGGCCCGAATCCGTGCCCGCCGACCCGGTCAGAGGCGAATACTCCAAGGTCGTGGCCGCCGCCAAGGAGAAGTTCAAGCGCGGCGACCTGTTCGAGGTCGTGCCCGGCCAGGTCTTCCACGCCGTCTGCACCGACCCGGCCGCCTTCTACCGCGGGCTGCGCACCAGCAACCCCGCCCCGTACGAGTTCATCATCAGCCTCGGCGAGGGCGAGCACCTCGTCGGCGCCTCACCCGAGATGTACGTGCGCGTCACCGGCGACCGCGTCGAGACCTGCCCCATCTCCGGCACCATCGCCCGCGGCAGCAACCCGGTCGAGGACGCCGAGGCCATCCGCACGCTCCTGTCCAGCGTCAAGGAGGAGTCGGAGCTGACCATGTGCACCGACGTCGACCGCAACGACAAGTCGCGCATCTGCGTCCCCGGCTCCGTCCAGGTCATCGGCCGTCGCCAGATCGAGCTGTACTCCCGGCTCATCCACACCGTCGACCACATCGAGGGGCGGCTGCGGCCCGAGTTCGACGCCCTGGACGCTTTCCTCACCCACATGTGGGCCGTCACCGTCACCGGCGCGCCCAAGACGTGGGCCATGCAGTTCATCGAGGACCACGAGGCCACCACCCGCCGCTGGTACGGCGGGGCCATCGGCTTCATCGGCTTCGACGGCTCCATGAACACCGGCCTCACCCTGCGCACCGCCCAGATCAAGCACGGCGTGGCCACCGTACGGGCCGGCGCCACCCTGCTGTTCGACTCCGACCCCGAGTCGGAGGAGCGCGAGACCGAGCTGAAGGCCAGCGCCCTGCTCGGCGCCCTGGCCGCCGTCAACGCCCCGCACGAGCGGCCCGCCGCCCCGGTGCGCGAGCAGCCGGGCCTCGGCATGAAGGTGCTGCTCGTCGACCACGAGGACTCCTTCGTCAACACCCTGGCCGACTACTTCCGCCAGCAGGGCGCCGACGTCGTCACCCTGCGCCACGGCTTCCCGCCCGCCATGATCGACTCCATCGCCCCCGACCTCGTCGTCCTGTCGCCCGGCCCCGGCTGGCCCTCCGACTTCGGCATGTCCGCCCTCATCGACGAGGTGTACGCCCGCGACCTGCCCGTCTTCGGCGTCTGCCTCGGCCTGCAGGCCATGGTCGAGCACGCGGGCGGCTCCCTGGAACTGCTCGACTACCCCGAGCACGGCAAGCGCGGGCAGGTGACCCGGCTCGGGTCCGGCGCGCTGCTGGAGGGGCTGCCCGACCGGTTCACCGCCGCCCGCTACCACTCCCTGCACGCCAAGCGGCCCGGCGTGGTCGGCTTCACCGCCACCGCCGTGACACCGGACGGCAACGTGATGGCGATCGAGGACGCGGCGCGGCGCCGGTTCGCGGTGCAGTTCCACCCCGAGTCGATCCTGACGGCCGAGGGCGGCGCGGGCGCCACGATCATCGCCAACGTCCTGCGCCTCACCCACCCCTGACCCGCCGTCCCCGGGCCGGGCGCTTCGGCACCGCCCGGCCGGGGAGGCCCGGCGGCCGGGTCGGCGCGCCCCACCGGCGGCGGCCACGCGCCCCCCTCCTCTCCCGCGGCCC
>NZ_JAHKRL010000540.1 GCF_019396405.1 Nonomuraea rhizosphaerae | reverse complement strand
GGCGGGGCGGCAGTGAGCGGGGGGGGGGGGGGGCGGGCGCGGGCGTCACCACGAGGACGGCGATCGCCGTGAGAGTGGCCACGCCGCGGACGAGACGGCTGTACCGGAAGCTCATGGCGGGAGCTTTCCGAGATGCCGGTTTAGCTGGCGTTAACCCCCTGTGACGTGCGGAGAGGTCAGGCCGACAGCGGGTTCACGTGCCGGTGGTGCAGGCCGACCACGGGCATCTCGTGCAGACTCCCGGAGTACAGGTACTGCGTCATGCCGACCAGCAGCCTGCGTACGTCATCTTGCGGCCGGACCACCAGGCGCAGGAACTGGCTGGTCGTGCCCAGCTTGTTGCCGCACTCGCGCACGTACACGCCGTGCTCGGACAGCAGGTGGTCGCGCAGCCCCACCCCGTCGTGCCCGGGCGGCAGCTTGACCAGCAGGAAGTTGCCCTGCGACGCGTACACCGACAACTCCGGCATCGTGCTGAGCTGGTGGAACATGGCGCGCCTGTCGTTGGTGAGCAGCCGCAGGCTCTCCTGGTACTGCGGCATGCACTCCCTCATCATGAAGACCACGACCTCGGCGAACGAGTTCAGGTTCCACTTGGGCAGCGCGTCGCGCACCTTCCCGGCCAGCGCCGGGTTGGCCACCATGTAGCCGAAGCGGATGCCGTGCAGGCCGAAGTTCTTGCCGAGGCTGCGCAGGACGATCACGTTCGGCCGGACCGCCGCCTCGGCCGCGATGCCGGGGTACGGCTCGGCGTCCACGAAGTCGCCGAACGACTCGTCGACGATGACCAGGTCCAGGTCGATGAGCGCGTCGAGCAGGCGCAGGACCTCGTGTTTGGGCAGGTAGCCTCCGTCGGGGTTGTTCGGGTTGCAGATGACCGCCACGCGCGAGCCTCGCATGCGGATGAAGGACACGAAGTCGTTCACGTCCAGGGCGAAGTTGCGGCTCTCCAGCAACGGGTACATGTCCACCCGCTTGCCGGTCTCCATCGGCTGGTCGGTCCAGCGGCCGAAGGTCGGGATCGGCACCGCCAGGCTCTCGCGCACCAGCAGGTGGTCGATCCAGGTGATCAGCTCGGTGGACCCGTTCCCCATGGCGACCGTCTTGGGGTGAAGCCCGAGCGTGGAGCACAGCTCCGCGGTGATGGTGTCCGCGTCGCTCGGGTAGAACTTCAGGATCGTCTCGAGATTCCTCCCGAGGTGCTCGAATATCTCCGGGGTCGGGAAGTAGGGGTTGCACGGGATGCAGAAGTCCACTGGGGGACGCTGTCCCGCTGAGCCGCGCAGCAGTGAGAAGTACGAAGGGCTGTGCGCCTGGGCTCGCAATAGGCTGAGCTCCACGAAACCTCCTGGGCCACGTGTCCGGACGTGAGGAGGTACGCGCGGACTGCCGGACCGGTTCAGCCGATATCTCCCTTTCCGGTCACTACCTGGCGGACCACGCTCCCAGTCGCTGGTGGCGGCCAGGTGGCGTCCGCCCGGGGCTTCGACGGTTGACATGGTTGGATCCAGGTCATGGAGCACGTGCCCTCGGTCGCGGAGATGCTCGGCTGGATCGAGACCATCGTGGAGCGCGGCATCCGCCGTCCCGGCTATCCGGCGGACGAGTGGACCGAGAGGTGGCTCGCCGATCGGCTCACCGAGCTGGGGCTGCGGGTTTCTCTCGAACCGGTCGAGGTGCGTCGCTGGCGGCCGGGCACGGGGCTGCTGCGCCTGTCCGACGGCACCACGTTCAGCGGGATGCCGCTCCCGTACACGGCCTCGACCGGCGGAAGGCCGGGAGGGAGGCCAGGCGGGGGACTGGGTGGGAGGCTTCGGCGGCGGGTCGCGCGGCTCGCCGACGCCCGTCCCGGCGACATCGCCGTGGACGAGCTGACCTTCACCGACCTCCCCCAGTCGTACGTCAAGACCCTCGCCACCTCCGCGTACGACCCCGAGGGCGTTTTCGACACCCTCGTCCAGACCATCCCCTTCGGCCCGAACATGACGCGGGTCGTCGAGCCCGCCCTCGCCGCGGGCGCGGCCGGCTTCGTCGGCGCGCTGACCGGCGTCCCCTGGGAGACCCGCGACTACTACGTGCCGTACGACGCCGTCGAACGCCCCGTCCCCGCCCTGTGGCTGTCCCGCTCGGACGCCCGCCGGCTGCTCGACCGCCTCCCCTGCGACGGTGAGCTCGTCGCCGAGTCGGTCATGGACACGGTCGTCACCCACAACGTGGTCGCCACCCTCCCCGGCGGCTCGCCGCACACCGTCATCGTCGCCTCGCATCACGACGGCCCCTGGGCCTCGGCCGTCGAGGACGCCTCCGGCTGCGCCCTCGTCCTGGCCGCCGCCCACCACTGGGCGCGGGTCCCGGCCGCGGAACGCCCCCACAACCTGACGTTCCTCCTCACCTCGGGGCACATGGCCCACGCCGCCGGCACCAGGGCCTTCATCGACCGCCACCGTACGGAACTCGCCGACGTGGTCCTGGAGCTGCACCTCGAACACGCCGCCCTGCGCTGCGAGCCCGTGGACGGCATGCTCGTGCCGACCGCCGATCCCGAGGTCAGATGGTGGTTCACCAGCCGGGCGGCGCGGCTGGAACGCCTCGTCCAGGAGACGCTGGAGGCGGAGGGGCTGCGCCGATCCTTCGTCCTGCCGCCGGACGTGTTCTCGCCGATGCCTCCGACAGACGGAGCGTTCTTCCATCCGGAGGGGGTGCCGCTGGTGCACTTCCTGTCGGCCCCGATGTACCTGTTCGACTCGGCGGACACCCTCGACAAGGTCGACGTCGCGGGGCTGGAGCCGCTGGCCCGCGCGGCGATCCGCATCGTCTCCGGCACCGCCGGCTGGACGCCGGCCGACCTCCGGGACACGGCCTGACCCTTCCGAAACTCATCAGCGGTTTCGTGACGTTTGTATCTGTCTGCTCCGCGCCGCCGAGTGAAGGATCGGTTCGGCGGCCGGGTCGTCGTCGAGTCGCTGGACACCATGGACGAGGCGGCCCGCCGGATCCGATCGAGTACCTGCGTGCCCCGACACCCTCGGCCTGCTCAACGCGCTCAAGGCGGCGACGGACCACGCCGATCGGCTGAGCGGCCACGATCACTGGCTCACGGGAACTGACGCATTTCCGCAGAGGGTTCCCTCAGGGAACTCGCGATGCTATGGTCATTAAGTCTCCTCAAGGAACTCACTCGAAAGGACACGAACATGAGCAAGGTCTTCTGCGGGCTGGCGGTGTCGGTCGACGGCTACATCACCGGCCGCGACCCCGGAGCCGGTCGCGGGCTCGGTGACGCGTCGATGCTCTTCGACTGGTACTTCGACGGCGACACGCCCAGCCAGGTCTTCGACTCGTTCAAGCTGAGCGCGCCCAGCGCCCGGGTCTTCGACGCCGCAGCCGGACGCGTCGGCGCGATCCTGGCGGGCCGCAACACCTACGAGGACTCGGAGCACTTCGGGGGTGGCAGCCCTCACCCGACGGCCCCGCTGGTCGTCCTCAGCCATCGGCCGGTGCCGGGGATGAGCGACCGGCAGACCCTCGTCACCACCGGCATCGAGGACGCGGTCGCGGCGGCCCGCCGGATCGCCGGCGGCAAGGACGTCGGCCTCATGGGCGGCGGCGTCGTGACCGAGGCGCTGAAGGCGGGGCTGGTCGACGAGCTGATCCTGCACCAGGTGCCGATCCTGCTCGGCGGCGGCCGGTCCTTTTTCCAGGAGCTGCCGGGTCATGTGCGCCTGCGTCTCGTCGAAGCCGTCCCCGCGCCGGGTGTCACCCACCTGCACTACGAGGTCGAACGGTGACCTGCTCGACCCGCTGAGCGCGCACACGATCACGGCCACCGCGCGACCTTCGGACGTGTTCACGCAACCCCGAAATGATCGTGCGGCGGCCGTTCCCCTGCGACCTCGGCACCGCCCAGGATCGCGAAATCCTACGGAATGCTAGGCGCGGATCCTACGCGCGACCAGGTCGGCCAGAGCGGCCTGTCCCTGCTGGTTGAGGTGCAGGACCGCGTCGATGCCCTCCTGGCCCGGAGCGAGCGCGTCGAACCCCCGGTAGAAGGGCGGCTCGTCCTGGCACAGCGAGTGGCCCTCGAACTCGGGCCGGAGATCGGCCGAGTTCGCATAGGGGCTGACGAAGCGGATGTTCACTCCCCGTACGAAGGCGGCCTTCGCGGCCTTCTTCAGCGTCGCGTCGAGTTCTCTCGCGACCTGGTTGCCTTCCACCCGTTCCTGCGCGGTGAACACCTGGCTTTCGCAGATCGGGTCCAACGGGACGCCCTCGGCGTTCTCGTCCGGCGTGACCTGCTGCCCGTACCCCGTCAGGACGATCTTGGCGCGCGGGCTGCGGGCCTTGATGTCGACCAGGAGAGCCGTCAACTTCTCGCCCATGGCCGGGAGCAGACCCCTGATGGCCGTGGCGGGCGCGCCCGAACAGTCCGCCTGGATGCACAATCCACCGAACCCGGCGAAGTTGATGTCGCCGGTGCCGATGCTCAGCGTCACTATGTCGGTGTTCCGCTTCAGCGCGTTGAGCTGAGGAGGCTCGCCCTTGAACGACTCCCGTAGCGTTCCGATCGCCGAGCCGCTGCAGGTGACGTTCGTGAACTTCACCCGCTTGCCGCGCTGGCGGAGCCCTTCGGCGATGACCGAGGCGTAGGAGTTGGCGCTGCGGAAGCAGGTGCCCTCGGTGCCCGGCTCGTAGTCACCGGCGCCGGTGCCGGAACCGTAGGAGTCTCCCAGCGCCACCAAGTTCAGCGACGCGGTCGATTCTGTGTCGGCGGCGGCTGCGGTGACGGGTAATACACTTAGCGTGCCGATGCTGAGGGCCACTAGTAATGATTTCATGGCGGCATCGTAGTGATGGGCGGCACGGGATGTGATGCGGTTGGCGCGTTTCACGCTTTGTGTGTTTCGAGCTGCGGAGCGCTGTTCCATCGCGTTTTACAGGCCCCATGACAATTCCCTTTGGATTACGCCGATCGCCCGCGCCGGGATCTCGCTGTGTCACAAAGAGCGGTCTGTTTGGCTTTTTGAATCAGGTAAGGGCCCTTACCTGATTCGGCTTGTGACGCCTAGCGCTCGCGAAACGCCGCTGAGTGTCAGCCCTCGTCGAGGATGGAGACCTTCACCCGAAGGGCGCCGTCGTTGTCGCCGAGGCAGCGGTCGTCGTCGTTGACGCGCAGCTCAAGGAAGCCGTCCTGGTTCGCGCGGAAGACGGCCGAGCTGCCGATCCGGAAGACGGTGTTGTTGAGTTTGCCGACCAGCGTGCCGTAGGTGTAGTTGTCCAGGATCTTGCACCCCTGGTTGATCCGGCGGTCGGTGTACCAGGAGTACCCGCGCCCGGAGACGTAGGGGAACTGGCGGTGGTCGACCGTCCACCGGCCGTCGACCTGAACCACCCGGACGAGGTCCCCGGCCTCGACGAAGACGCCGGACCGCTGCCAGCCGTGCCTGGAGTCGATCCACTTACGCTTGCCGGTCTGCGACTCCGCGCTTGACTTGGACGAGGCGGAGGCCGAGGAGGCGGCGGCGGGCGAGGCGACGGTCGTTAAAATGCAGGCGCCGGCGGCCAGGGTGGCGAGGGTCAGCGTGACGAGCTTGGATCGCATGATATATGTCCCCTTTTTATTTCTTGTTTGTTTCTCTAGGTGTCTGTGTTGTTCTTGTGCTTTGTTGGACATCGCCGTCGCGAGGAAAGTTCGCGGTGCGGCGATTCTTTTTTCGCGGTGACCGTGGCGCGCCGTGGGGAGGTGGGCGTGACCTGGTGTTGGACCGCCCTCGCCATCGCGCGGTAGCGGCCCCCGAAGGGGGAGGCGCTTGCTGGTGGGGTCAGTGCCTGCGCAGGGCGGCCTGGGCCGCGGTCGCGGCCTCCACCGTCAGGATCGGGTGGGAGTAGGCGTCCAGCAGGGCCTGGGCCAGGAGTTCGTCGCCCTCGGGGCTGAACAGGTCCACCCCCATGGCCCGCGACAGGTGCTCGTGCAGCACCGGCACCGCCAGGGACATCGCCGTCCCCACCGCCGCCCGTATCCTGCGGTCGACGAGCGGGGGGTCGGGGCGGTCGCGGTCGAGGACGGCCAGCCATTCCTCGCTCAGCCGGACCATCTCGTCGAAGACGGCGGCGGCCGACCCCTCGGCCAGCGCGCGGGCCAGGTAGCGCTGGTACGGGCCCAAGGTCGTACGGGCGACGGCGACGTAGTTGACCGTGCCGGGGTGGCTGTCGGCGCGGACCTGGTCGTTGAGGCGGCTGAGGACTTTCGACAGGTACTCGTCGCATGCCTCACGCAGCGCCTGCTTGGAGCCGAAGTGGTGGCGTACCAGGCCCGACGACACGCCGGCGGTTTCGGCGATGCCGCGGATGGTGGCGCGCTCGAACCCGTGCTCGCCGAAGTGCCGCAGCGCCGCGTCCCTGATGCGGGCGCGGGCGGTGAGGTCCTCGGGGTCGGGTGCGATCGTCACCTTGCCATCCTTGAAACTGTGCAGCTCGCTGTCGAAGGACAACAGCATACTGTACGGGCGTATAGCTAAATGGGGTGAGGCGGCGGTCTCCCGAGGCCGCCGAGCCGATGACGGACATCCGACATGGTCACGCATACGAGCCGGTCGGACGGGTAGCGGCACAGCCCTTATCACCTCGAGGGCGGAAGAACAGTGACACACCCAACAAGCCCCACCGAGCTGCCGAAGCGTTCGTGGTGGGGTGTGCTCAAGCGCACCGGCAAGGAATTCAGCGACGACAACCTCACCGACTGGGCGGCGTCGCTCACGTACTACGCGGTGCTGTCGATCTTCCCGGCGCTGCTGGCGGTGGTGTCGCTGCTCGGCGTGTTCGGGCAGCAGGCGACCCAGCCGCTGGTGGACAACCTGGGCGCGATGGCGCCGGGCCCGGCGCGGCAGATCATCGACACCGTGCTCCAGGCGCTGCAGAGCAGCCAGCGCGCCGCGGGGTTCGCCGCGATCATCGGTCTGGCGGTCGCGCTCTGGTCGGCTTCCGGCTACGTGGGCGCGTTCATGCGGGCCGCGAACGTCATGTACGACATGCCCGAGGGGCGCCCCATCTGGAAGACGTTGCCGCTGCGCCTGGCCATCACCGCTGTCCTGGTGATCCTGATGGCGGTGGGCGCGGTCGCCGTAGTGTTCACCGGTGGGCTCGCCGACCAGGCGGGCAGCCTGCTCGGCATCGGTGAGACCGCGCTGACCGTGTGGGGGATCGCCAAGTGGCCGATCCTGATCGTGATCGTGATGCTGGTGCTGGCCCTGCTGTACTGGGCGGCCCCCAACGTGGTGCATCCCGGGTTCAGGTGGATCACTCCCGGCAGTGTGCTGGCCGTCGTCGTGTGGCTGGTCGCCTCGGCCGCGTTCGGCTTCTACGTGGCGAACTTCGCCAGCTACAGCAAGACGTACGCGGCGATGGCGGGTGTCATCGTGTTCCTGATCTGGCTGTGGATCACCAACATCGCGGTGCTTCTCGGGGTGGAGTTCGACGCCGAGCTGGCTCGTGAGCGGGCCATCAAGAAGGGGCAGTCCCCCGACCGCGAGCCGTACGTCGAGCCGCGCGACACCACCAAGATCGACCCCGGCGAGCTCGACGACGGCGCGACCGGGACCGGGACCGAGACTGGGACCGGGACCGAGACCGAGGCCGGTAAGCGTGGCACTCGCGCCGTCAACGGCAGCCACCTCACGAAAAATCAGGACAGTAGCTCGACGTAGCCCGCGCACCCGTCCCGTCATCCGGGCCCGTCGCCGCGCGGCAGCAGCGTCGACGTGACCCTGCGCATGCGCTCCCGGAAGGGCGCCGTCTCCTGGCCGGAGGTGCCGGAGGTGAGGATGAGCTGGTGGGCCGCGCCCACCAGGGCCAGCGCCAGCGACTCCGCGTCCGCCTCCCCGGACAGCCGGCCGAGTTCCTGCTCCGCCTGGAGGTAGGCGGTGAAGGCGCGTTCGCCGGCGTCCGCCTCCAGCAGGGCTTCGGTGAGCGTCCCCGACAGGATGGAGGGGCGGGCCACCGCCAGACCGGCCAGCGCCAGCAGCTCGGGGGTGAGCAGGCCGTCGATCGTGTCCACCAGGTTGCCGGCCAGGTCGCCGGTGCCCGCCAGGGCCGGCAGGCGGGCGATGGCGACCGAGGCGCGGCGGGCGCGATCGACGAACAGCTCGCCGAGGAACGCGTCCAGGTCACCGAAGTGGTTCCGCAGGAGGCTGGGGGCGCAGCCCGCCTCCTTGGTGACCGCCCGCCCGGTGAGCCCGGTGGGACCGGCCCGCAGCAGGACCCTCTCCGCCGCGTCGAACAGCCGCCGACGCAGGTCGGGGATGGCGACACCGCGCGGGGACATGGCTGACCAACGTACCAGGGAGCCGGGTGGGACTCTCCTGCCCGGCCGGGTAGGAGTGATCGCATGGCATGCCGTATCAGCGAACTGGTCCTTGACAGCCGCGACCCCGAACGCCTGGCGGCGTTCTGGTGCGAGGTGCTCGGTTACGTGGTGCTCGGGCGGGAGGAGGGGAGCGTGGAGATCGGCCCGGAGACGGGGTTCGGCGGGCTGCAGCCGACGATCGTTCTCAGCCCCTCGGACAATCCCAAGGTGGGGCAGTTGCCGCTGCACATCGACGTGAACCCGACCGATCGTGACCAGGACGCCGAGCTGGACCGGCTGCTGAGCATCGGTGCCCGCCCGGCCGACGTCGGGCAGACGGGGAAGGAGTCGTGGCACGTCCTGGCCGACCCGGAGGGCAACGAGTTCTGCCTGCTGCGCCGGCGCCTGGACGTCTCCGGGTAGGGAGCGCCCTCCCGATGTGAGAGATTATGGACACTCTTCTCACCGACTCACGGGAGTGCCGTAGGTGAAAACACGCGCGGCCGGTGGGGCCGGCAGGCGTCAGGCGATGGCCGAGCACGTGCTCCGGCATGGCTCCGCCTCGATGACGGAGCTGGCCGAGACCTTCGGCGTGAGCGTGATGACCGTGCACCGGGACCTGGACCAGCTGGAGAGCCAGGGCATGGTGCGCAAGTACCGGGGCGGCGCGAGCGCCCAGGCCTCCAGCATCTTCGAGAGCAACATCGCCTACCGCAAGACCGCGCAGACCGCCGAGAAGGAGGCGATCGCCCGCCACGTCGTCAGCCTGCTCGAACCGGGCAGCTCGGTCATCATCGACGACTCCACGACCGCGCTGGCGGTGGCGCGGCACCTGGACGAGGTCGCGCCGCTGACCGTCGTGACGAACTTCCTGGAGGCGATCCGGCTGCTCGCCCCCATACCCGGCATCCGGCTGATGGCGCTCGGCGGCGAGTACTACCCGACGCACGACTCGTTCCTCGGGGTGGCCTGCGTCGACGCCGTCGAGGCCATGAACACCGACACCGTCGTCGTCTCCACCTCCGCCGTCTCCGACCGGCACGCCTTCCACCAGGAGCAGGAGATCGTGCTGGTCAAGCGGGCGATGCTGGCCGCGGGCACGCGCTGCATCCTGGCGGTCGACCACACGAAACTGGACCGGGTGGCGTTGCACAGGGTCGCCCCCCTCGACGACTTCGACGTCATCGTGGTGGACTCGCTCGCGTCCGAGGAGGCGGTGCGGCGGCTGCGCGACCAGCACCATCGGGTGGACGTGGCGCAGGTGGAGTTCGAGGAGCCCGGCCCCTGAGTTCGAGGGGCCCGGCTTTTGAGTCCGAGGG
The DNA here is from genome assembly GCF_019396405.1 of Nonomuraea rhizosphaerae. Taxonomy (GTDB): domain Bacteria; phylum Actinomycetota; class Actinomycetes; order Streptosporangiales; family Streptosporangiaceae; genus Nonomuraea; species Nonomuraea rhizosphaerae. The sequence goes on along the minus strand of NZ_JAHKRL010000540.1, from coordinate 156 downwards.
GCCCGGCTTTGAGTCCGAGGGGCTCGGCTCCTAGGTGGCTGGTGTTAAGCGGGTCATCTCGGCCGGATGATTCCGGGTGACTCGCTCAACGCCAGTTCTGTGTGGTGGTTGAGACACTGACCTGATGGCGTGGATCCAGCGATCATGTGGTCTCGG
>NZ_JAHKRL010000539.1 GCF_019396405.1 Nonomuraea rhizosphaerae | reverse complement strand
CCCCCCGCGCCCGCCGAGGAGCTGCCCGCCGTGGCCCCGCGCGCCGCCCAGCGGCTGGCGCGGGTCATCGGCGGCGAGTACGACCGGCTGCTGCCCGAATGGCTGGCCGCCGCGGCGGAGGCCCGCCGCCGCGTCCCGGCGCACATCCTGCCGGACCTGCTCGACCGGGGCCGCCGCGACCCGTCCATCAGGGCGCACCTCGGCCTGGTCACCGGGCAGCGGGGCAGGTGGCTGGCGGCCCTGAACCCGGAGTGGGGCTACCTGCTGGAGGAGCCGACCGGCGAGGCGTGGGAGCTGGGCAGCCCCGCCGACCGCCGCGCCTACCTGCGTCACCTGCGGGAGAAGGAGCCCAAGCACGCCCGCGAGCTGCTGGAGACGACGTGGGAGAGCGAGGGGCCGGACGACAGGGCGGCCTTCGTCGAGGTGCTGGCCGACGGGCTGAGCATGGACGACGAGCCGTTCCTAGAGCAGGCGCTGGACGACCGCCGCCGCGAGGTGCGCCAGGAGGCGGCCAACCTGCTCACCCGCCTGCCCGAGTCGCGGCTGGCCCAGCGCATGGCCGTACGGGCGCGGCGGTGCCTGACGATCACCAGGCGGGCGATCGTCGTCGAGGCGCCCGCGGAGTGCGACAAGGCGATGGAGCGCGACGGCGTCCGCGCCAAGCCGCCCCGTGGCACCGGCGAGCGGGCCTGGTGGCTGCAGCAGGTGGTCGCCCGCGCGCCGCTCGGGCTCTGGGGCGGCCCGGCGAGGCTGCTGAAGATGAAGATCCCCGACTGGGACGCCGAGGTGAAGACCGCCTGGGTGCGGGCGGCGGTGCTGCAACGAGACCCGGAGTGGGCGCGGGCGATGTTCGCGTGGGACCCGATCGCGGACCTGCTCGTGGCGCTGGGGCCGGACGAGCAGCAGCAGCTCGCCGCCGAGTTCGTGCGCAAGCACGACCTGGACAGCCAGTTGATCATGGTGCTCGGCGGCGTGTCCTCGCACTGGCGGGAGGGGCTGGCGACGGCGGTGCTGCACAAGATCGTGAAGGTGGCGAGCACCCAGCCGTGGAACCTCGGCGAGCTGATCAAGCTCGCCGGCGAGCGCATCGACCCCGCCCTGGCCGCCCTGGCCGAGCGTTACACGCCCCAGGCCCAGCAGCTCGGCCTCGACGGCGGGCAGATGCCGTCCGCCCAGCAGTCCTTCCCCCACATCGAGCAGGTCGCCGCCCTGCTGCGCTTCCGTGCCGACATGTTGAAGGAGCTCATATGACAGTCCTGCGCCCCCACGCGGAAGACCAGTACGCCGAGGAGCTGGCGGTGCTGGCCAAGGACGACGACCGGCCCAGGCCGCCCGGCTGGAAGCTGTCGCCGTGGGCCGTCACCACGTACATCCTGGGCGACGGCGAACGCGTCACCCCCAAGTACGTGGGCGCCCGCCGCATCGTCGAGGTCGCCGTCGCCACCCTGGCCACCGACCGGGCGCTGCTGCTGCTCGGCGTGCCCGGCACGGCCAAGACCTGGCTGTCGGAGCACCTGGCGGCCGCGATCAGCGGCGACTCGACCCTCCTGGTGCAGGGCACGGCCGGCACGGCGGAGGAGGCCGTCCGCTACGGCTGGAACTACGCGCGCCTGCTGGCCGAGGGCCCCTCCGTCGAGGCGATGACCCCCTCGCCCGTCATGCGGGCCATGGCCGAGGGCCGCGTCGCCCGCGTGGAGGAGCTCACCCGCATGCCGTCCGACGTCCAGGACGCGCTGATCACCGTGCTGTCGGAGAAGACGCTGCCGATCCCCGAGCTCAACCGCGAGGTCCAGGCCGAACGCGGCTTCAACGTCATCGCCACCGCCAACGACCGCGACCGCGGCGTCAACGAGCTGTCCAGCGCCCTGCGCCGCCGGTTCAACACCGTCGTGCTGCCGGTGCCGGCCACCGCCGAGGAGGAGGTGGACATCGTCTCGCGCCGCGTCACCCAGCTCGGCCGCTCGCTGGAGCTGCCCGAGACCAGCACGGGCCTGGCCGAGATCCGGCGGGTGGTGACGGTGTTCCGCGAGCTGCGCGCCGGGGTGACCGAGGACGGGCGCACGAAGCTCAAGTCGCCCAGCGGCACCCTGTCCACCGCCGAGGCGATCTCGGTGCTGACCAGCGGCATCGCGCTGGCGGCCCATTTCGGCGACGGCGTGCTGCGGCCCGCCGACGTGGCCGCCGGGATCGTCGGCGCGGTCGTGCAGGAGCCCGTGTCGGACCGGGTGGTGTGGCGTGAATACCTGGAGACCGTGGTGCGCGAGCGTTCCGGCTGGCGCGACTTCTACCGTGCCTGCCGCGAGGTGTCATGAGCGTCGTCTCCGTTCTCGGCGTGCGCCACCACGGGCCCGGGTCGGCGCGGGCCGTCCAGGCCGAGCTGGAACGCCTGCGCCCGGACGTGATCCTCATCGAGGGCCCGCCGGAGGCCGACGAGCTGGTCGCGCTCGCCCCCGAGCTGGAGCCGCCGGTCGCGCTGCTCGCGCACGTGCCGGGGGAGGCGGCCAAGGCGGCGTTCTGGCCGTTCGCGGGGTTCTCGCCGGAGTGGCAGGCGATCCTGTACGGCGTGCGGGCCGGGATCCCGGTGCGCTTCTGCGACCTCCCGGCCGCCCACAGCCTGGCCGACCAGGGTCCGGCCGCGGCAGGCCCCAAGGACGACGGTGATCCTGCGACGGCCCCCGACGGCGACGCGGCGCCGGGGCCGGGACCGGGGTCAGGGCCGGGTGACGACGCCGCCCCTGAGCCGCCTGCCGACCTCATGCGCGTCGACCCCATCGGCACGCTGGCCCAGGCCGCCGGCTACGACGATCCCGAGCGCTGGTGGGAGGACGTCGTCGAGCACCGCGGCGACACCCCGTTCGAGGTGATCGCCGAGGCCATGGCCGCCGTCCGCGAGGGCCACGAGCCGGACGAGCGGGAGGCCCGGCGCGAGGCGTACATGCGCAGGACCCTGCGCGCCGCCCTCAAACAGGGCCACGAACGCGTGGCGGTGGTCTGCGGCGCCTGGCACGTGCCCGCGCTGAGCGCCCCGCTGCCGCCCGCCAAGGCCGACGACGCGCTGCTGCGCGGGCTGCCCAAGGTGAAGGCGCAGCTCACGTGGGTGCCGTGGACGTACGGGCGGCTGGCCTGGTGGAGCGGCTACGGCGCGGGGATCGCCTCGCCCGGCTGGTACCACCACCTGTTCACCGCGAAGGACCGCCCGGTCGAGCGGTGGCTGGCCGAGGCGGCGGCGGTGCTGCGCGACGAGGGCCTTCCCGTCTCCTCCGCGCACGTCATCGAGTCCGTACGCCTGGCGCACAGCCTCGCCACCCTGCGCGGACGCCCCCTCGCGGGCCTCGGCGAGGTCACCGAGGCGGCCAGGGCGGTGCTGTGCGAGGGCGACGACCTGGCGGTGGAGCTGATCCAGCGGCGCATGGTCGTCGGCGACCGGCTCGGCCACGTCAGCGACGGCACGCCCATGGTGCCGCTCCAGCGCGACCTGCGCGACCAGCAGCGGCGGCTCAAGCTCAAGCCCGAGGCGCTCGACCGTGAGCTGGGCCTCGACCTGCGTAAACCGCTCGACCTCGAACGCAGCCACCTGCTCCACCGGCTGCTGCTGCTCGACGTCGGGTGGGGGGCGCTGGGGCAGGCCAGGGGGAAGGGGACGTTCAGGGAGACGTGGCGGCTGCAGTGGCGGCCCGAGTTCGACCTGGCGCTCATCGAGGCCGCCGCTCTCGGCGTCACCGTCGCCTCCGCCGCCGCCCAGCGGGCCCGCGACCTGGCCGCGGCCCCGTCGGTGACGCTGGCCGACCTGACCGGGCTGGTCGAGCGCTGCCTGCTGGCCGACCTGCCGCAGGCGCTGCCGGAGGTGCTGTCCGCGCTGTCGGCCAAGGCCGCGCTCGACACGGACGTCACGCACCTGATGGCGGCGCTGCCCGCGATGGTGCGCGCCCACCGCTACGGCGACGTGCGCGGCACCTCCGCGCAGGGGCTGGCGGTGATCGTGCGCTCGATGCTGGACCGGATCTGCGTCGGGCTGCCGGTGGCGGTCACGGGGCTGGACGACGAGGCCGCCTCGGCGCTGCTCGGTGGCGTGGACGGGGTGCACGCGGCGGTCGCCCTGATGTCGGAGGACACCGGAGGGCCTGATACCGCCGAGAGCGCCCCTCAGGCGTCGCCGCGCGGCCGGTGGCTGGTCACCCTGCGCGGCATCAGTGATCGCCCCGACCTGCACGGCCTCATCGAGGGCCGCCTCACCAGGATCCTGCTCGACGCGGGCGAGCTGGACGGCGCCGGCGACAGCGCCGGCGACCGCATGTCGCGGGCGATGTCCAGGGGTCACGCCCCCACCAGGGCCGCGTCCTGGATCGAGGGCTTCCTCGGCGGCGGTGGGCTGCTGCTGGTGCACGACCCCCGGCTGCTCGGCCTGATGGACGCCTGGCTGACCGGGCTGTCGGGGGAGCAGTTCGTGGACGTGCTGCCGCTGCTGCGCCGCACGTTCGGCGGCTTCGCCGCGCCGGAGCGCCGGGCGATCGGTGAGCGTGTCCGCTCCGCCGACCGCGCCGAGCGTACGGCCGACCGCGGCGTGGACGAGCGACGTGCGGCCGCGGCCGCACAGACCGTGCTGACGATCCTGGGGAGGGCCCGTGGATGAGCGGATGCGCAGGTGGCGGCTGGTGCTGGGCGGCGGCGAGGCCGACGGCATCTGCTCGGGGCTCCAGGGCGCCGACGGCGGCCCGGCCGGGCTCCAGGGCACCGACGCGGACATGGACAGGGCGCTGGCGGCCGTCTACGACCGCGCGGGCGGCCTCGGCGCGTCCGCCCCGCGCGTGGCGCGGTGGCTGGGCGACATCCGGACCTACTTCCCTTCGACGGTCGTCCAGGTCATGCAGAAGGACGCCATCCAGCGCCTCAACCTGACCAGGCTCCTGCTCGAACCCGAGATGCTGGAGGCCGTCGAGCCCGACGTCCACCTGGTCGGCACCCTGCTGGCGCTCAACAAGGTCATGCCGGACCAGGCCCGAGAGTCGGCCAGGGCGCTGGTGCGCAAGGTCGTCCAGGAGCTCGAACGCCGCCTCGCCCAGAAGACCAGGGCCGCCGTCACCGGCGCGCTCGACCGCTCGGCCAGGACGCACCGCCCCAAGCGGGTGGCCGACATCGACTGGGACCGCACGATCAGGGCGAACCTCAAGAACTACCTGCCCGACCGGAACACGGTCGTGCCGTCGCGGCTCGTCGGCTACGCGCGCAGGCAGCGTTCCGTGCAGCGCGAGGTCGTGCTGTCGATCGACCAGAGCGGGTCGATGGCGGCGTCGGTGGTGTATTCCAGCGTGTTCGGGGCGGTGCTGGCCTCGATGCGGTCGCTGAAGACGTCGCTGGTGGTGTTCGACACGGCCGTGGTGGACCTGACGGACCAGTTGCACGACCCGGTGGAGCTGCTGTTCGGCACCCAGCTCGGCGGCGGCACCGACATCAACCGGGCCATCGCCTACTGCCAGGGCCTCATCACCCGGCCGGCCAACTCCATCTTCATCCTGATCAGCGACCTGTACGAGGGCGGCGTCCGGCAGGAGATGCTGCGCAGGGTCGCCTCGATGGTGCAGGCCGGGGTGCAGGTGATCGTGCTGCTGGCGCTGTCGGACGAGGGGGCGCCGTTCTACGACCACGAGAACGCCGCCGCGCTGGCCGCGATGGGCGTGCCCGCGTTCGCCTGCACGCCGGACGCCTTCCCCGACCTGATGGCCGCGACGATCGAGCGCCGCGACATCGCCCAGTGGGTGGAGCGCCACATCAGCACGAAGGCGTGAAGGGGCCGCGGCCGGCGGCCGCGGCCCCTGGTGCAGGCGGTCAGTGCCCGATCCCCTCCGCCCGAGCCCTGCGCGGCATCAGGAACGACAGCGCGAACGTCAGCGCCAGCAGCCCGACCTCCACCCACACCGTCACCTGCATCGCCGCCCCGAAGCTCCACTGGCTCCTGAGCAGGTTGAAGAAGATCGTCCCCAGCACGGCGCTGCCCAGCGCCCCGCCGAGCTGCTGGACCGCGGTCAGCGTGCCCGACGCCGACCCCGACTCGTGCGGCTCGACCCCCGACAGCACGATGTCGAAGAACGGCGCCATCGTCAGCCCCATCCCGATGCCGACCAGCGCCAGGCCGGGGGAGAGCTGCCACGGGCTGATGCCGGTGCCCGCCAGGTGGATGGTCAGGCCGAGCACCGCCGCCCCGGCGGCCATGACCACGGTGCCGATCTGCAGCAGCCCGCGGCCGAGCCGCTCCTGCAGCCCCGACATCGCCAGGCCGAAGCCGACCACGCCGCCGATGGCCTGCGGCAGGGCGGTCAGGCCCGCCTTCAGGGGGCTGTAGCCGAGCCCGACCTGCGCGTACAGGGTGAACACCAGGCCGAGGCCGATCATGCCGGAGAAGAAGGCCAGCCCCGCCACGAGCCCGCCGGTGAAGGCGCGCTTGCGGAACAGGCCGGGGGTGACCAGCGGGTCCTTGCCGGAGTTCGCGCGGCGCGTCTCGTACCAGCCGAAGAGGGCGAACACCGCGGCGGAGGCGGCCATCGACACGAACGTCCAGGCGGGCCAGTCCAGCTCGCGGCCCTGGATGAGCGGGAAGATCAGCAGGAACGCGGCCACCGACACCAGCAGCACGCCCACGAGGTCGAGCTTGGTGGCGTTCGACAGCCGGTACTCGGGCAGGTACTTGATCGCCGCGAGCGCCGCCGCCAGTCCGATGGGCAGGTTGATCAGGAAGATCATGCGCCAGCCGGTGCCGAAGAAGTCGCCGTCCACCAGCCAGCCCGCCAGGATCGGCCCGCCCACGGACGAGATCGTCATGACCGGCCCGAACATGCCGAACGCCTTGCCCATCTCCTGCGGCGGGAACATCTCCTTGATCAGCCCCAGCCCCTGCGGCAGCATCACGGCCCCGAACAGCCCTTGCAGCACCCGGCTGCCGATCAGCATCTCCGGGCTCATGGCGACCCCGCACAGCAGCGACGCGGCGGTGAAGCCGAGCGCGCCGATCACGAACATCCGCTTGCGGCCGTACAGGTCGCCGAGCCGCCCGCCGGTGATCAGGCCGACGGCCATGGCCAGCGTGTACCCGGCCACCAGCCACTGCACCAGGCTCGACGAGCCGCCCAGGTCCCGCTGGATCGTCGGCGCGGCGATGGAGGTGACCAGCGCGTCGAGCAGGTCCATGACCTCGGCGGCCAGGATGACGAACAGGGCGATCCAGCGCCACCGGTAGGGCTGGACCACGGTCCCCGTCTGGGGGGTGGTCACTGTCATGGTTGCTCCTCACATTTCGGAACAGCGTTCTTAAGGCGAACAATGTTCGTTACGAACACCGTTTTAGTGACGAACAGCGTTCGTGTCAAGTACAGTGTTCGTCATGAGCCCGGACATGAGCCGAAGCAACGCAGACGTCCCGGTCCCGCCGTGGCGCAAGTCCCGCAAATCCGTCCCGCTCAGGCGGCAGCTCAGCCAGGACCTGATCGTCGAGGCGGGCCTGCGCATCCTCGACGCCGAGGGCCTCGACGGGCTCAGCATGCGCCGCGTCGCGCAGGAGCTGGACACCGGACCGGCCTCGCTGTACGCGCACGTCGCCAACAAGGAGGAGCTCCTGGAGCTCATCTATGACCGGGTGCTGGGCGAGATCCGGCTGCCCGAGCCCGACCCGTCGCGCTGGAAGGAGCAGCTGCGCGAGTACGCGATCGAGGTCTACCGCGTGCTCGGGGAGCACGCCGACGTGGCCAGGGCGGGCCTGGCCAGCGTCCCCATGGGGCCGAACGCGCTGCGCGTCGGCGAGTACGTGTTCGGGCTGCTCATCGAGGCGGGCATGACACCGCGTGACGCCGCGCTGGGCGTCGACCGGCTCGCGCTGTACATCTCCGGCGACGCCTACGAGGGCTCCCTGCACTTCGCCAAGATGCGCGCCGCCGGCCAGGAGGTGGAGGAGTACTTCAGGGCGTTCGTGGGGCAGATCGAGGGCTATTACCGCTCGCTGCCGGCCGAGATGTTCCCGCACACCACCAAGCACGTGGACGTGATGATCGCCGAGGACGGGCGGGCGCGCTTCGAGTTCGGGCTCGACCTGCTGCTCGACGGCCTGACGGCGCGGATGCCCTAAGGCGGACGGCCCTGTGACCATGCCGGCGTACGTGGCCCCGCGTTTTGCCCAGCACCCGAAGGCAGGCACACTGGAAGGAGTCGGTCCGTAACAGAGGGGGGTACATGCCGCGAGTGCGGGAGCTGGAGGTTTTCCGGCTGGTGCTGCCGTACGGCAAACGGTCGGAGACCTTGCTCGTCAAGCTCACCGACTACGCCGGTATGACCGGCTGGGGCGAGGCGCTGTCGCCCCAGGCCAAGACCTGGGCCAGGCTGGAGGAGACGCTCGCCGCCCAGCTCATCGGCGTCGACTGGGAGCACCCCGACGACGCGCCCGGCGGCGACCCGGCGGTGGACATGGCCTGCTGGGACCTGTGGACCAGGATGCGCGGCGTGCCCCTGGCCCACGCGATCGGCGGCACGCGCACCTCGCTGATGGCCACCGTCCGCCTCGAACCCGACCTGTCGCTGGAGAGCCTGGTCGCCCGGGTCAACCAGCAGGTCTGCGCCGGATACGGCCACGTGACGCTCGACGTGCGGCCCGGCTGGGACGTCGAGCCCGTACGCGCCGTGCGCCTGGCCTACCCCGCCCTGACCCTGGCCGTCGACGCCGGCGGGGCCTACACCGAGGACGGGCAGCTCGTGGCGCTGGACTCGTACGGCGTCGAGGTCATCGAACGGCCCTTCCCCATCACCGACGTCCAGGCCCACGCCGACCTCCAGGACCAGGTGGCCGCCTCGGTGGCGATCGAGGCCGGCTCGGCGGCCGAGCTCGACGACTACCTGACGCCGCGCGCGGCACGGGTGCTGCTGCTGCGGCCCACCACGTTCCCCTCGCTCAGCGAGGCCCGCCGCGCCCACGACCGGGCCGCCGCCGCGGGCTGGGACATCCAGTGCGCGGGCGGCCAGGGCGCCGGCCTGGCCCGCGCCACCACGGTCGCGGTGGCCAGCCTGCCGGGCTGCACCCTGCCGTGCGACGTGACGCAGCCCCCGCGCAACAACCAGATCGTGACGCCCATCGTCGGCGCCAACGGCGGCGTGGTCGCGGTGCCGCTGACGCAGCCGGGGATGGGGCACACGGTGGACGAGGAGCGGGTGCGGCGACTGGCGAAGGACTCCTTTCACGCGTAGTCTGCGGCGCTTGTGGATCACTTACCGCCACTGACCCGCCTGCGCGCCCTGCGGCTCATGCTGCGGCTGAATCCAGGCGACATGGGGCCGGGGCCACCGGACGATCTCGATCTTGGAGGCGCGATGGAGGAGAGGGACCCGGACGAGGACGCCCGGCGGCTGGCCGCCGAATCGCTGGCGGGCGGGGACGCGACAGGGTGGTTCGAGCGGCTGTACGCGGAGTCGGAGACGGACGGCGCGATCGTCCCGTGGGACTCGCGTTCGCCGCACCCGCTGCTCGTCGAGTGGGCCTCCGGCCAGAGGCTGGCGGGGCGGGGATGGCGGGCGATGGTGGTCGGGTGCGGGCTGGGGGACGACGCCGAGTACGTGTCGGGGCTCGGCTACGACACGGTCGCCTTCGACGTCAGCGAGTCCGCCGTACGCCTGGCCAAGGAGCGCTTCCCCGGGTCACGGGTGCACTACCGCGCCGCCGACCTGCTCGAACCGCCCGCCGAGTGGCGGCAGGCGTTCGACGTGGTCGTGGAGATCATGACCGTCCAGGCGCTGCCCGAGGAGCTGCACGCGGCGGCGATCGCGTCGGTGGCCGCGTTCGTGCGGCCGGGCGGCACACTGCTGGTGATCGCGTCGGCGCGGGAGGAGGGCGGGCCGGTGTTCGCGCCGCCGTGGCCGCTCACGCCGTCCGAGATCGAGTCGTTCGCCGCGGACGGGCTGGTGGCGGTGCGCGTCGAGCAGCTGCGGGCCCGGGAGCGCCACCGCTGCCGCGCCACCTTCCACCGCCCCGCCCCCTGACCCGTCACCGCCATTTGACCTGTTGTCGCCTGCCCTGCCCATCGACCCGCCTCTGCTGGCTCACCCATCGTGTGCGGGGGTCAGTCCGGGGCGCCCAGCGGGGTCACGCGCTTCAGGACCACCGCGTACGTGACCGCCCCCAGCAGCGCCACCGCCGAGATCACCATCAGCGGGACGAGGAACGACCCCGTCCTGTCCACCAGCACGCCGACCATGATCGGGCTGATGATCCCGGCGAAGTTGGAGGCGAAGTTCTGGATCCCGCCGATCGAGGCCACGTGACGCTCGGCGGGCGCGACGTCGGCCGGCAGCGACCAGATGTTGGAGGCGGCGAACGTCGAGCCCGCGTACGCGATCGACAGCAGCGCCAGCGCCATCCACGCCTGCGGCACCCACACGGCCAGCCCGATGACCGTCGACACCAGGAACCCGCCCGAGATGAACACCTTGCGCACCCGCGTCACCGAGTCGCCCCGCTTGATGCGGCGGTCGGCCGTCCAGCCGCCGAGCCACTCCGCGGCGATTGCCACCAGCCCCGGCAGCGCCCCGAACAGCCCCAGCTTCAGCAGGCTGAACCCCCGCTCCTCCACCAGGTAGGTCGGGAAGAACGTGAGGAAGAAGTACACGACCATGTTGAGGCAGAAAAACCCGAGCATCATCGCCCAGATCGTCCGGTAGCGAAACAGGTCCCGCCAGCGCAGCGCGGGCGCGCCGCCCTCCTCCTCGCCCTCCCACCGCGCCCCGCCCTCGCGGATGTAGGTCAGCTCGTCCTCGCTGATCCTCGGGTGCTCCTGCGGGTCGCGGTAGGTCTTCCACCACCCGTACGCCCACAGCAGGCCGATCACGCCGATGACGGCGAACGTCCACCGCCACCCCAGCCACGCGATCAGCGCCGTCACGATGGGAAGCGCGATCACCCCGCCCACGCGCGAGCCGGAGTCCCAGATGCCGGTGGCGAAGGCCCGCTCGTGCCGCGGGAACCACCGGCCCACCACCTTGGCGCTCGTCGTCGCGGCCGGGCTCTCGCCGACGCCGAGCAGCAGCCGTACGCCGAACAGCGTGGCGAAGCTGCTGGCCAGGGCGGTCAGCGAGGTGAAGACCGACCACCACACGGCCGCGAACGTGAACGTCCTGCGCGGCCCGTACCTGTCCACGACCCAGCCCGCCGCGAGCTGGAAGAAGTCGTAGGACCAGAAGAAGGCGGCGAGGATCATGCCCTCCTCGGTCTTGGACAGCTCGAACGTCTCGCCCATGAACGGCAGGGCCACGCCGAGGCTGGCGCGGTCGAGATAGTTGATGACGAGTCCGGCGAAGACGAAGCTGATCATGTACCAGCGCAGCCGGCCGTGGACGGTGCCACGCTGCCGTGGGATGGTTCTGGACACAGCGGATCCTCGTTACTATTTCCTATTGGATATATCGTGCATGTTGCCGATAGTGCACTATGTCCGTCAAGACCCGGCATAACCGGCACGCCCCGGTACGTATATTCCCGTCAGGAGCCCGCTGATGACGAGCGAGATCGAGAACCGCCTCAAGGGCCAGGTACGCGCCGCCAGGCGCAGCGTCCTGACCGAGGACGTGTACGAGAGCGTCAAAAGCCTGATCATGAACGGTGAGCTGGAGGCCGGGGCCCGGGTCAACATCTACGCCGTGGCAAGACTCCTGGACGTCTCGCAGACGCCGGTGCGCGAGGTGCTGGCGGCGCTGGAGTCGGAGGGCCTGCTGACCAAGGAGCCGCTGCGCGGCTACTCGGTCGCGCCGGTGCTGACCTCCGAGCAGGTGGCCGACCTGTACCAGCTCCGCCTCCTGCTGGAGCCGTGGGCGGCGGCCCGCGCCGCGGACGCGGCCGGCCGCTCACCGGAGGCCGCCGAGGCGGGCGT
>NZ_JAHKRL010000053.1 GCF_019396405.1 Nonomuraea rhizosphaerae | reverse complement strand
GGAGGTGGCCGACCGCGCGTCGTACCGGCGCGCGGTCCCCGGCGGGGCGATCACGCTCACCCCCGAGCACTGCCACGTCGCGCTCGACGTCGCCGTGGACGACACCCGGCAGCTCGCCCGCATCGTGGCCAGGTGCCGCCGCCTGCTCGACCTGGACGCCGACCCCGACGCCATCGCGGCGGCGCTGGGCGAGACCTCGCTGGGGCCGCTCGTCCAGGCGCGTCCGGGGCTGCGGGTGCCGGGGGCGTTCGGCGGGTTCGAGCTGGCCGTGCGCGCCGTCGTCGGCCAGCAGATCTCGGTCGCGGGCGCCCGTACGCTGCTCGGCCGGATCGTCGAACGGGCCGGCGCCCCTGCGACCGGCTCGCTGCCCGAGGGCCTGACCCACCTGTTCCCGGAGCCGCAGGAGCTGCTCGACGCCGACCTGACGGGGCTGGGGCTCACCAACCGGCGGGTCGCGACGCTCAAGGAGCTGGCCATCGCCGTGTGCGAGGGCCGAATCGACCTCGACGGCGGCCAGGACCCGGGCGAGGCCGTGGCCGAGCTGCTCGACGTGCCCGGCGTCGGCCCCTGGACCGCCAGCTACATCGCGCTGCGCGCGTTGCGCGACCCGGACGCCTGGCCCACCGGCGACCTGGTCCTGAACAAGCGCATGGCCGCCCTGAACATCTCTCCCGACCACATCGAGCGGTGGCGGCCCTGGCGGGCCTACGCCGCCCTTCATCTCTGGAGCTCCTCATGATCGAAGCACAAGTCATGCCGACCCCCGCCGGGCCGCTGTCGCTGCTGTCCCGCGAGGGCGTGATCGTCGCGGCCGGGTTCACCGCCGACCCCACGGAGATGTTCGCCCGCCTGTCACCCGCGTTGCGGGCCGAGGGCCTGGACGTGGTGGACGACCTGGGCGCGGCGGCGCAGGCCGTACGCGACTACCTGGCGGGCGACCTGCTGGCTCTGGACGCCGTACCGGTGTCGCAGCCGGGCAGCGAGCGGCGCCAGGCCCTGCACAAGGCGCTCAGGGAGGTCAAGCCGGGCACCACCGTGTCGTACGCCGAGCTGGCCGAACGCGCCGGCCTGCCCAGGTCGGCGGCCCGCGCGGCCGGCGGCGCCTGCGCCCAGAACCTGATCGCCCCCTTCGTCCCCTGCCACCGGGTGCTGCCCCAGTCGGGCGGGTACGGCGGCTACTACTACGGGACGCCGGTCAAGGAGTGGCTGCTCGCCCATGAGTCGGGCAAGCTCTAGCAACTTACGGTCACGATCCGGCAGCGGTCTGTACGATCGCGGAGTGATGGCCGCAGCACACGAATACAGGGGCGGGCCGGCCCGGACGCCGGCGGAGCTGATCCTGGGCTTCCTGGAGGCACGCGGCATCCCGGTGCCGGAGGAAGCCCGGGCCCGCGTCCACGCCTGCACGGACCAGAGCCTGCTCGACCGCTGGACGGTCAGGGCGGTGACGGTGGGGAGCGTGGACGAGCTGTTCGAATGAGGCCGGAGGGGCGGGCACAGCGCCCGCCCCTCCGGTCAGTTCTCGCCGCGCACGTTGCTCTGCACCTCACCGACCGGCACGTCACGGGTCGCGCCGACCTCGACCGGGGCGAACTGGAACGGCACCTGCGCGCCCTGCGTCTGAACCGGCCAGACCGTGGTCACGGTCAGCTGGTAGACCTGGCGCGGCTGGTCGAGCGACGAGCGCAGATAACGAACACCGCAGGTGAACTCGGCGCCCTTGGCGAACGGCTTGCCGGTCGCCCCGCACTGCTCCTTGACCTCGGCGCGGTCCTTGCCGGTGCCCGCGTCGATCTTGATGTCCTGGAGGGTGGCCACCACCGTGGCGCTCAGGAAGCCGGGGATCTCCGCGGTCGCGGTACGCGTGGTCCGGCCGACGCCCTCCAGCCAGACGAACGTCGGCAGGTTGACGAAGCTCTTGGCGTCCGGGCTCAGCTTGATCGTCGGCTCGGGCACCTGGATGGCCGCCCTGGCGATCTGGGCGAGCTGTTCGAAGGTGATCCCGTTGGGCGGCGTCTCGTTCGGCGGCACGAAGACGAACAGCTCCAGCCCGGCCCAGCAGGCGGCGCCGTTGGGGTCGGCCTTGTTGTAGGCGGGCGTCCACCAACGGCCCGGCTTCCCCTTCACGTCCTTGAACTGCTGGACGAACGCGTTGAAGCTGTCCTCGTCGGCCTTCACCCGGTTGAACTGGGTCTTGGAGTCGGTCTGGATGCGGAGCATCTCCTCCGCGTCGGGGCCCGGCTCGTACCAGCAGGGGCTCGGGATCCGATAGCCGTCGGTCCGGCCTCCCTTGACGTCGCCCCTGACGATGAGCTTGCCGTGCTCCACCTGGACACCGGCATCCTTGCCCTTCTGGAACCCCTTGACCGTCCCGGTGGGAACGGGCGCCGGGGTGGGCGTGGAGAAGATCAGCGCTCCCGCCATCAACGCGTGGACCAGGGAGTTCATCACGTGCATCCTTCCTTTTCGAGGCGGAGTTCCCTGATCCGCCACACACCGTCGTCGCCGCGATGCGCGAGCACGGCCTGGAGGTAAGGGGCGCGCACCCAGTCGGGCTGGGGCGCGACCGCCTCGCCGGTCGTCGTGGACACCACGCGCACCTGGCGCTCGTCCACGCACGTGTCGACCTGGGCTCCCTTGCCCATGACCGACCTGATCCGCAGTCTGTACAGCCGGGCGACGCCGCGCGCCGACTCCTGACGGTCGGTGAAGCCGACCGCCCACTTGCCCGCCTCGGGGACCATCGGCGGCTCGACGTGACGCAGGTAGTCGTTGTCGCCGTCGACGACCGCCTGCCACCGCTCGACGTAGTAGTCGGCGAACAGCCGCTGCAACGGGTTGTCCGTCGTCGGCCTCTCCACGCGTACCCGCAGCTCGTCGCCGACCTTGACCGTCTTGTTCCGCGGCGGGCCGGACGCGGTCGGGGCCGGGCGGGTGGCGGCGGCGGTCCCGCCCGTCGCGGGCGCGCCGCCGCCGCCGGGTGTGTACGGCTGCTCGGCCGG
>NZ_JAHKRL010000538.1 GCF_019396405.1 Nonomuraea rhizosphaerae | reverse complement strand
CCGCGCTGGTCAAGGCCCGCTATCCCACCATGGCGCCGGAACAGGTCGGGCAGGCGCTGCCCGCCAGCGCCCGCGGCCGGCCGGCGGCCGGGTACGACGAGAAGACCGGGTTCGGCGTGGTGGACGCGGGCGCGGCCCTGAACGCCGCCGAGCGGCTGGCCGGCGAGCAACGCGACGTCGCCGTGCCCGACGACAGGCACTTCGGGGTCGGCGAGAACTCGCCCGTGCCGTCGCGGCCGGGGCCCGATCCCTGGCGGCTGTGGCTCTACGGAGGGGGCGTTTTGGTGGCTTTGGTGATGTTCTGTGGCGCCATCATCGTCCTCAATCAGCGTAGAGAGTAAACATCCGCTATGGTCGCGCGTCATGGGATACGAGCTGCGCGTGGTTCGTGAGTCGCCGCTGGCGACCGCCGAGCTCGCGAAGGCGGGTTTCGAGCTGCGCGGATCGGACATCGTCGCCGGTCACGCCGGGGGCACGCACGTCGTGGGGCAGTGGCAGGGCCGCGTCATCGGCGAGCCGGGCTCCGACTGGCAGGTGGCCCAGCTCGTACGGCTGGCGACCTCGCTCGGCGCCAGGCTCGTCGGCGAGGACGGCGAGAGCTACGCGCTGCGCGACGGCGTCGTCGAGCTGGTGGCCGACGGCACGGTGGTCGAGCTGGGCAGGTTCGACGAGCTGATCGCGGCGGGGCCCAGCGCATGGAGCCGATGAACCCGTTCCAGGAACGGGTGCTCGAGGTGGTCGAGTCCATCCCCCCGGGCAAGGTGATGTCGTACGGCGACATCGCCGAGTATCTCGGCGAGGGCGGCCCCCGTCAGGTCGGCCGCGTGATGTCCACCTGGGGAGGCGGCGTCCCGTGGTGGCGCGTCGTCCACTCCGACGGCACCGCCGCCGCCCCTGACCACGAGCGACGCTGCCTCGACCAATGGCGCGAGGAGGGCACGCCCCTGCGCGGCGAGCGCGTGGACATGCGGAAGGCTCGCTGGGACGGGCGTTCAGCCGATTCTAAGAAATAAGTCTGACCTGCGGATTCGGTCGTTGGGCGAATCCGTCGCACGTGACTCCCCTTACGATGGCATGAACCAGTGATGGCGGTCCCGAAAGGCGGTGCCTCCCCGATGGCAACCGGCGTCACAGCCCCTGCTCAAGGCGGCGATTCGCATGCCGATCGGCTGAAGGCTGTCCAGGACCTCTGCGATCGGGGCGAGCCGCTCGAAGCGGTCATGCAGGCCGTCGGCCCCGGCGGGCGCGACGCGGCGTACGACACCGAGCTCCTCAGCGGCCCCCTGGGCACGCGGATGGACGTGGCGGTCAAGCGCGGCCCCGCACGACGGCGCGAGCTGCTCACCCTGATCCGCCCCTACCTGGCGGCCGTCGACGCGGACGTCAAACGCGACCTCCCCGTCGCCAGGCGGCTGATCTGCCACCTGATCGAGCACCGCCCCGACGACGAGCTCGTCGACGGCGAGACGCTCACCAAGGTCGTGGCCGCGGCGGCCGAGCCGTCCAAGCGCATCCGCAAGGGCCTGCGCTGGTACGGCGACCTGCCCTTCCGCGACGAGCTGCCGGCCGACCTCTACCGGCTGCGCCGCGCCGACATGGTGCCGGTCACCCACATCGACGACATCGTGTGGGTCAACGGCAAGCTGCGCGTCACCGGGTTCGCCTACCTGGCCGGCCTGTCGGTGCGCAGCCGCAGGTTCAACTGGGCGACCGTGGTGCTGCGCGGCCCGCGCTGGCTGCCGCCCGTACGGATGCGCACCCGGCGGGTCCTGGCCCCCGAGGCCACCCACGGCGCGCGCGAGCCCGGCTGCAACTACGACTGGTCCGGCTTCACCGCCGAGCTCAGCCCCTGGTCGCTGCGCTGGCGCGGAGCCGCGCGCGGCTTCGTGTCGGCCGTGCGCAGGCGGCTGCGCCACCGTCCGGGCATCCACGACACCACGACGTGGCGGGCCGAGATCGTCTTCTACAGCCGTGGCGCGCGGGCGACCGGCCTGCTGCGCGGCGCGTCCCCGGGGCGCACCGAGCGTCCCGCCGGGCTCAAGCTCAAGCCGGGCTGGTGGGTCCGGCCGGTATGGACCTCCGACCGGGCGCTGCAGGTCGTGCTCCAGCCCAACCGCGCCGAGCTGACCGGCGTCTCGGTCGAGGGCGAGCGCCTGGAGCTGAAGATCCTCCTGCCCGGCCGCACCGTGACCAAGGGCCACGCCCGGCTGGGCGGCCACCGCATGGCGGCCGACTTCAAGCCGGTGGCGGGCGGCTCCGAGGTCGTGATCGGCCTGGCCGTGCCCGCGCTGCTCCAGGAGAAGGACGGGCGGCGGCTCTGGGTTGAGCCCAAGGGCGACCCCGCCGCGTCCGTCATGCTCGGCGACCTGGTGGAGACCAGGGCGCCGTCCGGCGACCGTGAGATCACCGTGCTGGGCGACCGGCGCGACCGCGTGCTCGTCTCCGCCCACCGCATCCGCCCGGTGATCACCTCGGCGGTGTGGGAGGACAACGCGCTCGTGCTGCGCGGCAGCTATCCCGACGCGGCCGGGCCGCGCGTGCTGACGCTGCGCCACCGGTCGGGGCTGTCCTACCACGTGCCGATGGAGCGTACGGGCGAGGAGTTCTCCGTACGGCTCGAACCGGCGTTCATGGACCGCTTCGGCGAGGCGGTGCCGCTGTCGTCCGGCACCTGGAACATGTCGGTCCGCCACCCCTCCGGCGAGATCGTGCCGCTCCGCATGGACCACGCGGCGCTGCCGGCCCTCGACGAGGACCCGCGCGAGGTCGGCGGGCGCTCGTTCCGCATGCTCTCGACGCGCTTCGACGTGCCGGTGGTGGCGGTGGAGGAGGTGCGGCCCGCCGACGAGAAGGGCGTGGCCGGCACCCACGTGCTGCGGCGGGTCTTCTATCCCGCGCAGCGCACCGAGCCGCTCAACGAGGCGACCGTCTACGTGGTCAACGACGGGCGGCTCTACGCCGACAGCGTCCGGGCCATCTACGAGGAGCGGGTGCGGCGGGGCGACGACCGCGAGCACATCTGGATCGTCAAGGACGGCGCGTTCACGCCGCCGCCGGGGACGACCTCGGTGCGGGCGGGCAGCAGGGAGCACCACGCCGCGCTAGCCCGGTCCCGATTTATCGTGACAAATGCGTTCCTGCCGGTGTGGTTCCGCGCCCGTGAGGACCAGGTGGTCCTGCAGACCTGGAACGGCACCCCGGCCAAGCGCATCGGCAACGACCAGCCGCACATGGCCCGCGACCCGCGCCCGCCGATCTGGCACCGCCAGGCGGCCGAGGTGCGCGGCTGGGACGTGCTGCTGTCGCAGTCGCCCTGGGCCACGCCGGTGCTGCGGCGCGCCTTCGGCTACCAGGGCGAGATCCTGGAGGCCGGGCTGCCGCGCAACGACGTGCTCACCTCGCCCGACCGGGAGGAGCTGGCCGCGGCCGTGCGCGCCAAGCTCGGGCTGGTCGAGGGCAAGCGGGTGGTCCTGTACGCGCCGACGTGGCGCGACTACGACCGCAAGAACGCGATGGTCAAGCTCGACCTGGCCAAGGCCCGCGAGGAGCTGGGGGCCGACCACGAGCTGCTGGTCCGCGCCCACCCGATGCAGGCGGTCCCCGCCGTCCCCGAGATCGCACACGACGTCACGACTTATCCGGATATCGCGGACATTCTCTTGGTCACGGATGTCCTGGTCACGGATTACTCGTCGGTCATGTTCGACTTCGCCGCCACCGGGCGTCCGATGGTCTTCTACGGGTACGACCTGCCGAAATACTCCTCCAAGCGCGGCCTGTACATCGACCTGCCCGAGCAGGCGCCCGGGCCGGTGCTGTCCACGTCGGCCGAGGTGATCGAGGCGCTGCGCTCGATCGACGAGGTGGCGGCGGCGCACGCGGACCGCTACGACGCCTTCCGGGCCACGTTCGCGCCCCGCGACGACGGCAAGGCGACCGCCCGCGTGGTGGACCACCTGTTCTCGTAGGTCCGGACACGGCTCCCTGCCCCCGCAGGAGGGAGCCGTTTCCCTTGCCCCGCGGGCGCGGTCTTCGATGGCGGCGCGCCGCTTTGATGGCGCCGCGCCGCGCGCCGGGTGTGCCACAGCCGCCAGGGGGCCTGATTAGGCGGCTGCGCACATGACCGACGGGCTGGTACGGCGCCGGATCGGCGGCCTCCTGGATCCCGTGGTTACCAGGAACGACCGTAGGTGCTGAGCCGGGTCGCGGAGATCGGCAGCCATTACCCATATTCGCTGGGCCGTTGCCTAGATTGCCCGGTATGCGGAGGTCAGGCTCTGGGCTCCGGTGCCCAGACTTCCGCGTCGATCAGGCCGAGCCTGGTGGCCTGGTCGGCGGCCGCCGTACGGCTCGGGGCGCCCAGCTTCGCCAGGACGGCCGAGACGTGGTGGGCCACGGTCCTGGCGGAGATGAACAGCTTCGCGGCGATCTCGGCGTTGGTGTGGCGGGCGCACAGCAGGGCCAGGATCTGCTGCTCGCGCCGGGTCAGCCCGTACGGGTGGGCGCGGGTGGTCGTCCTCGGCCCGGCGGGCAGCGACCGGGCGCCGAGCGTGCGGAGCCTCTGCCTGACGATCTGGGCGGCGGGGACGGCGTTCAGGGCGGTGAGCAGCTCCAGGGAGCGGCGCAGGTCCGCCTCGGCCGGGGAGTCGGTCAGGACGAGGGCGGCCTCGTAGGGGCAGCCCAGGTCCGTCCAGGTCTGGGCGGCCCGCGCGAGGTCGCCGTCGAGCCGCATCCGGTACGGCGGCGCCACCGCGCCCCGCGTGCCCGTGCGGGCCGAGCCGGTGCGCCGCAGCCAGACGGCGCTCTCGCCGCGCTCCCAGGGGCCGCAGCCCCCGCAGGCGTCGTCGGCCAGCTCGGCCTCGTGGCGGGCCTGGTCCAGGCGCCCCTCCAGCCAGTACGCCTCGGCGCGGGCCAGCCGCACCGGGACGATCTGTTGCGGCTCACCGGTCAGGTCGGCCGACAGGACCGCCTCGTCGAAGCAGCTCCAGACGCCGGACTCGCCGCGACGGGCCCGCAGCAGGCCGAGCTTGCGCAGGACGAACACCCGGCTGCACGTGTAGGGGGTGGCCTCGTCGAGGAGCCCCGCGCACGCGGCCACGCACTCGTCCCAGCGGCCGGTCAGCTCCAGCACGGTGGCCCGCTCGCTGCGCAGGTGCCCGGCGTAGGTGGGCAGGTCGTGCTCGTCGCAGTAGGCGATGCCCTCGGCCAGGCAGCGCTCGGCCTCGGCGAAGCGCCGCTGGTTCACGTACAGGCCGGCCATGTTGCCGAACGCCCGGCCCGCCTGGTCCTGGTGCCGCCCGGCCAGCGCGATCTCCAGCGCCCGCCGCATCGGCCGCTCCCACTCCTGCTCCTCGGCCGCGCCCGACACCGCCATGGTGTTGAGCACGTCGCTGAGCACGTCGGCGGCGCCCAGCGGCTCGGCGATCGCCTGCGCCCGCAGCGCCAGCGCGGTCGCCGCCTCGTGCTGGCCCTGCAGCATCCGCCTGTTGGCGAAGGTGGCGTACGCCCAGGTCAGCTCGACGCTCGGGCCGAGCGGCTCCAGGACCGACACCGACGCCTCGGCGGCGGTGACCGAGTCGTCGCCACGGCACAGGTTCCACAGGACGCGCGACAGCCGCCGCAGCGCGTCGCCCTCCCGCAGCCGGTCCCCGGCCTCGCGCCAGCACGTCAGGGCGCGCTCGCAGGAGTCGACGGCCTCCTCCCAGCGGTCGAGCAGCGCCGCCTCGTCGGCCAGCCCCTGGTACAGGCCGGCCAGCGCCGAGGCGTCCACCACACCCGCGCCCATGTCACCCGCGCCCGCGCCGCCGGGGCCGGGGCGCGGTTCGGCCGCGAACCGGAGCGCCCGGCGGTACTGTGCCGCCGCCTCGCGGTGGGAGGCCAGCCACGCGGCGCGCCGGGCCGCCGCGGGCGCGTGACGCAGCACCGCGGCCGCGTCACCGGCCGCCTCGGCGTGGAAGGCCATCCGGGCGTGGTCGTCACACCCCAGCTCGCCCAGCGCCTCCAGGACGAGCCCATGGACCGCCCGCCCGCGATGCCCGGGGACGGCCCCCGCCACGGCCAGCCGCGCGATCTCATGGCAGAACCTGAGCCACTGCCCGTCCTCGGCAACCAGCCCGCACCGCAGCAGCTCGTCCATGGCCGCGGGGCCGCACCCCGACACCGTCTCCAGCAGCCGCACCTCTGCTCTGGCCCCGGTCAGCGCCGCCACCTCCAGGGCCCGGCGGGCCTCCCCGCCCAGCCGCGCGGCCCGGGCCAGCACGGCGTCCCGCGCGGAGGCGGGCAGCTCGCCCGTCCCGGCCCGTACGACCTCGGTGACGTAGAACGGGTTCCCGCCGGTCAGCCGGTGCAGCTCGGCCGCCGCCCACCCCGTGCCGTCACTCAGCACCCGTACGGCCGCCGCGGACAACGGCGCCAGCCCGATCCGCCGCGTCGACCGCTGCGAGGCCAGGTCGCCCAGGGCCACCCGGAGCGAGTCGTCGGCCACTGGCCCGTCGTCACGGTAGGTGACGAGCAGCAGCACAGGAGCGTTCCAAACTCGTCGGCCCAGGTAACGCAGCAGGTCGAGTGTGGCTTCGTCGGCCCAGTGGACGTCCTCCACGACGACCGCGTTCAGCGTCCCCGGCTCGCTGACCTCGCGCAGCAGTCCGCGGAACAGCTCCTCCCGCCCGGCCCCCGCCCGGCACAGCTCCAGCAGCGCGCCCCCGCGCTGATCCGCCACGTCGAACAGCGGCCCGAGCGGCCGCGGCGTGAACAACCCATCACACATTCCCCATGACCAGCGCGCCTCGGGCAGCGCATCCCGGAAGTGTTCGAGCAGCGCCGACTTGCCGACCCCGGCCTCGCCGGACACCAGTACCAGCCGCCCGGCCCCCCGGCTCGCCTCGGCCGCGTACTCCCCGAGGGAAGCCAGCGCCGCCTCCCGCTCCAGCAACCGCATTCCCGCAGTATCCGACATATCCCCATAACTGGGTAAGCCCGGAGAGTCACCGGATCTCAAGCGTCAGAGCCGCAGCGGGGACTCGAACCCCGTCCTGCTGGGTGGAAGCCAGCTGCCTTACCTGTTCGGCCTCTGCGGCGAGGCTTTGAAAAAGCCGCGTCGGAACGGCAGGAATCGAACCTGCGACCGCCCGGTCCCAAACCGGATGCTCTCCCATTGAGCCACGTTCCGCGGTAAATGAATAAAGCCGCCGGGATTTCCCTGGCGGCTTCGCGAAAACTCTGGGAGAGGGTCACCCAGAAGCGCACCAGGGAGCGTCACCGCCGCCGGACGGCGCGGGTCGCCCTGGCAGGGGCCGGGTGACGACTACGACGTCCACGGGAGTGCTCCTTCATGCGCTCGGCTGTACGGAAACAACGGTAACCCGGGGCCCGGCCCCGCGCCACGCATTATTCGGGGCGCGGCAGATCGATCTGATATTTGAGGAAGCCGCGATTCTCCGCCACTTCGTCGTACAGCCGGCGGGCGGTCACATTCGACTCGTGCGTGTTCCAGTAGACCCGGCCGCACCCATGTTCTCGCGCCCATTCCACGACACCGGCGATCAACGCCCGCCCCACGCCCTTCCCCCGCACGTCAGGCGCGGTGAACAGGTCCTGGAGGTAACAGACGTCCTGGTCGGGAGCCGACGTGCTGGGATGGGGGAAGAAGTGCGTGATGCCGACGAGCCGGCCGTCCAGCGTCGCCCCGAGAGCATGGATCCGCGTGTCCGCCTGGAACTCCTCCCACGCTCTCCGGTACATCTCGTCCGGCTCCACCCGCTGGTAGAACTCGATGTACCCCCGGAACAGGTCCTCCCAGACGGCCCGGTCGGCCGGGACCAGCCGGCGAATGTCGATCATGGGCCCAAGCTATGAGCGCCCGGGCGCCCGCGACAGGGCCGCTCTTCGCTGAAAGCTCAAGACCACTTCTCCCCGGCCCGGCGTGTCGGTGTGTTGCAGGATGTTCACGCCGGTAGCGTGGGCGGCTCGCGCAGGGATAGAGGTCAAGTCGGCACGATCTACCCCTGTGGTCTGGTGGAATCTAGGGTTGTGAGTGCTCAGACCTGGCGGTTGGTGCGGCGTGGAGGCGGGGGGCCCGTTGAGGCCCCTGTGCTTGATGAGCACCAGCGTGCCGTGGTGGAGCACCGGGGCGGGCCGCTGCTCGTCCTGGCCGGGCCCGGCACGGGGAAGACCACGACGATCGTCGAGAGCGTGGTCGAGCGGATCGAGCGCCGGGGCGTCGATCCCGAGCGCGTCCTGATCCTGACCTTCAGCCGCAAGGCCGCCGGTGAGCTGCGGGAGCGGGTGACCGCCCGGTTACGGCGGACGACGCGCACGCCGCTGGCCCTGACCTTCCACAGCTACGCGTACGCGCTGCTGCGCCGTGAGGCGGTGCTGGCCGGGGAGACGCCGCCGCGGCTGCTGACCGGCCCTGAGCAGTTGCTGGAGATCCGGCGGCTGCTGCACGGCGAGCTGGAGGACGGCGCGCCGGAGTGGCCGGTGGCGTTGCGCGAGCCGCTCAAGACCCGCGGGTTCGCCGAGGAGCTGCGCGACTTCCTGTCGCGGGCGGGCGAACGCGGCCTGGACGGCGAGCGGCTGCAGGAGCTCGGCAGGCGGTACGGCCGTACGGACTGGACGGCCGCCGGGCGCTTCCTCGACCGCTACGAGGTGCGCTTCGACCTCGACCCCGAGCCCGCGCTCGACTACGCCGAGCTGATCAGGGCGGCGGCCGGGCTGCTGACCGACCCGGAGGTGCGCAGGCGGGAGCGGGCGGCGCACGACATGGTGTTCGTGGACGAGTACCAGGACACCGACCCGGCGCAGGAGCTCCTGCTGCACCAGCTCGCCGGGGACGGACGGGACCTGGTCGCGGTGGGGGACCCGGACCAGTCGATCTACGGGTTCCGGGGGGCCGAGGTGCGCGGGATCCTGGAGTTCCCGCGGCGCTTCCCGACCCTTGACGGGCGGGACGCGCCGGTGATGGCGCTGCGGACGTGCCGCAGGAGCGGCGCCGACCTGCTGGAGGCGTCCCGCCGGGTGGCGTCCCGCCTCCCGGCGGCCCCGATGCCGGACCCGGCACCGGTAAGGCCCGCCCCGACGTCGGACCAGGCCCTCCTGCCCACGACGCCCGCCCCCGACGCGGGCGTCAGCGCGGGCGGGGGTGCGGGTGCGAGCGCCGACGCCGGTGCGGACGCGGGCGAGGGCGTGGATGCGAGTACCGGTGCGGGTGCAGGCGTGGGCGTGACGGGTGTGATGGGGGTGCGGCGGGCGCACGGGCATCGGGAGCTGCTGTCGCTGCCCGACATGGAGGCCGGCGAGGTACGCGTATTGCTGGCCGACAGCGTCAGCCAGGAGGCGGCCGTGGTCGCCGACACCCTGCGCCGCGCTCACCTGATCGACGGCGTGCCGTGGCACCGGATGGCGGTGCTCGTCCGCTCGGCCAAGCGCCAGGTCCCGCTGCTGCGCCGGGCCCTGGTCAGCGCCGGGGTGCCGACGATGGTGGCCGGTGACGAGGTGCCGATCGCGCAGGAGCCCGGCGTGCGCCCGCTGCTGACGATGATCAAGGTCGCCCTCGACGCGGCCGAGCTCGACGAGGGCGTGGCCGAGGAACTGCTGACCGGCCCGCTCGGCGGCACCGACATGATCGGCGTGCGCAGGCTGCGCCGCGCCCTCAAGATCGCCGAGAACGAGGCCCTGGCGATACTCAACCCGGCCGAAGCTCTTGAGGCAGTCGAAGCCCCCGAGGCCCCCGAAGCGGCTGAGGAAGCCCCTGAAACGGCCGAGGAAGCGCCTGGAACGGCCGAGGAATCGTCCGGGAGCGCGCCCGAGGACGTGGACGCGCTCCCCGCCCCCGAAACCGCCCGCACCTCCGGCGAACTCCTCGTGGCCGCCCTGAAGGACGCCCGCGAGCTGACCCGCCTGGAGCCCCACGTGGCCCACCCCGCCGAACGCGTCGCCAAGCTCCTCGCCACCGCCCGCGACGCCGTACGCGACCAGGCCACCGCCGAGGAGCTGCTGTGGGCGATCTGGCACGCCAGCGGCCTGGCCGAGAGGTGGACCGACCTCAGCCTGGCGGGCGGCGCCAGGGGCGCGCAGGCCGACCGCGACCTGGACGCGGTGGTGGCGCTGTTCGACCACGCGGCGAGGTTCGTGGACAGGATGCCGAAGGCGGGCCCCGAGGTGTTCCTGGACGACCTGGCCTCCCAGGAGATTCCGGGTGACACGCTGGCCGAACGCGCCCCCGACGGCGACGCGGTGAGGGTGCTGACCGCCCACCGCTCCAAGGGCCTGGAGTGGGACGTGGTGGTCGTCGCGGGCGTCCAGGAGGGCGTCTGGCCGGACCTGCGCCTGCGTGGTTCGATGCTGGGCGTGGAGGACCTGGTGGACGTGCTGGACGGCGGCAGGCCGAACGCCGCCGCGCTCGCCTCCAAGCTGCTGGCCGAGGAGCGCAGGCTGTTCTACGTGGCCGCGACCAGGGCCCGCCGCAGGCTGGTGGTGACGGCGGTGGGCGGCGAGGACACCGACGAGCGGCCGTCGAGGTTCCTGAGCGAGCTGATGCCGGGCGCGGTCGGCACCGTCACGGTCGACGACAGGGCGCGCTGGCTGAACATGCCGGCGCTCGTGGCGGACCTCCGCAGCGCCGTGACGGATCCCACCAGGTCGGCGAAGATGAGACAGAGGGCCGCCACCCAGCTCGCCCGCCTCGCCGCGGCCGGGGTCCAGGGCGCCCACCCCAACGACTGGTACGCCCTCACCCCCATGACCGACGACCGCCCCCTGAGCTGGCCCGGCGACATCGTCACCATCTCCCCGTCGGCGGTCGAGAACTTCACCAAGTGCGGCCTGCGCTGGCTCCTGGAGACGGCCGTCGGCGCCGCGGGCACCAGCTCCGCCCAGGGTCTCGGCAACGTCATCCACGCCCTGGCCGTCCTGGCCGCCACCGACCTGCCCAGCGAGGCCATGCTCGGCCGGCGCCTGGACGAGATCTGGAACGAACTGGACTTCGGCGGCGTCTGGTTCAACCGCAAGCAGCGCCAGGTCGCCGAGCAGATGATCACCAAGTTCTGGCGCTGGCACCTGGAGAACCCCAGGGAGCTGGTGGCGCTGGAGGAGTCGTTCACCGCCACGGTCTCCGACGGCGTGCAGATCAAGGGCCGCGTGGACCGCGTCGAGCGCGACTCCGACGACCGCGCGGTGATCATCGACCTCAAGACCGGCGGCTCCAAGCCCAAGGCCGGCGAGCTGGACCGCCATCCCCAGCTCGGCGTCTACCAGCTCGCCGCGCTGCTCGGCGCGTTCGCCAGGCACGGCATGACGGAGCCGGGCGGCGCCGCGCTCGTCCAGGTGGGCAAGGCGGGCGGCAAGCACGACGCGCTGGAGCAGACGCAGGGCGCGCTGGCCGACGACAAGGACCCCGGCTGGGCCAAGGACCTGGTCGACACCGTGGCGATCGGCATGTCCGGGCCGTTCTTCCAGGCCAAGGTGAACGACGGCTGCCGCACCTGCGCGGCCAGGTCGAGCTGCCCCGTCAACGACAACGGGGGACAGGTGTGCTGAACCCTGTCGAGCTGGCCGAGAAGCTCGGCGTCCTTCCCCCCACGCCCGAACAGGCCCGTGTCATCGAGGCCCCGCTGGAGCCGATGGTCGTCATGGCCGGCGCCGGCTCGGGCAAGAGCGAGACCATGGCCGGCCGGGTGGTCTGGCTGGTCGCCAACGGCCTGGTCAAACCGGAGAACGTTCTCGGCCTCACCTTCACCCGCAAGGCCGCCGCCGAGCTGGCCAACCGGGTCAGGGAGCGGCTCAACGGCCTGGCCGAGGCCGGTCTCGTCCCGCCCGAGCTGCTCAACGACGAGCCGACCGTCTCCACCTACCACGCCTACGCCTCCCGGCTGGTCACCGACCACGCGCTGCGCGAGGCGCTCGAACCCACCATGCGCCTGGTCACGCCCGCCGTCTCCTGGCAGCTCGCCTCCAGGGTGGTGGCGATGTACGACGGGCCGATGGACAAGATCGAGCTGGGCCCGCCGTCGGTCACCGCGGCCGTCCTGGAGCTGGCCGGGGAGCTGTCGGAGCACCTGCGCGGCGCCGAGGACGTGCGCAGGGTCGGCGACTGGCTGGCGGACAGGCACGCCGCGATCAAGGGGCGCCCGGTCATGGCCCAGCGCAGGCCGGTGGCCGTCCATGCCGCCAGGCAGCAGCTGCTGCCGCTGGTGGAGGCGTACGAGCGGCTCAAGCGCTCCCGCGAGGTGATCGACTACGGCGACCAGATGTCGCTGGCCGCCAGGATCGCCGCCAACCACAAGGAAGTGGGCGAGATCGAGCGCTCCCGCTTCGCGGTGGTGCTGCTCGACGAGTACCAGGACACCAGCCACGCCCAGCTCGTCCTGCTCCGCTCCCTGTACGGCGGCGGCCACCCGGTCACCGCGGTCGGCGACCCCTGCCAGTCCATCTACGGCTGGCGCGGCGCGTCCGCGGGCAACCTGCGCAGGTTCACCAGGGACTTCCGGACCAGCACCGGCGACCTGGCCCCGGTCAACCAGCTCAGCGTCAGCTTCCGCAACGGCGACCGGGTGCTCGACGTGGCCGCCCGCGTCCAGCTCCCGCTGCGCATGGAGGCCCGCGAGGTCCCGGTGCTCGTCCCCGGCGCCAACCGCGTCGATCGCGGCCGCGTCACCTGCGCCTTCCACGAGACCGCCGAGGACGAGGCGAAGTGGATCGCCGACGGGATCCACAAGCTGCTCGGCCAGGAGTTCGCCCCCGACGGCCTGCCGTGGGGGGAGAAGGAGCGCAAGAAGACGAACGCCGTCCAGCCGCAGGACGTGGCGATCCTGGCGCGCAAGCGCTCGCAGTTCCCCGCCCTGCGCAGGGCGCTGGAGGAGCGCGACATCCCGGTCGAGGTGGTCGGGCTGGGCGGGCTGCTGACCGTGCCCGAGGTCAACGACATCGTCGCCACGCTCAGGGTCCTGTACGACCCCACGGCCGGCGACGCGCTGGCCAGGCTGCTGGCCGGGCCCCGCTGGCGGGTCGGGCCGGCGGACATGCGGCTGCTGGGCGAGTACGCCAGGGAGCTGACCCGCGAGTCCCAGGAGTCGGAGCGCGTCCAGGACCCGCTCGACCAGGTGGTGGCCGACCTGGCCGACGAGCGCGGCAGCCTGGTGGACGCCCTCGACGAGCTGCCCGACCGGCCGGAGTGGCTGGAGACGTTCTCGCCGCTGGCCAGGACCCGGCTGGTGGCGCTGGCCCAGGAGCTGCGCCAGCTCAGGGCGCACACCGCGCAGCCGCTGCCCGACCTGATCACCGAGGTCGAACGCCGGCTCGGGCTGGACATCGAGGTGGCGGCCCGCGGCGGCACGGTCAGCGCGTTCGCCGCCAGGGCCGATCTCGACGCCTTCCTCGACGCGGCCTCCAGGTTCGCCGGGGACGCCGAGGACCCGACATTGGGCGCGTTCCTGGCCTACCTCCAGGCGGCCGAGACCGAGGAGTTCGGGCTGGAGGCCGGGCGGGTCGGCGACAGCAACACCGTCAAGCTGATGACCGTCCACGCCTCCAAGGGCCTGGAGTGGCCGGTCGTGGTGGTGCCGGGCCTGTCGCAGCTGATCAGCTCGAAGGGCACGGTCGCGACGGGCAGCATGTTCCCCGCCACCCCGGTCATGAACAGCCGCTGGACCGAGAACCCGCGCAAGCTCCCCTACCCGCTGCGCGGCGACGCGGCCGACCTGCCGCGCCTGGGCGGGCTGAGCAAGGAGGAGCTGGCCGTCTTCGACGAGAGCTGCCGCGACCGCGACCTGATGGAGGAGCGGCGGCTCGCGTACGTGGCCGTCACCCGCGCCCACTACCACCTGATCGCCTCCGGCTACCGCTGGGGCACCGCCTCCAAGCCGCTGTCGCCCAGCGACTTCCTGCTGGAGATCCGCGACACCAGCGACAGGGTCTCGTTCTGGGCGCCCGAGGTGGCCGAGGGCGCCACGAACCCGCTGCTGGCCGAGCCCGCCGAGGCCGTCTGGCCGGTGACGCCCGAGGGCCTGCGCTACGAGTCCGTGCTGGACGGCGCCAGGCTGGTCGAGAGCGCGCTGGCCGGCACGATGGCCGAGCCGCCGGAGGACGAGACGCTGCGCGCCTTCGAGGAGGAGCGCGTACGCGCCTGGGAACGCGACACCGACCTGCTCCTGCGCGAACGCGAGATGCGCCGCAGGCGCGGTCAGACCACGGTCGAGCTGCCGGCCAAGCTGACGGTGTCGTCGCTGGTCACGCTGGCCGCCGACGCCCGCGAGCTGGCCCGCAGGATCCGCCGTCCCGTCCCGGTCAAGCCGGCGCCGCTGGCCCGCCGGGGTACCTCGTTCCACAAGTGGCTGGAGACGCGCTGGGACCAGCAGCGCCTGCTCGACGACTTCGACCTCGACCTGATCGACGAGCTGGAGGACGCCGACGTGCAGCTCGCCGAGCTGCAGGAGCGCTTCGAGGAGAGCGAGTGGGCCGGGCGGCGGCCGATCGAGCTGGAGGTCCCGTTCGAGACCATGATCGCCGACCGGGTGGTGCGCGGCCGGATGGACGCCGTCTTCCAGATGCCCGACGGCCGCTACGAGGTCGTGGACTGGAAGACCGGCCGGCCGCCCTCGGGGAAGGCGGCCAAGGCGGCGTCGGTGCAGCTCGCCGCGTACCGGCTGGCCTGGTCGCACCTGGCGGAGGTGCCGCTGGAGCGGGTGGGGGCGGCCTTCCACTACGTACGGGCGAACCGCACCGTGCGCCCGGTGAACCTGCTCGACGCCGACGGCCTGGTCGCGCTCATCGAGGCGGTGCCGGTCAAGTGAGGCAGCCGGTCAGCCGAGGTAGTGGAACCCCGGCTTGGGATGCATCAGGAAGTCGTGGTGGGAGATGTTCCAGGCGTAGGCCCCGGCCATCGCGAACACCACCGTGTCCCCCACCCGCACCTTTGTAGCGATATTTCGGGCGAAGACGTCTTTTGGGGTGCAGAGCTGGCCGACCATCGTCACCGCTCCCTCCACCGCCGGCCCGTCCCCGGTCGGCAGCACCTCGAACGGCTGGTCGTGCCCCTTCGTCACCGGCGTGCGCAGGTGGTGGGTGCCGCCCAGCACGATCGCGTACGCCTCGCCGCGCACCCGCCTCACATCCACGACCCGGGTCACGTAGAAGCCGCAGTACGCGGTCAGCGCCCGCCCCGGCTCGACCCGTACGCGCTGCCCCTCCCGCCGCAGCGCGCCCAGGCCGATCCCGTACGCCCGCCAGTCGAAGCGGTCCTCCGGCGAGGTGTACGAGACCGCCATGCCGCCGCCCAGGTTGACCTCGTCGTGCTCGGTGTCCAGCAGCGTCCGCGCCAGCCGCAGCAGCTGGGGCGCCTCCAGCCCGCTGGCCAGGTGGGTGTGCGTGCCGCGCAGCCGTACGCGCTCGCCGAACAGCGGCAGGCACTCCCGCACCCCCTCCTCGTCCATCCCGAACGGCCCGCTCATCGTCAGCGCCGCGCCCTCCACAGGGAGGTCGGGGCTGAGCCGGAGCAGGACGTCGGCCGCGCGGCCGGTGGCCAGCAGGCGGCGCAGCTCGTTGGGCGACTCGACGTGCAGGCGGTGGCAGGGCAGGCGCAGCTCGGCGTCGGTCTTGCCGGGCCCGCCGAGCGCCAGCGGCCGGTCCGGGAACAGCGCCGACACGTGCGCGTGCTCGCCCGCCGACGACACCTCGAAGCCGTCCACGTGCCCGGCCAGCACGCGCAGCAGCTCGGCGTCGGGATTGGCCTTGACCGCGTAGTACAGCTCGACGCCGGGCAGCGCCCGCCGTACCCGCGCCACGTGGTCGTCGAGGGCGGGCAGGTCGTACACGTACGCGGGGACCTCCCCGAGGCGCGGGGCGGCCTCGCGGACCCGGTCGGTGATCATGCGAGCGGGTTCGCGATCGGGACGTACCCGGCCGAACGGTCGGCGGCCCTGGCCCAGCGGACCGTCAGGTTAGCCTTGGCCGGCAGCGGCGCCCCGGCCAGCAGGTCGGACAGGGGGAGCGGCGAGCCGAGGGCGCCGGCCTGGACGGCCAGCACGTCCCGGGCGATCCGCCACAGCTCGTGCAGCAGCTCGTCGTCGCCGCCCGCCACCGTGGCGGCGATCTCGGTGAGGTGGTTGACCAGCAGGCAGTAGGCGACACGGGTCCAGCCGCTCCCGGCGTCGTAGCTGAGCGCCTCGGCCACCCGCGAGGGGAGGCCGTCGAGCCGGTGGCGGCCCGCGACGAGCTTGGTGCCCTCCAGGTCGCGGAAGATCACCTCGGCGGGCAGGCCGGAGGCGTCCAGGCCGACCAGGACGTTCTGCAGGTGGGGTTCCAGGATGACGCCGTGCGTGAAGTACAGGTCCAGCACCGGCGGGGCCACCACCGACACGTACGCGGCCCACCACGCGAGCGGATCGCGCACCGGCGCCTCCAGCGCCAGGGCCCCGGCCAGGACCGGCGTGACGCCCGGCGCGCACACCC
>NZ_JAHKRL010000537.1 GCF_019396405.1 Nonomuraea rhizosphaerae | reverse complement strand
TACGCCTTCAGGTCCCGCCCCTGCGGGAGCACTCTGTCGGTCACCGTCCGCGCGGGCGGCCGCACGGCCACCGCGCGCGCCAGGGTGACGTGCCCGCCGAGCGTCAAGCGGGTCTCGATCGTCCGGGCCGCGCTGTCCCCGGGCGGCCAGGCCGCGGCGACCGTCTCGGTGACGACCGGCAACGACCAGCCGGTACGGCTCCTCGTCACCTTCTCCCTCGGCGGGGCCGCGCACACCCAGTCGCTCACCCTGTCCGGTGACACCGCCTACACCAGGTCGCTGACGTACACCTTCGGCAAGGTCCCCTGCGGCACGTCCTGGCAGATCTCGGCGAACAGCCGGCCCAGGGCGGCCAACGGCGGCGACAGCGCCGGCGGCCGGACGGCGGCCTGCCAGGAGGAGGAGCCGCCGAAGGAGACTCCCAAGCCCGACGAGTCCCCGAAGCCGGACGATCCCCCGGACGACACCAAGACCCCGGAGCCCGATGATTCCGGCACCATCGGGTGACTTTATCGACATAAGCGTTGTGGGAACGAGATTGTCACTGGTTAAGCTACGGTCCGTCTGATGAGCGAGGGGGCCCAGACGACTGGAGGGGAACCAGATGAACGGCGATGGCCATTGGCGTGTCCCGGGTTACTCGGAGGAACGTGAGCTGGGCGCGGGCGCGTCCGGCCGGGTCGTACTGGCCAGGCGCGAGCACGACGGCGCCGAGGTGGCCATCAAGTACCTGTCCGACCAGCTCCGCTCCGACGTCGGGTTCGTCGCCCGGTTCCGGCACGAGGCCCGGCTGCTGGGCACCGTGCGCAGCCCGCACAACGCCCGCCTGGTCGACTACGTCGAGACCGGCTTCGGCGCGGCCATCGTCATGGAGCTGGTCGACGGCGTCCCGCTGCGCGAGCTGCTCAGGTCCGAGGGCCCCACGGGCCCCGAGGCGGCCCTGTACGTCCTGAAGGGCTCGTTACAGGGTCTGGCCGCCGCCCACGCCATCGGGGTCGTGCACCGCGACTTCAAGCCCGAGAACGTCATGGTCCAGGGCGACGGCACCAGCAAGCTCGTCGACTTCGGCATCGCGGTCAGGGTCGGCGACGACGCGAACGCCGCGGGCACCCCGCCCTACATGGCCCCCGAGCAGTGGGTCGGCTCGTCGGCCACCCCCGCCACGGACGTGTACGCGGCCACGGTCGTGTTCTTCGAGTGCCTGACCGGCGCCCGGCCCTTCCGCGCCCCCAACCTCGCGGCCCTGGCCCGCCAGCATCAGAGCGCGGCGCCGCCGGTCGAGGAGGTGCCCGGCCCGCTGCGGAACCTGGTCGAGCGCGGCCTGGCCAAGGACCCGGACGAGCGGCCGGAGTCCGCCGAGACGTTCCTGATCGAGCTGGAGGCGGTCGCCGCCAGGGCGTACGGGTCGGACTGGGAGGAGCGCGGCAAGCGCCGCCTGGCCCGGCTGGCGGGACTGCTGCTCGTGCTGCTGCCGGGCGGGCCCGAGGCCGGGGTCGAGGCGCAGACCTCGCTCGCGCGGACGGACTTCGGCGAGCCGGGCCTGGGCGAGACCACCCGGCTGATGAGCAGGCTCTCGACGAAGATCGTGATCGGCACGGCCTGCACCGCCCTGGTGTTCACCGTGGGGGTGGTGCTGATCCAGACCATGTCGGGCGAGCCCCAGTTGCAGGCGCGCACCACCCCGGTGACGCCGTCGGCGACCGTGTCGGTGGCGGACGCGCGGACCGAGGAGCCGACGGAGGAGCCGTCGAGCGACCCGCCCGAGGAGACGGCGACCGAGCCGGCCACCGAGCCGACCACCTCGGCCAGCGCCACGCCGCCGCCTGTCGCCAGCTCGACGCCGAAGCCGTCCAGGACGCCCAAGGCCACCAGGACCCCGAGGCCGAGCAGGTCCACCTCCAGGCCGGTCAGGACCACGGCCAAGGCCAGCCCGCCGCCCGAGTCGCCCGGTCCCGAGATCACCAGCGACGTGGACGACGCGCCGACCGTGGCCTCCACCACCAGCCGGCCGCCGACGACCTCCGCGCCGCCGACGGTCCGCCCGACGCGCACGCTCAGCTCCCCCGACCCCACCGTCCGGCCGACGCAGACCCCCACCAACGACGACGGCGGAAACACCCCGACGCTCTCGTCGACACCCGGCCCCGGGGCGGTCCTGGCGATCGGACTGATGACGTCCGGCGCGGTTCCGGTCACACTTGCCATGAAGCGCCACATGGCGGGACGGCACCGGAGGAAGCGCTAGGAAGCGCCGGGGGGCAACGGCGATGGACACTTCTCGGAACGATATCGCCGGTTTCCGGCTCACCGAGAACACCTGGATCACCGAGCTTGGCAATTGGATCGACGCGATCTCGCCGGACGGGCGCAGGGCGGGGGCCCTGCTGTTCGACCAGCGGATCATCGCGCTGCCGGGGGTGCGCGACCGCGTCGTGGCGACCGTACTGACGGATCAGCGGCTGGTTCTGGGCGGCTTAACCGGGTTGATCCCCGTGGCCGACGTGGTGGCGGCAGGCGAGCAGGTGTGGCTGCTGACCGCGCAGGCGGTCAGCCCGACGCTGACGGACGTGATGTCGTCCGGGCCGATCGACGCGAGCGGCGCGGCGTCCGTGCTGGCGGACACGGCGCAGACGCTCATCGCGCTGCACGCGGCCGGGGTCACCCATGGCTCGGTGCACCCGGGCTCCGTGGTCATCACGGCCGAAGGCGCGGCGCTGCTGTCGGAGCGCGGCCTGGCCGACGCCATCCGCGGGCAGGTCTCCCGGCCCGAACGGGACGCGACGGCCTGGGCGTCGCTGGCGCGCGGGCTGGGCGCGGCCGTCATGCGCGGCGCGCCCCGGGCGGCGCAGCTCTTCGAACGGGCCGCGGTCACCGCCACCACGCACGGCCTGAGCACCGCCAGGGCCGTCGTGCTGTCGGAGCCCACGGCGCTGCCCGGCGGCCGGATCAGCCAGGAACGGCTGGCCCAGGCGGCGCGCGGCAGGTCGGCGTTCGCGCACCCGCCGGTGGAGCCGCAGCAGCCGCTCGACGAGGGCGACATCGTCACGCTCCTGGCCGTCCCGAGCCCCGGCGCGGGCGCGGGCTCCGGTCCCGTGCAGTTCGGGCCGGGAGTCAGCACGGAGGAGGCGCAGCGAGGCACCACCGCCGAGCGCATCTGGCGCGAGGGCCGCGGAACGGTCCAGTCGCGTGGCGGCGGCAAGCCGGACAGGGCCGCGCGGGCCAGGCGGCGCAAGACGATCCTGGCGGCGGCGCTGTTCGCGATCGTCATGGGCGGGGCGATCCTGGCCTGGTTCAAGCTGAGCGGCGCGCCCGAGCTGGCGGTCAAGTCGATCAACGTGGTCGCGCCGAAGAAGACGCAGGGCTGCGACAGCGCCGTCGTCGTCACCGGGACGATCGTCACCAACGGCGAGGCCGGCGAGATCAGCTACGAATGGCGCAAGAACCTGGACAAGGAGGTCGTCAAGCAGACCCTCCGCACCACCGCCGACCAGACCTCCTACACGGTGCCGCTGCGGTGGACGCTCAAGGGCAGGAGCACGGTCAAGGCCACCGCGACGCTCCGGGTGCTCTCCCCGGGGCCCACGCGTACCGACAAGGCGAGCTTCACGTACAAATGCTGACGTCCGAATACTGACGTCGTGGGTTTGGTGACCGGCCCAGCAATGCATATCAAAGCCGTTCTTACTACGCTGACGAACATGACCACGCAGACCCCCGCGGGCTGGTACCCCGACCCGTACGGATCCCCCCAACTCCGCTGGTGGGACGGCGGCCAGTGGACGGACGCCACGCACCCGCTGGAGCAGGGGGCGTCGCAGCAACAGCCGTCCGGGCCACAGGCCGCCTCAGGCCCCCAGCCGTACGGCGGATCGCAGCCTTATTCCGCGCCACCGTCCTCCGGGCCCCAGTACTCGGCCCCGCAGCCCTCAGGGCCGCAGCAGCCGTCGTCGGGGCCGCAGCCCGACTGGTCCGCCACGCCGGCGAACCCGACGCTGCAGTTCGGCCAGCCGACGTACGGGACGGCCCCGTACGGGCAGCCCAGCGCCACGCAGCCCGCCTACGGCCAGCCCACTCAGGGCCAGCCCGCTCCCTACGGGCAGCAGCCCTGGAGCCAGGGCTCCCTGCCGGGGCCCGGCTACGGCGGACCGGGCTACGGCGGGCCGCCGAAGGAGAGCAACCCGCTGCCGTGGGTGTTCGGCGGCCTGGCGGCGCTGGTGGTGATCGGCCTGATCGTGGCGGTCGGGATCTTCTTCGTCAACCGCGGCAACGACGGCGTGATCGCCCAGCCCACCCCGAGCGCGACGAACGAGCCGACCCGGCCGACGCCTGAGCAGCAGCCGAGCACCGCGCCCCCGACGCAGGGCAGCGGCGAGCTGCCGCAGCCGCAGGACGGCCGGGTGGCCGACCCGCAGACCGGCATCTCCTACCAGGTGCCCACCGGCTGGAAGGTGCCCAACTACAGCGACATCAACGGCACCAACCCGGCCCAGCAGAGCTGGTCGAGCGGCGTGGAGGCCATCGCGCAGGAGAAGTTCGACGGCAAGGACAACTGGATCGGCAACGTGTACACCGGCCCGCTGAACCAGCTCTACCCCTACTCGGGGTCGCCGGACGGGCTGGGCGACACGTGCAAGGCCGTGTTCGTGGACTTCGCCAGGTACTACCAGGTGCCCCACACCAACAAGATCGTCGCGGACAAGGCGCTCAAGATCGGCGACAGGGACGCGTGGGTCCTGCAGTTCGAGCTCGACTTCACCAAGGAGTCGAAGGCCAAGGGCTACAAGTGGAACAAGGAAAACGGCGCGGTCGTGGTCATGGACCGCGGCCAGGGACAGCCCCCAGCCCTCCTATACGTCTCCGTACCGGACAATCTGGGCACAGACGTGGTCAACCAGGTTCTCAGCTCGCTCAAGCCCGCGTGACCAGTGGCACTAGGCTGTGGGGGTACGCAGGCGGGCGGATGGCTCCGAGCCGCTTGGGCGAGGAGATCGAATGAGTGACTTGCTGGTCTGGATCGACTGCGAGATGACCGGGCTCGACCTTGGCCGCGACGCGCTCGTCGAAGTGGCGTGCATCGTCACCGACAGCGAGCTCAACCAGCTCGACGAGGGCGTCGACGTGGTCATCAAACCGCCGCCCGAGTCACTGGAGCAG
Organism: Nonomuraea rhizosphaerae; assembly: GCF_019396405.1. GTDB lineage: Bacteria > Actinomycetota > Actinomycetes > Streptosporangiales > Streptosporangiaceae > Nonomuraea > Nonomuraea rhizosphaerae. The sequence goes on along the minus strand of NZ_JAHKRL010000537.1, from coordinate 2,650 downwards.
ATGTCGCAGGTGGTCCGCGAGATGCACACCGCCTCGGGGCTGCTGCCGGAGATGGCGGGCGGGGTGACCCTGGCGGAGGCGGAGTCGCTGGTGCTCGACTACATCCGCCGCCACATCCCCGAGCCGAAGAAGGCGCCGCTGTGCGGCAACTCGATCGGCACCGACCGGACGTTCATCGCGCGCGACATGCCCGTGGTCGACGGCTACCTGCACTACCGGATGATCGACGTGTCCTCGATCAAGGAGCTGGTGCGGCGCTGGTACCCCCGCGTCTACTTCGCGGCGCCGGAGAAGCAGGGCGGGCACCGGGCGCTGGCCGACATCACGGAGAGCATCAGGGAGCTGCGCTACTACCGGGCGGCGGTGTTCGTGGGCCAGCCGGGGCCCGACTCGGCCACCGCCCGCGCGGTGGCGGAGCGCGTCAGCGGCTGAGCGGCTGGCCCCGCTTCCGGCGCGCGTTTCCGGCCGCATGCTTCCCACCGCGCGTCTCCAGCCACGCGCGGCCCCGGCTGCTGCGCCACGCGGGTCCGCCGATTCTCCCGCCGGGCGCGGCCCGGCCCCCGAGCCGATCCTCCAGCCCCGAGCCGGGTGCCGACGTGCGGTGGAACGGTGCAGCGGCGCGGGCCGCGAGGCCGGCCGGGCGCGCGGCGCGGATAATCGAGTGGCGTAAAGACTCCCGAACACCGCTACACTTTTCCTGTGCCCGCCAATCGGCGGTCCATGGTGGGTGTAGCTCAGTTGGCAGAGCGCCAGGTTGTGGTCCTGGATGTCGAGGGTTCAAGTCCCTTCACTCACCCCATGCCTACGGCCGGTCCCCCGGGACCGGCCGTTGCCGTTTTCTCCGGCAACGTCCCCAAAACATGACATTGCGAGTTATGCTCGCTGTCTACCGCTAACGCCGGAAGCACGGGGGCCCTCGGCGATCTGACCGTCTGCGCGCCCCGGAGGCCGGATGAGAGTCGATGACGCAGCGTTCGAAAGCGTGTTCACGTCCCTGAGCAAGCGAGAGACCGAGGTCATGGACCTGATCGCGACCGGTCAGTCCAACGGGCAGATCGCGCAGCGACTGTTCCTGAGCGAGAAGACCGTCAAGAACCACGTCAACCGGATCTACGCGAAACTGGGCGTCGATTCCCGGGTGACCGCGATCGGGTTATGGCTGTCGAAGGACGACCGCTGACGTATCCTCCGCCCCTTCCTCTGGCGGGGGGACGCCTGGTGGGGCGCCGCGTGCCGGCGTCCCGCGACGGGCCGCCCGATCGCGCCCATACGCCTGGCCCACCCCGAGGGCCGGGCGCGATGCTTTCTTCCCGCCCGCGGGCCCTCCTTCCGGGCGTGGCGTTTTCTTCCCGTTCTTCCTGGCGCGACGCTTTTCTCTTACGGCCGGCATGGGCCGGCCCCACCCGCCGACCAGGGCCGGCGCCCGTCCAGGGGAACGCTCCTCCGGTTCCCCGGCCGAGCGCCGTGACGTGCGCACCGTGGGCCGTTCGAGGAGTTGTTCGCCACCCGTGATCTCGTCCGCCTTCTCCTGAGCCCCCGGCCATGTGGATAATTACACGATTACACATGGAGGTTCAGGTGGGCAGGAGTTGGCAGCCGCCACGGTTGCGGCTGTTCGAGGGGGCGCAGCGGCGGGCCACCTGGCTGGAGCTGCTGTACGACCTGGTGTTCGTCGTGGCCGTGGCCGAGCTGGCCGGGGTGCTGGCCGAGGGGACGTCGCTCGGGCGGGTGCTGACGTTCGTGGGGTTGTTCGTACCGGTCTGGTGGGCCTGGGCCGGGTACGTGTTCTACGCCAACCGGTTCGACACCGACGACGTCAGCCACAGACTGCTGGTGCTGCCGCAGATCCTCGCCGTCGGCACCATGGCCGCCAGCGTGGGCGACATCGAGACGCGGTCGGCGCTGTTCGCGCTGTCCTACGTGGTGGTCCGCGTGCTCCTCATCGTCGCCTACCTGCGGGTGGGGCGGCACGTGTCCCAGGCGCGGGCGCTGGCCGGACGCTACGCGGCCGGGTTCGCGGTGTCGGCGGTCATCTGGGTGGCGTCACTGGCCGTGGAGGCGCCGCAGCGGTACGTGATGTGGGGCGTCGCCATGGTGATCGACCTGGCCACGCCGTTGCTGGCGCGGCGCTACCAGGGGGCGCTGCCGCCGCAGAGCGAGCATCTGCCCGAGCGGTTCGGGCTGTTCGTGGTGATCGTGCTGGGCGAGGTCGTGGCCGCCGTGGTGCTCGGGCTGAAGAGTCACCCCGTCACGCCGGGCACGCTGCTGATCGCGCTGGCCGGCATCGCGATCGCGATGGCGTTCTGGTGGATGTACTTCGGCCACATCGACGAGTCCGTGGTGCTGCGCACCAGGCTGGCGGGACAGGTGTGGGTGTACTCGCACCTGCCGCTCGCGCTGGGGCTGGTGGCGTTCGGGGTGGGGATCGAGCACGCGATCGCCCATCCGGGCGCCGGGTGGGCCTTCGGCGTGCCCGCGGCCGTGGTGCTCGCGACGCTGGGGCTGCAGCACCTGTGCTCCCGCGACCGGGCCGCGGGCGGGATCCGGCTGGCCGCCGCCGTGCTCACGCTGGCCACGTCCGCGCTGCCCGCCGTACTGACGCTGCCGCTGATCCTGCTGTACGGGGCGGCGCAGGTCGCCTACGACCTGC
>NZ_JAHKRL010000536.1 GCF_019396405.1 Nonomuraea rhizosphaerae | reverse complement strand
CCACCGGGGCGCCCGCCGCGATCGTCTCGCTCGGCGACACGGACGCGTACGGCATCGGCGGCTCGGTGGGCGGCCACCGGGGCGTCCGCGCGGTGCGCGACAGCGGCGGCGAGGCGATGCTGGTCACCGACGACGAGATGCGGGCGGCGCAGCGGGCGCTGGCCGGACAGGGGCTGTGGCAGGAGCTGTCAGGGGCGGCGGCGCTGGCCGCCTACCGGAAGATGGGCCGCGACTTCGACGGGCCGGTGGTCTGCATCGCCACGTCCAGCGGGTTCAAGGACACAGGCGTGGGGACGGAGCGGGTCGAGGTGCTGGCCGAGCCCACGATCGACGACGTGCTCGGAGCCTGACCCAGGGATGACGTGCTCAGGGCTTGATCCACACCCGCAGCGGGCCGATCGGCAGGAAGCCGTGCCGGGACGCGGGCTCCGGGTCGGTCTCGTAGCCGACCAGCGGGCGGCCGGGGAACAGCTCGGCCGCCGTCGCCACCGTGCCCGACCAGGCGGCGTCCAGGTCGCAGCCCAGGGCGAACAGGTTGGAGACGCCCGCCACGCGGCCGCTGCCGTTCAGCGCGGAGCCGCACACGATGTCACCGCCGATCCGGCCCGCCAGGAACGTGACCTCGCCCAGCAGCGCCGCCGGGAACAGGCCGAGGTCCGCGCCGGGGAAGCAGGCGCGCTCCCAGTCGCGCAGCGTGGCGGCGTCGCGGACCACCTCCCAGGCGATCACGTCGCCGGTCGCCGCCGGGGCCGCCTCGGCGGCGTGGAACGGCCGGTAGATCCATCGCGCCTCGAACAGCAGGTCCCAGCCGGGCGGCTCGACCAGCGCGAAGCTGTCCTTCACCGAGGCGCTCGGCTTGCCCTCGACGCCCGGCAGCAGGTCCGGCCAGCCGGCGGCGGGGGCGAGGGTGATGGCGTCGGGGTAGTACGGCGGACTGGAGGCGGGGTTCGTCCAGCTCAGCGCGGTGAACGTGCCCGGCGAGCCGTGAGCGCGGCACACGGCGTCGCACCATTCGGCGTTGTTGAGCGCCGCCTCCAGCAGCCGGTCGTCGCTCATCGGCGGGCCTCGCTCATCCGCGTCTCGTTCATCGTGGGCTCCGTTTCACGCGGGCGGTGGGCGGCGCGGTCAGCGGGTCCTCGGGCCAGGGATGCTTGGGGTAGCGGCCACGAAGCTCCGCGCGTACGGAACGGTAGCCCTCCCGCCAGAACGAGGCCAGGTCCGCGGTCACCGCCACCGGCCGGCCGGCGGGGGAGAGCAGGTGCACCAGCAGCGGCACGCCCGAGATCGCCGGCGTCTCCGTCCAGCCGAACAGCTCCTGGAGCTTGGCCGCCAGCACCGGCCGCTCGCCCGAGTAGTCGACGCGCACGCGTGACCCGCTGGGCACCGTGACCCGCTCGGGGGCGGCCTCGTCCAGCCGCTCGCTCCACGGGACCAGGCGTTTCAGCGCGCCGGCCACGTCGATGCGCTCCAGGTCGGCGCGCCGCCGGGCCCTGGACAGCTCGGGCTCCAGCCACCGGTCCGCCAGCGCCGGGAGGTCGTCCACCGGGGGCCACGGGTCGCCCAGCTCGCGATGGCAGAAGGCCAGCCGGTCGCGTATCGCCACGGCCTCCTTCGTCCAGGTCAGCACGTCCTCGGTGCGCAGGCCGTACAGGACGGCCTCCCGCACGTCGGCGTTCCTGAGCGGCGAGGAGGACAGCTCGATGGCGCCGAGCCGCTCCACCACGCGCGCGGAGACGTCGCCGCGCCGCTCGCCCGGCGGGACCCGCCACGTGACCTCCTCCTCGGCGGTGACCGGGAGCGCCCGCCTGGCGGTCTCCTCGTCGATCACCACGGCCTGGCGGACGCGCGCGGACGCCGAGCCCGCCGGCCGGTCGGCCACCGCCACGGCCAGCCATTCCGCCTCGCCCAGCCGCGAGCCGTCGGGCAGGCGGGCCTGGGTGCCGGAGGCCATCAGGTAGCCGCCACCGCGCCGCCTGGCCACCCGCTCGGGGAACGCCAGCGCCACGGCCGCGCCGGCCACCGCGTCATCGCTCATCCGCCCGCCGTACCCGGCGCCGCTGCCGGCGTTGGCGCTGGGTTCAGTGCCGGAGCTTTTGGTCAGGCGCCGGACCTCCTGGCGCCAGCGGGCGGTGAAGCCGTCGCGGCCGTCGCGGGCCGCCCGCCAGACCTCCACGAGGTCGTCGCCCGCGTCGCGGGGAAGCTGCTCCGACAGCAGCGCCACCACCTCGGCGGCGCGCGGCCCGAGGTCGAGCAGCGCCCTGGCCAGCCGCGGGTGCACACCCGCCAGCGCCATCCGCCGCCCGCGACCGGTCACCCGCGGGCCGACGCTCCCCTTCCCGCCCGTCTCCAGGGCGCCCAGGGTCTGGAGCGTACGGGTAGCGGCGGCCATCGCCGCAGGCGGAGGGGCGTCCAGCAGGGCCAGGCCGGAGGCGTCGGGCACGCCCCAGCAGGCCGCCTGGAGCGCGAACCCGGTCAGGTCCGCCAGCGCGATCTCCGGCCGGGCGTGGTCGGCGAGCCGCTCGTGCTCGGCCGCCGTCCAGCACCGGTACACCGTGCCGGGAGCCTCCCGCCCCGCCCGCCCCGCGCGCTGGTCGGCCGACGCCTTCGACACCCGTACGGTGGTCAGCGAGCCGAGGCCGCGGGCGTGGTCGGTGCGCGGCTCCCTGGCCAGGCCCGAGTCCACGACCACCCGCACCCCCGGCACGGTCAGCGACGACTCGGCGACCGACGTGGCCAGCACCACCCTGCGCGCCGAGCCCGGCGACAGCACCGCGTCCTGGACCTTGGCCGGGGCCTGGCCGTGCACCTGGAGCACCTCGACGCCGGGCAGCTGGGCGGCCACCCGGGCGATCTCCCCGGCTCCGGGGAGGAAGCACAGCACGTCGCCGTCGCGCTCGGCCAGCGCGCGGCGTACGACGTGGGCGACATGGGACAGCAGCGCGGGATCGACGCGCATGCCGTGCGGCGGCGCGACCGGGCGCTCGGGAGGGGTCCAGACGGTCTCGACGGGGTGCGCCGCGCCCGACGCCCGCACGATCGGCGCGTCCCCGAGCAGCCGCGACCAGGGGCCCGCGTCGGCGGTCGCGGAGGCGGCCAGGACGCGCAGGTCGGGGCGGAGCGTGTCGCGCACGTCCAGCAGGAACGCCAGGGCGGTGTCGGCGTCGAGGTGGCGTTCGTGGCACTCGTCGAGCATCACCGCGTCGACGCCGGGCAGCTCCTGGTCGCGCTGGAGCCGTTGCAGCAGCACGCCGGTGGTGACGACCTCGACCATGGGGTTCGCGCCGGTGTGGCGCTCGCCGCGGATGGTGTAGCTGACGCCCATCCGCCTGGCCGCCGCCCGTACGGCGAGGCGGCGCGGCTCGGCGACCAGCACGCGCAGGCCCGACTCGGCCAGCGCGAGCGGGACGACGGTGGTCTTGCCGGTGCCGGGCGGCGAGGTCAGCACGGCGGCCCCGCGCCCGCCGAGCGCGTCGAGCAGTTCGGGAAGCGCCGCCCGGATCGGCAGACCGCCGGCGGCGTTCCCGGGAGGCGGGCCATCAGGGCCGCTCCCGGCAGGCGGGCCGTTCCCGGCAGGGTGGCCGTCAGGCAGGGACATGGGCCGCCGAGAGGACCGATGCGAGCAGGCCGGGGAAGCGGGTCTCCAGGTTGTCGCGCCGCAGGCTGATGTACACCAGCCGCCCCTCCTGCTTGGACATGATCACCCCGGCCTCGCGCAGCGACCGGTAGTGGTGCGAGGCCGTGGACTTGTGCACGCCCAGGTCGTCGCCGGCGTCGGTGCACGTCATCTCGCCGCGGTGGGCGAGCCGCAGGACGATCTCCAGCCGTACGGGGTCGGACAGCGCCCGCAGCACCTCGGTGAGCTGGATGTCCTCCGTGGCCGGATGTGGGAGCAGGCGCATGGGTCGACCCTATCTCCGTCGCATTGTTTGACAACGATCCAACTATACGTCAGTTTGATGAGGGTCCAACTGTTTCGGACTGGAGACCTTGTGAACCGTCCCCTCTATCCCCTCGCCCTCGGGAACTTCGCCGTCGGCACCGCCATGTTCGTCACCGCGGGTCTGCTGCCGCCCATCTCCCGCGACCTGGACATCTCGCTCGCGGCGGCCGGCCAGTTGATGACGGTGTTCGCCCTGTCGTACGCGGTGCTGTCGCCGCTGCTCGCGGCCATGACCGCGCGGCTGTCGCGGCGGCGGGTGCTGTTGATCGCGATGGGGGTGATGGTCCTCGGCAACGCCCTGACCGCGTTGGCGCCCACGTACCCGCTGGTCATGGCCACGCGGGTGATCGCGGCCGCCGGGGCGGCGATGTTCACGCCGACCGCGTCCGGCGTGGCCACCGCGCTCAGCTCGCCCGAGCGGCGCGGGCGCGCGCTGGCGCTGGTGATGGGCGGCATGACGGTCTCGTCGGCGGTCGGCGTGCCGCTGGGCACGTGGCTGGGGTCGGCGTCGGGCTGGCGGACCACGATCTGGCTGGTGGTCGTGCTCGGGGTGCTCGGCTTCGCGGGGGTGGCCGCCGTGGTGCCGGACGTCATGATCGAGACCTCGGGACGGCTGGCCGAGCGGTTCGCCCCGCTGGCCGACCGGCGGGTGATGGCGGTGCTGGTGACGCAGCTGCTGATGTTCGCCGCCGCGTTCGCGGCCTACACCTACATCGGCTCGCTGTTCGACCTGCCGCTGCCCGCCGTGCTGTGGGCGTGGGGCATCGGCGGGATCGTGGGCAACCAGTTCGGCGGCCGGCTCACCGACGCGTACGGGCCGCGCCGGGTGGTGCTGTTCAGCCTGGCCGCCTCCACGGTGTTCATGGCCCTCATCCCGGTCGCCAACCTCGCGCTGCCGGTGGCCCTGTTCTGGGCCTTCCTGTGGGGCGCGCTCGGCTGGGTGATCGCCCCGGCGCAGCAGTACAGGACCGTCGCCGCCGTGCCGGACAACGTGCCGATCGCGCTGGGCCTGCTGTCGTCCTCGCAGTACGTCGGCGTGTTCGTGGCCGGCATCGCCGGCGGCCTGGCCCTCGACGGGTACGGCAGGCTGGGCGTGATCACCCTGGCCACCGGCCTCGGCCTGCTCGCCCTGCTGTTCACGCTGGCGACCTACCGGGTCAGCTCCTCCGCCGTGAGCGTGCCGGTCAAGTAGCGCTGCACGTTCGGCGCCACCATGGCCGCCACCCGCGGGACGGGCAGCGAGGCCAGCGGATCGATCCTCAGCACGTACCGGAACATGGCCAGGCCCAGGAGCTGCGACCCGGCCAGCAGCGCGCGGGTCCGGCCGTGCTCGCCGCCGATCAGGTCGCCGAGCGGGCCGAGCAGCTCCGCGCGTACGAGGTTCTCCAGCAGGTCGGCGGCGGCCGGGGAGGCGGCCGCCGCGTGCAGGACGGCGCTCAGGCGCGGGCCGTGCTCGGGGTGCTCCCACAGCGACAGGTAGCGGGTCACCAGCCGCTCGCCCGCGCCGTCGAGGCCGTCGTCCAGGACCTCGGTCAGCGGCCCGACCGGCATGCTCTCCTTGATCGCCGTGGCGAACAGCCCGTCCTTGCTGCCGAAGAAGTGCATCACCAGCGCGGGATCGACGCCCGCCTCCCGGGCCACGCCCCTGATCGTGGTCTGCGCGTAGCCCCGCGAGGTGAAGGCGGCGACGGCGGCCTCCAGGATCTGCTCCCTGGTCCGCGGGCTCCCCGGACGTCTGCCCCGATCTTCGGCCATGAGGCCATTCAACCAACCGCCGCGGGCTCAGCCCTGGGTGGGGATCCAGCCGAGGGTGACGGCGAGGATGACGAACAGGCCCAGGAGGATCCGGTAGATGACGAAGCTGGTGAAGCGGTGGGTGCTGATGTACTTCAGGAACCAGGCCACCGCCGCGTAGCCGACGATGAACGAGATGATCGTCGCCAGGATCGTCGGCCCCCAGTCGGGGGCCTGCCCCTCGCCGATCTGGGTCAGCTCCAGCAGGCCCGACGACAGCACGGCGGGGATGGCCAGCAGGAAGGAGTACTTGGCGGCGTCCTCGCGCCGGTAGTCGAGCAGCAGGCCTGCGGTGATCGTGCCGCCCGAGCGGGACACGCCGGGGATCAGTGCCAGTGCCTGCGCGAAGCCGTACACGATGGCGTGCGTGAAGCTCAGGTGCTTGTCCAGGGTGAGCTTGTTGCGCGCGGTGTGGTCGGCGAACCACAGGATGATCCCGAACACGATCAGGGTGGTGCCCACCAGCCGCAGGTCACGGAAGACCGTCTCGATCTGGTCCTTGAACGCGATGCCCAGGATGCCGATCGGCAGCGAGCCGGCGATCACGTACCAGCCCATGCGGGCCGCGTGGTGACCGCGCAGCGCCGGCGTCCACAGGGAGCGGGTCCAGGTGGAGATGATCTCCCAGATCTCCTTCCTGAAGTAGATCAGGACGGCCGTCTCGGTGCCGAGCTGGATGACCGCGGTGAACGCGGCCCCGGGGTCCCGCCAGCCGAAAAATGCTGACAAGACCCGGATATGGGCGCTTGAGGAGATCGGCAGGAACTCCGTGAGGCCCTGAATCAGCCCCAGCACCACCGCTTCGAGCCAGCCGATCACAGACCCACACCTTCCGAATGCCCGCCCAAGTGACGAGGCGAGGCTAGCGGATCCGCGGCCCCGCGGGTGCCCGCGCGGCGCGCTCGGTCAGTGCGAGTGCCCGGCGGGGGAGGTCCACACCGGGGCGTTGGCGGCGGCGTAGTCGGAGAAGTCGCGGGGCTCGCGGCCGAGGGCCTGCCGCACGCCGTCCGCCACCTGGGCGTTGCGGCCGTCGAGGATCTCGGTGAACAGGCCGACCAGCCCCTGGACCTCGTTCTCGGTCAGGCCGCCCTCGTACGCCTTGGCGATGAACTGCTCGACCGTGACCGGCATGTACACGATCTCCCTGTCCGCCGCCTTGGACAGCTCGGCCGCCACGTCCGCGAACGTCAGCAGCCTCGGCCCGGTCAGCTCGTACAGCCTGCCGGCGTGCCCCGGCCGGGTGAGCGCGGCCACGACGACGTCGGCGATGTCCTCGACGTCCACGAACGGCTCGGGCACGTCGGCGCTCGGCAGCGCGATGACGCCGGAGAGCACCGGCTCGACCATGAAGCCCTCGCTGAAGTTCTGCATGAACCAGGAGCACCGCACGACCGTCAGGTCGGCGCCGGTCGCCCGGACGGCCTGCTCGGCCGCCTCGGCCAGCGGCTCGCCCCGGCCCGAGAGCAGGACCTGCCGCCGGACCCCGCGGGAGACGGCCAGCTCGGCGAACGCCTGGATCTGCGCCAGGGCGCCAGGGAAGGCCAGGTCGGGGTAGTAGGTGATGTACACGGACTCGACGCCCTCCAGGACGGGAGCCCAGGTGGAGGGGTCGTTCCAGTCGAAGGGCGGTTCGCCTGAGCGGGAGCCGATCCGTACGGGCAGGTCGAGCGCGGTGAGCCGGTCAGCGACGCGGCGGCCGGTCTTGCCGGTGCCGCCCAGCAGCAAAGTTGTCATGACTCAAGTAAGCCCCCATACCAGTTGGACGCTCCATGGTTGAGAAGCGCAATCCCATATGCAATCGTCTAGCTCATGGATCAGCTCGCCGCCCTCCTCGACGGCCCGAGGGCGAGAGGCGCTTTCATGTTGCGCTCCCTCCTCGATCCGCCCTGGTCACTGCGCATCCAGGACGAGGCGCCGCTCACGCTGGTAGTGATCGTGCGCGGTGAGGCGTGGGTCGTCCCCGACCAGGGCGCCAACACCCGGCTGAAGCCCCAGGACATCGCGATCATCCGGGGGCCGGAGCCGTACACGGTGGCCGACGACCCGGCCACGCCGCCGCAGATCGTCATCCACCCGGGCCAGCGCTGCTCCACACCCGACGGCGGGACCGTCTACCAGGCCATGGACCTGGGCGTACGCACCTGGGGCAACGCCCTCGACGGCCAGTGCGTGGTGCTCACCTGCACCTACCACATGGAGGGCGAGGTGAGCAGGCGGCTGCTGGACGCGCTGCCCCGGCTGATCGTCCAGCAGGGCGACCCGCTCATCCCGCTGCTCGGCACCGAGATCGTCAAGGATCAGCCCGGCCAGGAGGCGGTCCTCGACCGGATGCTCGACCTGCTGCTCATCTCCGTCCTGCGCTCCTGGTTCGCCACCCACGACGCGCCCGCCTGGTACCGGGCGCTGAGCGACCCGATCGTGGGCAGAGCGATGCGGATGCTGCACAACAACCCGGCGCACCCGTGGACGGTCGCCACGCTGGCCGCCCAGGTGGGCGTCTCGCGCGCCTCGCTGGCCAGGCGCTTCACCGACCTGGTCGGCGAGCCGCCGATGGCCTTCCTCACCGACTGGCGGCTGGCCCTGGCCGGCGACCTGCTGCGCGAGCCCGAGG
>NZ_JAHKRL010000535.1 GCF_019396405.1 Nonomuraea rhizosphaerae | reverse complement strand
GACATGGAACCCCACCCCGCCCCCCGGGGCGGGGCGGCGATGAGGCGGCCCACGCTGGAGGCGGTCGCCGCCCGCGCGGGCGTCTCCCGCGCCACCGCCTCCCGGGTCGTCAACAACCAGACGACGGTCGCCCCCAACATCCGCGACGCCGTCCTCCAGGCCATAGACGAACTCGGGTACGTACCCAACCCGGCGGCCCGAAGCCTGGTCACCCAGCGTACGGACTCGGTGGCGCTGGTCGTCTCCGAGCCCCCCACCAGGGTCTTCTCCGAGGACCCGCTGTTCGCGACGGTCATCCGCTCGGCCAGCGTCGAGCTGGAGGGCGCCGACAAACAGGTCGTCCTCATGCTCGCCTCCTCCGCCAAGAGCCACGCGCGCGTGGAGCGTTACATCGCCGGCGGCCACGTGGACGGCGTCATGCTCATCTCCATGCACGGCGCCGACCCCCTCCCCACCGCCCTGTCCCGCCTGCGCGTCCCCGTCGTCTCGTACGGCCGGCCCGCCGTCCCCGTCGACATCCCGTTCGTCGACAACGACAACGTGGGCGGCGCCGAGACCGCCGTCCGCCACCTGGTCGAGTCCGGCAGACGCCGCATCGCCACCATCGCCGGCCCCCAGGACATGATCGGCGGCCAGGACCGCCTCACCGGCTACCGCAACGTCCTGCGCGACTCCGACCGCCGCTCCATCGTCGCGGTGGGCGACTTCACCCGCGAATCCGGCGCGATCGCCATGCGCCAGCTCCTGGGCGACGACCCGTCCCTGGACGCCGTCTTCGTCGCCAACGACCTCATGGCCGTCGGCGCCCTGCAATCCCTGCGCCAGGCGGGCCGCCGCGTCCCCGACGACGTGGCGGTGGTCGGCTTCGACGACATAGAAGCCGCCAAATACACCGAACCCCCACTGACCACCATCCGCCACCCGGTGGCCGAACAGGCAGCCGCCATGGTCCGCCTCCTCCTCGGCCTCTTCACCGGCGGCCCCCCAACCCCCGTCATCCTCCCCACCGAACTGGTCATCCGCGAATCAGCCTGACAAGCTCGGACCTACGCTCCCCAGGGGGCTCCCGCCCCCTTCGACCCCCAAAGGCGTGGCCTTCGCGATGCTCAGACGCTCTTATCCGGGGCTTCGCCCCAGGCGGGGGCCTGCCGGCCCCCGCACCCCCGGACGCGATCCCGCTGCCACGCGAGCCCCTCCTGGAGATGTGGCCCGGACGAGGCCCGACCGGTAGCGCCCAGTGTTGCCGGCCCTTGGCAGTCCACAGCAAAAGCGTATGGCCGCGCTCGGGCAGAATCCCCAGAGAGTCGAGGGGAATGGCGTTGAGAACTGCTAGGCAGAGGATGCGACATCGGAGCACCGGTCCGCGGTTCAAAGCCTGTCACGCACACATCTCTCTCGACGGCTCGCGCAGCCCTACCCTGCGCGATCACGCCTGCCTATGGTGATCACTGCGCTACCGTTCGTCGGTGGACAACGTCCAGATGTCGCTGCTCGACCTGACGCCTTCCAGCGCGACGCACCCGCGGAAGGTGGGTAGACGTACGATCCAGCTCAGATCTGATGTGTTCGACGCCTACTGGCGTTTCGCCGCCGAGCGGCAGCAGGTCTTCCACCGTCGCGCCGCCGGTGACCCACCGCCCTGGACAACGGACCCGATCATCGGCCGGCACAAGTTCACCAACGTCTACAGGGCGGCCGACCGTGTTTCGCAGGCGCTGATCCGAGACGTCATCTACACCGGGCCGCAGGACATCGAGGAGTTGGTGTTTCGTGTCCTCCTGTTCAAGATCTTCAACAAGATCGAGACGTGGGAGCTGCTCACGGCTGAACTGGGCGGCCCGCTCGCGTGGGACAGGTACGACTTCGCGACCTACAACCGGGTGCTGGGCGCGGCGATGGACCGTGGTGAGCGCATCTATTCGGCGGCCTACATCGTCCCGAACCCTGGTTTTGGCGAGGAGCGTAAGCATGGCAACCATCTACGGCTGCTCGAACACGCGATGGCCTCGGCATTGCCGGAGCGAATCGCCGAGGCCGCCGGGCTGCGTGAGGTGTACGAGCTGCTGCTGGAGCTGCCGTCGCTGGGGCCGTTCCTGGCCTACCAGTACGCGATCGACCTGGCGTACTCGCCGGTGGTCGAAGCCGATGAGCGGGAGTTCGTGGTGGCGGGCCCCGGGTGCCTGGACGGGATCAGCAAGGTGTTCGCCGACACCGGGGGCCTGCCCGCGCAGGAGATGGTGGCGTGGATCGCCGATGTCTCGAATGAGGAGTTCGACCGGCTCGGCCTGGACTTCGGTGATCTGTGGGGGCGCTGGCCGACGCTGATCGACTGGCAGAACGTGTGCTGTGAGGTGTCGAAGTACACCCGGGTCAGCCACCCAGGCGTTGCCGGTGTGTCCGGCCGGACCCGGATCAAGCAGGAGTTCCGGCAATCGCCGGGAGGTCTGGAGTTCCGATTCCCGCCGAAGTGGAAACTGCCGGCGGAGCGGACGGCGCAGCTGCGGTCGTAGCCAGGACTGGCTGCCAGTGCAGCGACCGGGCATGCAGGTCGCCGTACAGGATGCCGCCGTTGTGATGCCACAGCGCGCGCATGCAGGCGATGCCGGAGCGGATGGCGTGCTCCAGCTCGGCGCGTGAGCAGCGGGCGACCTCCAACCCGTACGTCATTTCCTGTACAGCGTCGAGCAGGTCGCCGTCGACACTCTGGTCGGGCTCGAACCAGTTGCGCCGACGAGCGCGGCAGAATGTCGCCCAGGCGATCGCCTCATCAGCCACAGCAGCTCGGCCGCCATCCTCGACGTGGTCGAGGTGAGGGTTGCTGCGCCGCTTCAGCTTGGCGAGACCCCGGAAGATCGGCGACCAGCCCAGGCAGACCGCGTGCGCCAGGTGGAGGGCGTCATGCCATCGATACCCGATCTCTTCCTCTTCCCAGGCGTTGTCGGTGAGCGGATCACCGACGTGGAAGCCGTTGACGACCATGCGCACGGCTGTGCCGTACACGCTGGTTCGGGGGAGAAAGACGGCTTCGATGCGGCGCGGGAGCTGTTCGCCGGGAGGGAAGTCGTCGTCGAAGAGCGGTGTGCTGCCGTGCGGCGAAAGCAGAGTCATGGATGGCTCCGTCCTGGGTTGGGGACTTCCCTTCCAGGGCAGCGCGGCGGCGCCCGCGCGGACAGTTTCTGCGCGCCTCGTGCAAGGGCATTTGCACTCCTTGCATACGCGCGTGGCGCGTGGGCACCCCGCTGTCACTCTCTGTCCAGGGCACAAATCGCGATCGCGTGACTACAATGTGATCATCTCAAGTAGGCGGATGGCTACCGTGGACTATCGAAAGCCTCCTGCTCCATCTGCTCGCCTTCGGGCCGCCATCATTCGAGGCGACTCCGCTGCCGTGGTCCGGCTCGCCCGCCACGCCTGTGGTTGGACCCAGCATCAGCTCGGCGAGCGCATCGGTTATTCGGCGGCCACAATCTCCCGGCTGGAGACCGGCCGGCAGATCCTGCACGACATTGCCACCCTGCGGCTGCTCTCCCGCGAACTTCGCATCCCACCTGCGTGGCTGGGCCTGTCCGCGTTGCCGGATGGCGACACGCCTACCCCGAAGCCTCCCCCTGTGGTGGAGCCGCCCGTTAGGGTTGGGGCCGATGAGGCAGGGGAGGACGCCGTGGAGCGACGCCGATTTCTCACGCTCGCCAGCATCACCGGCACTGCGCTTTTCGCGGCGGAGCCTGCCGACGCCGCCACCGTCATCCACCGCCTGGAACAGGTCCTGACCGGCCCTGGCCTTGATTCGGTGCCCACCGTTGCAGCCGTCGATGACCTACGCCGTGCACTCACCTCAGCCAAGACGATCTTCGATGCCTGTCACTACGGTCATTTGTCGGCAGGGCTGCCCCGCATCATTGCCGCCGCGCAGCACAGCGCCGACCAGACCGACGGTCGTTGCCGCGAGCAGTTGCTCGCACTGCTCACTGACGCCTATGCCTTGGCCTCCGAGCTTGCCGTCAAGCTGAATCAGGATGGCATGGCGTGGGTGGCGGCCGATCGGGCGCTGAGCGCCGCCCACCGGTCCGGCGATGCTGTGGCGATCGCGGCCGCCGCCCGTAGCGTCGCCATCGCGATGCGCCGTCAAGGCCGCCATGACGGAGCCGTCGATCTACTCACCCGCAACGCGCTCGCCTTGGACGCCAACAACAGCGACGCGCGGGAGGTATATGCGGCGATGTTGTGCACCGCCGCATATACCTGCGCCCAGCACGACCAGCGCGCCCGCGCCTTGGACCTGATCGGCGAAGCCGAGCAGGCTGCCGCCCGCCTGCCGGACACCAGCCAGCGCGGACGATTGCCCACCTCAGCCAACGTCGCGGTGTACCGCATCGGCATTCACACTGCCCTCGGTGACGCCGGTGCTGCGCTCGATCATGCCCGTACCGTGGATCATCGGCGGCTGCCGACCCCGGAAAGGCGCGCCCGCTACTGGATCGACACTGCCCGAGCGTGGGAAGCATACGGACGTTCCGACCAGGCGGTGCACGCATTGCGGGCGGCCGAACGCGCCGCCCCTGAAGAGATCAGCCGCCCTTCGGTTGCGGCGTTCGTATCCGGCATGCTGTACGGCTCCGGCTCCACCCCTGCGTCCCTGCGCGCCCTGGCCGTACGAAATGGCATTGTGTGAGTTCGTCCACTTACACCGCAGACGCGGCTTAGGACGATCACATTCACAAGCACGTATTTAGCCTGCGTGATCTCGGAACATCCGCAGACGCGGGGCTGACCTGGAGCCGTCCTGAGCCCTGATCGCGAACTCCGGACCACCCCTGCGGGCTTGGTGATGGTCCGGAGGTGCCGGACGACCCGTACCGGTCGCTGTACTGCCGTGCGTTCGACCTCGACGAGGCGGACTTGTTCGGTGAGGGTGCGAATGATCTGCGCGATGACGAGATCGACACCCTTGAGCTGGCTCGCCGGGGCGAGGTGAGCGACGTGGGTCACGAGACGCTGGAACGGTTGGAGCGCGTTGTGGATGACCTCGCAGTCGCGTACGCCGGTACCGCGCCGATGGCGCTGCTCGATCGGACACGCCGACACTTGTCATACATGGCGCGGCTTGTGGACGGCTGGAAGACGCTGGCCGAGCACCGGCGTCTGCTGGTGCCGTCGCAGTACTGGCGGGCGGCGGAGGTAATCACGTCGGTCGAAGCACGTCGTCTGCCCGAAGCCGGTGAGTTGCGTGAGGCTGTGCTCCGGTGGTTGTGCTTGGTCATCCCGGGTCGGGAAGGTCGAAGGGAAGACCGAGCGGGGGATCGGTGGCCAGGTTGACCGCGGCGGCGAGGATCGTGAGGACCTGGCTCAAGGCCTCGGGCGCGAACTCGTAGTCACCGCGCCGCCGTTGCTTGATCAGCCTGGCGCTCTGCAGCGCGCGCAGGTGGTGATAGAGCTGGCCGCTCGTGCTCTGCTCGCCGTCGCCGCCCAGGGCTTCCTGGAGGTCGGCCCGGGTGCAGCGGCCCTTCCGCATGAGCGCGCCGAGCAGCGCCAGCCGGGGCTGGCTGCCGAGGGACTCCAGGACGGTGGCGACAGGCCCCCAGTCGGCTGACAGCAGCTCGGTGAGAGGGACCTCTCTGGCCCAAAAACGCTCGCCGTCGGGCAGCCGAACGGCTCCCACGTAGGCGACCGTCCCGGAGTCGTTCTCCTGTTCCGCCTGGCGGCGCATTTCGTGGATCACCCCCATGAGGGACGGCGAGTCCGCTGGGCGTTTCGGTGGGGCGGAGGGGGCGGCCAGCTCCTCCAAGCGGGCGATGCGGGCCTCTAATGCGGCGAATCTGTCCTCGCTCACGGCGCTCTCCTACGTTCTTCCGTAATTACGGCTTAGCGTACAAAGCTGGCTTTGGGTATGGCAACGCTCCTCGGTATGAAGATCTCGGCGGATGCTCAAGCGACTCCGTCAGAACGCTCACGTGACCTCCGGCAGAACGCCCATGAGGGGAGCGGCAGAACGCTCACACAGGTAACGGCAGAACGCTCACGAGAGCAGCGGCAGAACGCTCACACAGGCAACGGCAGAACGCTCACGTAGGCACATCTAGCTGCGATAACATAATTGACCGTGACGTCCACCGATCTTTATCCTCGCCGCGCCCAAACCATGGCATGTGAAGCGCTCGCGGACACCCGCGTAGTCGTCGTCAATGGAGCCCGGCAGGTCGGTAAGAGCACGCTTGCCAGCTTGATCACCACTCAGGCGAATGATCCTCGCCAGCTCTACCTGGACGACCCGGCGAGCTTGGCCGCGGCCGAGGAGGATCCCGTCGCCTTCGTCCGGCACGACGGCCTTCTACTGATCGACGAGATTCAGCGAGCGCCGCAGCTCCTCCTGCCGATCAAACATGAGGTTGACCGAGACCCGAGGCCAGGCCGCTACCTCCTCACCGGTTCCGCGCGTCTCCTGGGGCTACGCGATCTCCCGGACGCCCTGCCGGGCCGTACGGAGACCATCGAACTGTGGCCACTGTCCCAGGGGGAGATCGACAGTGAGCCGGATGGGTTCGTGGATCATGTCTTCACGCATGACATCGACGCCACGATGCGTCCTTGTGCGCTCAACAAGCGTGACTACGTCGACAGAGCGCTGCGTGGCGGCTATCCGGAGGCGATCCGGCGCGACCCAGGGCGTAGGCGCAACAAGTTCTTCGACTCGTACATCACTGACCTGGTGACTAGGGACGTGCGCCAGATTGCCGACATCGAACGTCCGGCGGAGATGCGCCGGCTTCTGAGTGTCATCGCGGCACGCATGGGAGGGCTGGCCGTGGTCCAGTCTATCGCGGGCGACGTGGGGCTTCCCAGAGCGACGCTCTCTCGCTATCTGGACCTACTGGAGTTGGTGTTCGTCATCAAGCGCGTACCGGCCTGGTCGTCGAACCTCACTCGCCGCGCGATCTCCACCCCCAAGCTGATCGTCACGGACAGCGGCCTCGGCGGCCGGCTCATCGGCATGTCACCCGAACGCGCCAGGGACGTCACGGCCCCTGTCGGACCTCTTCTGGAGAACTTCGCGATCGGCGAGGTGGCCCGCCAGTTGACCTGGGCCGACGAGCCCGTTCAGTTGTTCCACTACCGGGACCGCGACCAGGTGGAGGTCGACATCGTCCTGGAGCACGCGTCCGGCGAGGTGGTCGGGATCGAGGTCAAGGCCGCGGAGACTGTGCGGCGGGACGACTTCCGGGGCCTGCGCCACCTGGCCGACCGCCTGGGTGCGAGGTTCCGGGCCGGCTTTGTCCTCTACACCGGAGAGCAGTCGCTGGCTTTCGGGGAGAAGCTCCGAGCACTCCCCATGGCGTCCTTGTGGACGCTCGGAGCCGCCCCCGAGAACGACCGATAACCGACTGACGGCCGGGACGCCGGAGCTGGAGCAGTTCGGTCAGGCCTTCACCTGACCGGCGGCAGTGGACTGGTCGTCCCACCTCACTCCCTGCCCCCGGAGCAGCACCACCCCTGCCACCCCGAGCGTGATCATCATCAGCACGAGCTGCACCCCGAAGTGCACCGGCTGAAGGGGGAGCACCCGCATGCCGATGTGGAACCCCCAGTGCACGCCGACCGCCATCCACACTCCGCCGCCGCGCAGGCGTGCCGCTGTGCAGGTGAAGCCGAGCACTATGGCGGTGACGACGAAGAGCAGCCGTTCCGGGATGGTCTGCGCGGGGCTCTGGGAGACGATGTGCAGCGCGCCGAAGCCGACGGAGGAGATGATCAGCACCGTACGCGGTGACAGCCGTGCCAGCAGGGTGTCGGCCAGGTGGCCGCGCCACAGCAGCTCCTCCGGGAACGCCTGGTTGAGCAGGACGATGAGGAACACCAGCGGCAGCCAGACCAGGTCGGACACGTTCACCGGCGTCCAGGTCACGGCGCCCACGGCGAGGGAGAGCCCGTTGGCGACGAGGATCGGCACCAGGCCGGCGGCGACGCCGATCAGGATGTGGGACGGGCGGTGCCAGCCCAGGGCCGACCACGGCCGGCGGTCGAGGAAGCGGCGGATGAGGAAGACGAGCAGGAGCCCGGCGAGCGTGACGCCGACGGCGGCGAGTGGCTGGCGCAGCACGTTGTCCCTGCTCAGCAGGCTCGCGGGGAGGCTGCCGGCCAGGACCTGGGCGAACATGGCCACCACGACGAGGAGGACGGACCAGATCGGTTTCATGCCAGGCACGGTAGGAACGCGGTGGTCGTCCGCACATCGAGCCGGAGACGGATCTCCGGCATGACCAACGTCATGGTGCCTCGGGAGGGATCACAACGCCACCTGGGGAATCGTAGGGTTTGTCGCATGCCATGGCTGCGGAACCCGGATCGTCCGATCCTGTTCAACTGGGTGTTCTGGCTGGTGCTGGGGGCGGTGGTCCTGGTCAATGTCCAGACCGCCGGAATGGCGTCGGCCCGTGCCCTGTTCGTCCTGAACGTCGCGCTTGTCATCGGCCTGTGGCTGGTGCTGCCGTGGAGTTCCGGGGGACGTCCTCGCTTCGCCGCACTGGCGTTCCTGCTGGCGACGTTCGCTCTGGGGCTGACGGGGTCGGCGGCCACGCACATGCCGTTGACCCTGCTGGCCATCGCCAACCTGGCGTTCGTCTACGGTGTGCGCACGGCCACCGCCATCCTGGCCGGGCTGGCGGTGCTGATGGTGCCGGTGCCGCTGGTCGTCGGCAGGCCGCTGCTGGGTGCGCTGACGGAGATCGGGCTGTTGGCGGTGATAGCGGCGTTCGTCCTGGGGATGGCGTCGGCGGTGCTGCGTGCCAAACGGCTCGCCGAGCGGGTCAGGGAGCTGACCGTCGCCGAGGAGCGCGGCCGGATGGCCGCCGAGATGCACGACTCGATCGGCCACCACCTCACCGTGATCAAGGTGGGTCTGGAGAACGCCGAGCGCTTCCGCGACCGCCGCCCGGAGGCGGCCTGGGACGAGGTGCGCCAGGCCAAGGAGCTCACGGCGGCGGCCCTGGCCGACGCCCGCCGGTGGGTACGCGCCCTGCGCCCGCTCGCGCTCGACGGCCACCTCGGCAGCGCCGCGCTCAAGCGGC
>NZ_JAHKRL010000534.1 GCF_019396405.1 Nonomuraea rhizosphaerae | reverse complement strand
GCGCCCGCCTCGGCCCGCGATCCGTTGGGGAGCGGATCGCGGGCCGCTCGGCGTATACCGTTGCCCTATGACTTCCGGTTTTGAGACTCTGGCGATCCACGCAGGTCAGGAGCCTGACCCGCTGACCGGCGCGGTCGTGCCGCCGATATACGCGACGTCCACCTACAAGCAGGACGGCGTCGGCGGCCTGCGCTCCGGCTACGAGTACAGCCGCTCGGCCAATCCCACCAGGACCGCGCTCGAAGAGGCGCTGGCGGCGGTGGAGGGCGGCACGCGCGGGCTGGCGTTCGCCTCCGGCCTGGCCGCCGAGGACACCATCCTGCGGGCGCTCTGCGCGCCGCAGGACCACGTCGTCATCCCGAACGACGCGTACGGCGGCACGTACCGGCTGTTCGCGCGGGTGAACCAGCGCTGGGACCTGCACTACGACCCGGTTCCGCTCGGCGACCTCGACGCGGTGGCCGCGGCCATGACGCAGAAGACGCGGATCGTCTGGGTCGAGACGCCCACCAACCCGCTGCTCGGCATCGCCGACATCGCCGCCCTCGCCCAGCTCGCGCACGACAACGGCGCGCTCCTGGTGGTCGACAACACCTTCGCCTCGCCGTACCTCCAGCAGCCCCTCTCCCTGGGCGCGGACATCGTCGTGCACTCGACCACCAAGTACGTCGGCGGGCACTCCGACGTGGTCGGCGGCGCGCTGATCACGGCCGACCAGACGATCGGCGACGAGCTGACCTACCACCAGAACGCGATGGGCGGGGTCGCCGGGCCGTTCGACGCCTGGCTGACGCTGCGCGGGCTCAAGACGCTCGGCGTGCGGATGGACCGCCACTGCGACAACGCCGAGCGGGTCGTCGACCTGCTGCTCGCTCACCCGCGCGTGACCGAGGTGCTCTACCCGGGGCTCGCCGAGCACCCCGGGCACGAGGTGGCGGCCAAGCAGATGAAGCGGTTCGGGGGCATGGTGTCGTTCCGCGTGGCGGGCGGCGAGCCCGAGGCCGTGGCGGTCTGCGACAGGGCCAGGCTGTTCACGCTCGGCGAGTCGCTCGGCGGGGTCGAGTCGCTCATCGAGCACCCGGGCAGGATGACGCACGCCTCGGCGGCGGGGTCGCCGCTGGAGGTGGCCGGGGACCTGGTGCGGCTGTCGGTCGGCATCGAGACGATCGACGACCTGCTCGCCGACCTCACCCAGGCGCTCGGCTAGCCGCCTTCCTCCGGGAAGGCCGGGCGGGTTCTTCCGGGGAAGGTCAGGTGGGCTCTTCCGGGAAGGGTCAGGTGGGGACGACCATCAGGAAGAGGATCACCAGCCAGATCACGGCCAGCAGGCCGCTGATCGCCGCGATCCGCCCGTTCTGCACCTTCGCGTCGTCGTCCGGGGTCTCGGTGTCGAGGACCCGGACGGCCGTGCGCAGGTCGCGGTCGACGATGAACAACAGCACGACGGCCACGATGAACAGGGTCATCGAGGCCGTCATGTACCACCTGCCGAGGACGCCGCCCCCTATCGACATGCCGACCGCCAGTCCGAAGATCAGCACGCCCAGCGTGCCGATGCTGTAGATCCTGGTGGTCCGGGCGATGTTGTGCAGGACGGGCACGTTCTTGGCGCGGATGGCCCGGGGAGCCGCCATGGTGACCGCGGTGACCGGGCCCACCGTGAAGATCGCGAAGCCGATGTGCAGCCAGAGAAGCAGGGTCGACATGCGAAGGAGACTAGTCCCCGACGATCTCAGTCGGGGACTCGACACCCTCTTTCACCGCCGACGAGCAGCGCATGATCAGCTCGGTGGCCGCCACGGCGACCACCATCAGCACGATCAGCAGAATCATGGCAATCATGAAGTAGCCCCCCTTCCCCGTGTCGGACGTGAATATCGTCCGTAATGACTAGACGCTCTGGCAACGGAATAAGTTCGGCGCGGGTATGGTTGTTGACCGTCGCTTTTTCCTTACCGTTTGGGCACAGGGGGGTACCGTCCGTGGCCATCAGGCACGTCGAGCCGTACACCGACGAGTGGTTGCGCCAGCCAGTGGGCTATGTGCGGCGCGTCGTCGACGCGCTCGCAGCCGAGGTCACTGATTGGTGGGAGGGCCCCTGTGACCCGCGTGACGTGACCGTCCGCCTCGCCGACGGCACCGCGCTGGTGTGGGACGAGGAGAGCGGCTGGCGCCTGGGCGGCTTCGTCTCCGGCGAACGCGGCGAGCACGCCCAGCTCAGCGAGGTCCGTTACCTCGGCGGCGGCCTCCTGCCCCGCCCGGAGCGCGTTCCCGCCGCCCTTCACGACGCCCGCGCGGGCGTGGGCGCCAGCTCGGCCTGGCGTCCGTGCTACCGGTCGCACCGCAACTGCCGCGACGGGTTCGACGTGGCGCTCGATTTTTACGTCCGTTTCGTGGACGCCTGACCGTACCGCCACAGTACGGAGGCGGCTCGGCCCGTGAATGTGCCGTTTCAGCCGGATCGTCGCCGCCGGAGCCGCTGACGGGCTCTGCCCCGGAACGCGAAATCAGTGCCGGGTGCTCGACGCGGTCACCGAGGGGCCCGCCGGCGGGCCGGTGAGGTGTGCCTGGGCGTACTTGCGGAACGCCGCCACCAGCCGGTTGTTGTCGTCGGCGCGGGTGGCCAGCACGACGTGGCTCGGCTCGACGCCTTCGAGGGGAACCGTGGTGAGGTCGGGGCGGAAGGTCATCATGCCGCCGCCGGCCGGGATGACCGCCACGGCCTGCCCGCTCGCGATCAGCTCGAACTTGTCCTCGACGGCGTGGATGAACGGCCCGTCGGGCGCCGGGCTGCCGTCGGGGCGGGGGTCGATGCGCCAGAAGGCCTCCCAGTCGGGGTCGGCCCCCCGGGGCATGGGCTCGTCGGCGATGTCGTCGAAGGTGACCGACTCCTTGCCTGCCAGGCGGTGATCGACCGGGAGCAGCAGGACGCGGGGCTCGTCGTACAGGACCGTCACGTGCAGCCCGTCCGTGGGGAACGGCAGCCGGGTCACCACCGCGTCCACCCGGTGGTCGAGGAGGGCGCGGCGCGGCTCGTTCCAGCGCAGGTGCTGGGTCCGCACGTCGGCGTCGGGGTGGCGGTGGCGCAGCTCGCGCACGGCAGGGGTGACGATCAGGTTGGCGACGTAGCCGATGGTGACGCGGCTCGGCCGGGCGGCGGCGCGGGCGCGGGTGGTGGCCTGGGCGGCGGAGCGCAGGACCGCCGTGGCGAGCGGGAGGAAGACCTGCCCGGCTTCGGTGAGGTGGCTGCCCTGCGGGGTGCGGTCGATGAGGCGGGCGCCCACCTGCTGTTCGAGGCGGGCGATCTGCCGGCTCAGGGACGACTGGGTGACGTGGAGGGCCTCGGCGGCGCGGCCGAAGTGGCGGTGCTCGGCGAGGACGGTGAAGCACCGTACGAGCCGCAGGTCGAGGTCCGCCGGAGCCGGGGGCGAGTCGGGCATGTCCCCAGCCTAGCCCGTGCCCGGCGCCCCTCAACAGGCCGCTCACCTGTGGTGATGCGTGAAACGCGATGCGTCTTGCGGAACAATCATTGGACTTCGGGTGCTCCCGCGACGCAGGGTGGAAGCACCGGCCGAACGTGTCAGGGCTGCTCTCGGCCCCGTCGGCACGGTGCTCGGTTCTCTTCGCCTGCTGTGTTGAAGGAGTGCATCCGCATGCGTGTGTTCGTCACGGGCGCGACCGGACTGGTCGGTAGCGCCGTCACCCGTGAGCTGCTCGGCGCCGGGCATCAGGTGCTCGGGCTCGCGCGTTCCGACAAGGCCGCGGCCTCGCTGGCCGCCATCGGCGCCGAGGCGCACCACGGCGCCCTCGACGACCTGGACAGCCTGCGCGACGGCGCGGACGCGGCCGACGGCGTCATCCACACCGCGTTCATCCACGACTTCTCCAACTTCGAGGCCGCCGCCCAGACGGATCGGCGTGCCATCGAGACGCTCGGCGAGACGCTCGCGGGATCCGATCGGCCCCTCGTCATCACCTCCGGGACCGCCGGTCTCGCGCCCGGCCGCGTCGCCACGGAGGACACCGTGCCCGACCACCGGTCGGTGCGCAGCCCCCGGCAGGACACCGAGGCGGTGGCGCTGTCGTTCGCCGAGCGGGGCGTGCGCGTCTCCTTGGTACGGCTGCCGCCGTCGGTGCACAGCGACGCCGACAAGCATGGGTTCGTCCCGATCCTGATCGGCGTCGCCCGCCGGAAGGGCGTCTCGGCCTACGTGGGCGACGGCGCCAACCGCTGGTCCGCCGTGCACCAGCTCGACGCCGCGCACCTGTACAGGCTGGCCCTGGAGAAGGCGCCCGCGGGCGCCCGCCTGCACGGGATCGGCGACGAGGGCGTGCCCGCGCGGGACATCGCCGGGGCCATCGGCCGTCATCTGGGGCTGCCGGTGACCTCCGTCGCCCCGGAGGAGGCGGCGGGCCATTTCGGCTTCCTCGGCGGCTTCTTCTCGCTGGACATCCCGGCGTCGAGCGCATTGACCCAGGAGCGGCTGGACTGGCGGCCCGTACGGGCGGGGCTCATCGAGGACCTCGACAAGGGCCACTACTTCACCGACTAGGGAGACCTCCACGGGAGCACCGTGATCGACGCGGCCCGGCGGGCGCCCGGACCGGCCTCACCCGGCTCAGAGGTCTCTCCGGAGGGAGGACAGTCCCCACAGCTCGGCGACGCGCCCCTCGCGTACCCGGAAGATCTCCAGCATCGCCGGCTCCTGGCCCGGCACACCCCGCACGCTCGTACGGACCGCGGCCGTGTCGTCCTCGACCACCATGTCCTCCACGACCACCTCGGCGTCCGGGAACCGCTCGTGGAAGCGCCGCCACGACCGGCTGACGCTCTCCGGCCCGGTGGTGCCCATCGGGTGGCTGTAGAAGTCGGCCGTGAAGAGAGGTGCTGGGCGGCGGCGTGGTCGTGGGCGTTGAACGCCGCGTACACGCGTGAGGCGGCTGCCCGTACGTCGTCGGTCATCGGTTCTCCTGTTCGTGGACGTTCGCGCGGACCAGCCGCAGCACGCGCAGCGTGATCTCCTGGTCGCCGGCGGAGACGCCGTCGAGCAGCCGCACCGACGCCGTGTTGCCCTCGAACGGGTCGGCGTACAGCGGGCGCGTCTTCTCCAGCTCCAGGAAGAGCCCGAGCGCCCGGGTGCCCACCCCGCGCCCCCAGAAGGCGCGGCCGAGCCAGTAGCCGAGGAAGCGGCGGTCGCCCCCCACCACCTCATGAGGTTTCCGGCCGTCGAGCCGTCGGCCACGACCGCCTGGACGAGGCAGGCCGGGCCGTCGAGGATCTGCGTGCGCCAGTGCCGCAGGAACGCCGCCACCGACAGTTCAGCGGGCCCGGCGCACCCGCAGGAAGTCGCTGACGACGTACTCGCCGAGGCGTTCGGCGTCGGGGGAGAAGACCCGGCCGCCGTTGCGGCGCGCCACCTCGTCCACGAACTCCTTCAGCCGCTCGTCGGCGGCCAGCATGAAGATGTTGATCGTCGCCCGCCGCCGGGTCATCTTGTCGACCTCGGCCAGCGTCAGCTCCAGCGTCTCGGGGGAGGGCGGCCACTCGAACGCCGAGCGGCCGTTGCGCATCAGGTGGGCGGTCGGCTCGCCGTCCGTCACCACGAGGACGACCGGCTCGAAGTCCGGGTGGCGGTCCAGGTGGCGGCCGGCGATGAGGAGGGCGTGGTGCAGGTTCGTGCCCTGGACCATGTCCCAGTCGAGGCCGGCCAGCTCGTCCGGCTGCAGCACCCGGGCGTAGTTGGAGAAGCCGATGATCTGCACCGCGTCCTGCGGGAACTTGGAGGCGACCAGCGCCTGCAGGGCCAGCGCGGTCTGCTTGGCGGCGGCCCAGGTGCCGCGCAGGGCCATCGAGTACGACAGGTCCACCAGCAGGCAGACGGCCGCCGCGCTGCGCCGCTCGGTCTCGGCCACCTCGAAGTCGTCCACGGACAGCTTGACGCCGTTGGCGGAGGCTCCGCCGTTGCGCACGCCGTTGACGAGCGTGCGTACGACGTCGATCGGCTGCTCGTCGCCGAAGCGCCAGGGACGGGACGAACCGGTCAGCTCACCGGCCGAGCCCGCGTCGTGCTGGTCGTGGTCGCCGCGGCGGCCCGCGTCGAGCGAGGCGAAGACGCGCCGCAGCGCGGTCTCGCCGAGCCGCCGCACGGCCTTGGGGGTCAGCTCCAGTTTGCCGCGGCGGCGCAGCAGGTAGCCCTGCTCCTCCAGCTCGCGTTCGATGCGCTTGAGCGCCTCCAGGTCGTCGACGGCGGAACGGCCGAGCGCGCGGCGGACGGCGGCCTCGTCGATGTCGTCGAGCCGGGCGCCCGGGTAGTCCTGGCGCAGCGCGGTCTCCAGCTGGGTGAGGTCGGCCAGCTCCTCCAGCGCGGTGACGGCGTCGCCCATGCCCAGGGGCTCCTCGCCGGTCATCCGCTCGGGGGTGTCCCAGGCCAGGTCGGGCCGGCGGGAGTGGAGCGCCTCACCGAGCCTGCGCATCTGGTCGGACAGGCCCGCCTGGTCGAGCGTCTGGTTGATCAGGCCGGCCAGCTCCTCGCGCTGGCTCGGGCTCATCGAGGCGAGCATGCGCTGGGTGGCGGCGGCCCGCCTGGCCAGCATGTCGATCAGCTCTTCCAGGTTGCGCGGCTGCTCGGGGAACATGTCCCCGTACTCGTTCATGAACGCGTCGAAGTCGGCCTGGGTGTGCTCGCCCCGGGAGTCCTTGTCGAGCATGTCGTTCAGGTCCGACATCATCTGCCGGACGCGTTCCATGGCGGCGGGGTCGGGGTTGGACAGGGCGTCGCGCAGCCCCCTGAACTGGCTGTCGAGCACCTCGCGGCGCAGCAGGTCGCGCAGCTCCTCGAAGGTCTGCCTGGCCGCGGCCGAGCGCCACTCGTACGAGCTGAGCTGCTGGATCGCGCCGGCGGTGTCGTCGGGCAGGGTGTCGAGCTCGCTCTCGCGCAGCCGCGCGTCGTCGGACGGGTCGGGGAACAGCTCGGCCCGCTCCTGGCCGATGGCCTTGTCGAGGAGCGCGCGCGCCCTCTCCAGGGTGCCGTCGAGCCGGCCGCTCTCCCGCAGGTCCCTGCGCCGCCGCCGTACCTCTCTGAGCATGTCGTCGAGGCCCCGGCGGTCCTGCGCGCCGGGCAGCCCGCGCTTGAGCAGGTCACGCAGGGCGTGTACGGGGGTGGAGCCGGACAGGATGGCATCGCCCATCTCGTCGAGCGCCGCGCGCACGTCGTACGGCGGGGCGAGGGGGTCGGGACCATCGTGGTACTCGCCATAGCGGTAGGCCATCACGAACCCACGCTAACCCGAGAAAGGGACCTACGCGTCCCCGAAGACCTCCCACACGTCGTGCACCTGGTTGACGTCGGGCGTGTAGTCGAGCTTGACCAGCACCGGATGCCGCACGTTCTTGAGCGCCGCGGTCAGGTGGACGTTGCGGCACGTCTTCTTGCCGAGGCCGTTCCTGTCGGCGTTGACCGGCCTGCCGGACAGCCAGCCGTCGCCGCAGCCCTTGGTGGTCCGGTGGAAGGTCGTCACCCACGTGTAGCCGAGCTTGATTTTCGTGCCCTGGCCGGTGAACAGGAGCGTGGAGTCGTCGATCCGCTTGATCGTGCCGCGGACGCTGCGGGTCCTGGGCGTGTTCGCGAACAGCTCGCTGACCTTGACGGCCTTGGAGCCGCGGTACTCCACGCGCACCGAGGTGGGGGACTGGTCGAGGGTGAAGGACAGGTCGCGCGGCTTGCAGGCGGTGGTGCCCAGGCCCTTGCGGTCCACGGCGACGCGGCCCTCGGTCTCCTTCAGGTCGCAGGCCACGGTCACCCGCCGGTAGGCGGCCTTGGAGTAGTCGAGCCGCAGCTCCTTGGCGCCCCGTATGGGATGGAACGTGTAGTGCGGTCTGCGGTACGCGGCCGTCATGGGCGTGATGCGCAGCTCGGTGCCGCCGACGCGCCACGCCCAGCCGTAGGCGACCTTGGTGGTGGAGGCGTCGGCCGGCACGGCGAAGGCGGACAGAGCCAGAACAGCGGTGCCTATCAGTACGGAACGCATGGGCGGTCTCCCCCGAGAAGTCGTGATCAACTGTCACGTGAGACGCGGGAAACCGCCCGAATGTTCACGTCCGGTAGACCGCGACCCCGTCCATGTCCTCCTTGGACAGGCGGCGCATGAGGTACAGGCCCTCCAGCGCGAACTCCAGGGCCGCCGCGGCGTGCCCGGGGGACTCCTCGCCGGCGCCCATCCCCAGCCGGGACATGATCTTCGCCAGCCCGCTCACCGGCCCGATGCGGCGCAGCAGCTCGGCCGCCGGGATCAGCTCGCCCGACTCCACCTGGGTGCCCTCGGCGAACTTGTCGGTCAGCGGCGACAGGTCCTGGCCGCCGATCCTGCTCCTGAACGTCTCGGCCGTGGCCCGGCGCAGCAGGTGGGCCAGGATCTCGGTCTCCCTGCCCTCCTCGCTGACCTCGAACTCCACCTTGCCGCGCAGGCTGTGCACGACGCTGGCCAGGTCGCAGACGCGGGTGACGGCCTGCTCCTCGCCGGTGATCGCCGCCCTGCGCACGGCCGAGGCCGCGGCGGTCTCGGCGGCCGCGATGGAGAAGCGCGCCGACACGCCGGAGCGGGCGTCGACCGCCGTGGACTCGCGGACGAGCCGGGTGAAGCGGGCGATCACCTCGACCAGGTGCTCGGGGATGTCGGCGCCGATGTCCGGCATCGTCTCCTGGCGGATGAGGACCAGCTCGTCCTCGACCGTCAGCGGGTAGTGGGTGCGGATCTCGGCGCCGAAGCGGTCCTTCAGCGGGGTGATGATCCTGCCCCGGTTGGTGTAGTCCTCGGGGTTGGCGCTGGCGATGAGCAGGACGTCGAGCGGCAGGCGCAGGTTGTAGCCGCGCACCTGGATGTCGCGCTCCTCCAGCACGTTCAGCAGCGACACCTGGATGCGCTCGGCCAGGTCCGGCAGCTCGTTGACCGAGAACACGCCGCGGTTGGTGCGCGGCACCAGCCCGTAGTGGACGGTCTCCGGGTCGCCGAGCGTGCGGCCTTCGGCGATCTTGATCGGGTCGACGTCGCCGATCAGGTCGCCGACCGAGGTGTCGGGCGTCGCCAGCTTCTCGCCGTAACGCTCGTCGCGGTGCTTCCACGCCACGGGCAGCTCGTCGCCCAGCTCGCGCGCGAGGCGGACGCAGCGCGTGCAGACCGGCGCGTACGGGTGGTCGTTGATCTCGCACCCGTCGACCACCGGCGTCCACTCGTCGAGCAGGCCGGTGATGGTGCGGATGAGCCGGGTCTTGCCCTGACCTCGCTCACCCAGCAGGACGAGGTCGTGCCCGGCGAGTAGCGCCCGCTCCAAGTGGGGCAGGACGGAGTCGTCGAAGCCCACGATGCCTGGAAAACGGGGCTCACCTGCGCGGAGCTTGGCCAGCAGGTTCTCGCGGACCTCTGCTTTCACGGTGCGATGAACGTGACCGCTCTCTCGCAGCTCGCGGAGATTTAGAGGTTGATGCACGGGAACGAGACTACGTCATGGGACCCCTGCGGCAGACAGTTTCCTCTCCGGCGGAGATTTCGGATCTTGACTATTGCGTGACGGTTCGTGCGCGTGCTTGTTCCTTTAGTGGGGAGAATCCGTTCCTAAGGAACTTCGACCCGCCTGGGAGGCGAGATCCATGGCTGTGATGACGAGCCGGTTCGCCGATGGCCTCGCCCTGGGTGACGACCTCATGGAGGCCGCCGAACGCGCGGTCGGCCAAGCCCTGTCGAGACTGAGCGGCCAGGCGGACCTGGTGTGCTTCTTCATCTGCGGCGACGACCCCGACGACGTCGCCAGGGCCGGGGAGCGCGCGATGCGGATGGCGCCCGAGGCCCACGTGATCGGCTGCAGCGCCACCGGCGTGATCGGCGACGGGCAGGGGGTCGAGCTGACGTCCGCGGTGAGCGCGTGGGCGGCGACGCTGGACGGGGCCGAGCTGACCACGTTCGCGCTGGAGACGCTGACCGCCGAGGACCGGTTCGTGGTGGTCGGGCTGCCCGAGCGCACCACCGAGGACCACGTCGCCATCCTGCTGGCCGACCCGTACACCTTCCCCACCGACGCGTTCGTGGAGAAGTCCGTGGAGGTCCTGGGCGACCTGCCGCTGATCGGCGGGCTGGCCAACGGGATGCAGGGACGGGGGTCCGTACGGCTCTTCGCCGACGGCGAGATCTACAGCGAGGGCGCCATCGGCGTGCTGCTGAGCGGCGCCGTACGGGTGAGCACGGTGGTCAGCCAGGGCTGCCGCCCGATCGGCCCCAGCATGGTCGTCACCCGCGCCGAGGAGAACCTGCTGCTGGAACTGGCGGGGCAACCGGCGCTGGGCCGGCTGGAGGACATCGTCAGCGACCTGGACGAGGACGACCGCGAGCTGGTCGCCTCCGGGCTGCAGATCGGCGTGGCCATGGACGAGTACGCCGAGCGGCACGAGCGCGGCGACTTCCTGATCAGGGGCGTCATCGGGATCGACCCCGAACGTGAGGCCGTGGCCATCGGGGACATCGTGGAGGTGGGGCGTACTGTCCGCTTCCAGGTGCGGGACGCGGCCACCGCCGACGAGGACCTGTACGACGTGCTCGACGCGCACCGGGAGGAACTGGGGCGGATCGACGGGGCGCTGCTGTTCTCGTGCAACGGGCGCGGGTCGGCGATGTTCGGCACCGCCGACCACGATCCGGTGGCGCTGCGGGACACGCTGGGGCCGATCGGGGTGGCGGGGTTCTTCTCGGCGGGCGAGGTGGGGCCGGTCGGGGGACAGAACCACGTGCACGGGTTCACGGCCTCGGTGCTGGTCTTCTCGACGCCCGGTGGTTCCTGACGGGGCGCGCTTGCTGGTCAGGCCGGTTTGACCGGCTGGAACAGCCAGGCGTCGAACAGCGGCTTCAGGTCCTTGCCCGACAGCTTCTCCGCCAGCGCGACGAACTCGTCCGTCGTGACGCTGCCGTACTTGTGGTCCGAGGTCCACGTCTTGATCAGCTGGAAGAACGTGTCGTCGCCGATCGCCTTGCGCAGGGCGTGGAGCGTCATGCCGCCCCGCGTGTAGACCGACTCGTTGAACAGGTCGCGCGGCTGCGCGCGTCCCGGGGGATATTTCCAGATCGGGTCGGTCGCCGCGCGGGCGCGGTAGGTCTCGAAGAGCTTGTCGGCGGTGTTCGTGCCCTTGTGCTCGGCCCACAGCCACTCGGCGTAGGTGGCGAAGCCCTCGTTGAGCCACAGGTCGCGCCACTGCTTGATGCTCACGCTGTCGCCGAACCACTGGTGGGCCAGCTCGTGGGCGATGATGCTCTCGTCGGGGTTGAAGCCGCCGTACAGGGGCTTGGTCTGGTTCTCCAGCGCGTACCCGGCGGAGAAGTCGTCGATCACGCCGCCCGTCGAGGAGAACGGGTACGGGCCGAAGATCTTGCTCCAGTAGTCGGTGACCTCACCCGACACGGTGTAGAGGCTGTCGAGGGAGCCGCGGAACTTCGGGTCGACCGCCGCGAAGCTGGCGATCCCGCCGGAGGTGCGGCCCTTGCGCACCTCGAACCTGCCGATCGTGGCCGTCGCGAGGTAGGTCACCATGGGGTGCTTCTCGCGCCAGTGGTAGGTGGTCTTCCCGCCCGCGGTGGCGGGCTCGCCGACCTGCTCGCCGTTGGACAGGGCGGTCACGCCCTCGGGCACGGTGATCGTGACGTCGAACGCCGCCTTGTCCGCGGGGTGGTCGTTGGCCGGGAACCAGGTCTTGGCGCCGTTGGGCTCGCAGGCCACGAAGGCGCCGTCGGCGGTCGGGATGAAGCCGTACGTGCCGAGGTTGGAGGAGTCCTTCACCGGCGTCGGGATCCCGGCGTAGCTCACCTTGACGGTGAAGCCGGCGTCCTTGGCGAGCGGCGTGGCGGGCAGCACGCTCAGCTCCGAGCCGGTACGCGAGAAGACGGCCTTCTCGTCGTCGACCACGACGTCGCTCACCTTGTAGCCGGCCAGGTCGAGGTTGAAGCGGGACAGTTGCTGGGTGGCCTTCGCCTCGATCGTCGCCACGCCGTCGAGCTGCTTGCTGCTCGGCGTGTAGCCGATCCGCAGGTCGTAGTGGGTGACGTCGTAGCCGCCGTTGCCGTCAGTGGGGAAGTCGGGGTCGCCGATGCCCGGCGCCCCGATGTCGCCGCCGGAGGGCGGCCCGCCCGAGGTGGAGCCGCCCGAGGGGCTCTCCGATGCGGAGCCGCTGGGAGTGGGCGCCATCGCCCCGTCGGAGGGGGCGCAGGCGAGCATGCTGAACAGCGCCAGCAGCGGGGCGGCCAAGCGCCGTTCGAACCCCATAGGCCTGCGCTCTTCCCTTCGAGGTGTGGAGGTCGGAACCCCACCCTAGGTCGAGCGCGCCGCCCGCGGAGGCACAACAACCCAGACAGGTGATCCCTCCAAATGGGGATCACCTGTACTACGTCAGGACAAACTAAAGGTTGCCCCTTCGTTCCTGCTCGCGCTCGATGGCCTCGAACAGCGCCTTGAAGTTGCCCTTGCCGAAGCCGAGCGAGCCGTGCCGTTCGATGAGCTCGAAGAACACCGTGGGACGGTCCTGCACCGGCTTGGTGAAGATCTGCAGCAGGTAGCCGTCCTCGTCGCGGTCGACCAGGATCTTGCGCTTCTTCAGCTCCTCGATCGGCGCCCGCACGTTGCCGATGCGCGAGCGCAGCTCGGGGTCGTCGTAGTAGGAGTCGGGGGTGTCCAGGAAGGCGACGCCGGCCGCGCGCATGTGGTCGACCGTGGTCAGGATGTCGTTGGTGGCCAGCGCGATGTGCTGCACGCCGGGGCCGCGGTAGAACTCCAGGTACTCGTCGATCTGCGACTTCTTGCGGCTGATCGCGGGCTCGTTGAGCGGGAACTTCACCTTGCGCGTCCCGTCGGCCACGACCTTGGACATCAGCGCCGAGTACTCGGTGGCGATGTCGTCGCCGATGAACTCCGCCATGTTCGTGAAGCCCATGACATTGCGGTAGAAGTCCACCCACTCGTCCATCCGGCCGAGCTCGACGTTGCCCACGCAGTGGTCCACGGCCTGGAACAGCCGCCCGTTCTTGGTGCCGGGCGGGGCGACGAGCGGCTCGGCGGGCGCGTAGCCGGGCAGATAGACGCCGCCGTAGTTGGACCTGTCGACCAGCGTGTGGCGCGTCTCGCCGTACGTGGCGATCGCCGCCAGCACGACCTTGCCGTGCTCGTCCTCCATCGTGTACGGCTCCGCCAGCCCCTGAGCCCCCTGGCCGACGGCATGCCGGTAGGCGGCCTCCACGTCGGGCACCTCGATGGCCAGGTCGATCACCCCGTCACCGTGCTCGGCAACGTGGCGGGCCATGTCGGTCCCCGGCCGGATCGAGGCCCTGAACTCGAACCGGGCGCCACCCGAGGTCAGCACGTAGGCCACCTCGTCGCGGCTGCCGTTCTCGGGCCCGCGGTAGGCCACCAGCCTCATGCCGAACGCGGTCGAGTAGTAGTGCGCGGCCTGCCTGGCGTTGCCCACGGCGAACACCACGGCGTCCATGCCATTAACCGGAAAGACATCATCCATACCATCAACTCTCGTTTCTCCTGGACGAGTTGTGCAACAGTTACTTGTACGAGTGGACAATCTGTACAGCACAACGGCGCGACCACTGGGAGGCCTGTACACCATGACGATCGATCACCTGGACGCCCGGCTGATCGCCCTGCTGGCCGCCGAGCCGCGCCTGGGCGTGCTGGAGTGCTCACGCAGGCTCGGCGTCGCCCGCGGAACCGTGCAGGCCAGGCTCGACCGGCTGGCCGCCAGGGGGGTGATCGCCGGGTTCGGGCCGGACGTCTCGCCGGCGGCGCTCGGCTACGACGTCACCGCGTTCGTCAGCATGGAGATCAGGCAGGTCGCCGGGCACGACCCGGTGGCGCACCGGCTCGCCCACATCCCGGAGGTCCTGGAGATCCACACGATCACCGGCGGCAGCGACCTGATGTGCCGGGTGGTGGCGCGCACGAACGCCGATCTGCAAAGGGTGATCGACCGGATGGTGGAGGTTCAGGGTGTTCTGCGAACCCATTCGATCATCGTTCTGGATACCCCTGTTCCATACCGAGTTCTGCCATTGGTGATGAATGTTTCGCAGCGCGTCACGCGCTAGACGTACGATCCGGAGCAGGGGGGACGAGGCACTCTTCTCGATCGTTTACCCTTGACGTTCGCACAGGTAACGGGGGGTGCACGTGCGAAAAAAGCGGATCATACGGCGGCTATTGATTGTGCTCGGCGCGGGAATCCTCGCGTCCATAGGGCTTTTCGCGATCGCCTGGGCCATGACACCGATCCCGGACAGCACGCAGAAAGACGCCACCGCCCAGGGGTCGGTGATCTATTACCGCGACGGCAAGTCCGTGATCGCCAGGAAGGGCATCGACCGCAAGATCGTGCCGCTGTCCAAGGTGCCGCAGCCCGTGCGCGACGCGGTCATAGCGGCCGAGAACCGCTCCTTCTACGAGGACGGCGGCGTCTCCCTGAAGGGCACCGCGCGGGCCGTGTGGTCCACGGTCAGCGGACAGCAGCTCCAGGGCGGCTCGACCATCACCCAGCAGCTCGTGCGCAACTACTACAGCGGGCTCAGCCAGGAGCGCTCGGTCACCCGCAAGTTCAAGGAGATCATGATCTCCATCAAGGTCGACCAGTCCAGGTCGAAGGACTGGGTCCTTGAGCAGTACCTCAACACGATCTACTTCGGCCGCGGCGCCAACGGCATCGAGGCGGCGGCGCAGGCCTACTTCGGCAAGCACGCCGACAAGCTCACCCTGTCCGAGGGCGCCTACCTGGCCGCGGTGATCCAGCAGCCCAGCCGGTTCGCCGACCCCGAGGGCGCCGACCTCGACGCCGCCAAGGCCCGCTGGCAGGCCGTGGTCGACGCGATGCGCCAGATGGGCACGCTCGACGGCGAGGCGACCTTCCCCGCGCTCAAGTCGCCGAAGAAGCCGTTCGAGCTCAAGGGCCAGGCCCAGTACATGCTCGACCAGGTCACCGCCGAGCTCAACCGGCGCGGCTACACCGACGAGGACATCAGCGGCGGCGGGCTCAAGGTCGTCACGACGTTCGACAAGAAGCTCATGACCGCCGCCGAGAAGGCGGTCAAGGACGTGCTGCCCGAGTCCACGCCCAAGAAGGTGCGCACCGGGCTCGCCGCCGTCGACCCGGCCACCGGCGAGGTCGTCGCCTTCTACGGCGGCAAGCCCGACCGCTCCGACTACGACAACGCGTTCTCGGCCAAGGTGATGGCCGGCTCCACGTTCAAGCCGTACACGCTGGCCACCGCGCTCGACAACGGCTTCGACCTGTCCAGCCGGGTCAACGGCAACTCGCCGATGCACGTCGCCTCAGCCTCCATCCCGAACGACAGCGACCGCTCGTACGGGCGGATCAACCTCGTGCGCGCCACCCAGAACTCCGTCAACACCGCGTTCGTGGACCTCGGCCAGAAGGTCGGCCTCGACAAGGTGGCCACCACCGCCGAGAAGGCCGGCATCCCCGAGGCGCAGCTCCAGCAGCACGAGACGGCCGCCACGTTCCCGCTCGGCGTCGCCTCGGTGAGCGCCGTGCAGAACGCCTCCGGCTTCGCCACCTTCGCCAACGAGGGCGTCCACATGGAGGCGCACGTGGTGAAGTCGGTCACCCCGGCCGGCGGCCAGAAGAACGTGATCGAGCCGGCCGCCACCGAGGTGGTCAGCAAGCAGGCCGCCGCCGACACCACGTACGCGATGGAGCAGGTCGTCAAGTACGGCACCGGCACCGCGGCCAGGCTCTACGACCGGCCTGTCGCCGGGAAGACCGGCACCACGGACAAGTCCAAGGCGGTCTGGTTCAACGGCTTCACGCCGCAGCTCGCCGTCGCCGTGGACATGTTCCGCGACGACAACAAGCAGGTCGAGATCCCCGGGTACGGGGTGCAGTTCGGCGGTCAGCTGCCGGCGCAGGTGTGGCGGGCCTTCATGAGCGAGGCCATGGCCGGCAAGCCGGTCGAGGAGTTCCCCGAGCCGTCCGACATCGGGTACGGCTCCGACTGGCGTCAGCCGGTGGACACGCGGCAGGACGAGCCCCAGGAGCGGCGGCCCAGCGACGAGCCGACCCCCTGGTTCACGCCCACGCCCGAGGAGAGCGACCCGACCGCCACCGAGGCACCGCCCACGCGGGACGAGGAGACGCAGGGGCCGCCGGAGAACGACAACGACAGCGAGTCGCCACGCACCGACATCCCGGACGACTCCACCCAGAACTTCGACCAGGACGACGACAGCAACAACGGCCGCGCCCGCTCACCGTCGGGCTAGCCCGTTCCCGCTCCTCAGGGCCGTTCTCGCTCCTCAGGTCCTGTTTCCGCACCTCAGGGCCTGTTCCCGCACTTCGGGCCTGTTCCCGCCCCTCGGGGTCAGAGCCGGGTCAGCTCGTCCCGCAGCTCCTCCGGGGTCGTGACCGGCATGCGGCAGGCGAAGCCCCGGCACACGTAGGCCGCCGGGGCGCCGCCGACCGTCCCGCGCTGCTCCAGCAGGGCGGGTCCGCCCTCGGGCCCGCCGTCGCCGGTCCCCAGGGCCACCACCAGCCCGGGGACGTCGGCCAGCAGCGCCTCACGGTGCAGCGCCCGCGTACGGGGGTCGCCGGGCGGCCCCACGACGGCCACCTCCACGGGTCCGTCGATCGCCGCCCTGGCCACCGCCAGCCCCCACCCCGCGAACCTCGCATGCCCCCTGGCCAGCGTCGACACCGTCCCGAGCGCCGCATAGGCAGCCTCGCGGTGCCGCGCCGAGCCGGTCAGCGCGCCGTAGGACAGCAGCGCGCCCGCCGCCGCGTACTGGCCCGACGGCGTGGCGTTGTCGGTCGGGTCCTGCGGGCGCTGGAACAGCCGCTCGGCGTCGTCGGCCGTGTCGTAGAAGCCGCCCGCGCCGTCGGCGAACCGGTCGAGCACGGTCTCCAGCAGCGTGCCCGCCAGCCGGTGCCAGCGCGTCTCGCCGGTGACGCCGTGCAGCGCGATCAGGCCCTCCGCCAGGTTCGCGTAGTCCTCCAGCACGCCCGCGTTACGCCCCGCCCGGCCGTCGCGCGAGGTGCGCAGCAGCCTGCCGCCGTCCATGTGGACGCGTTCGAGCAGCTCGGCCGCCTGCCGGGCGGCGTCCACGAGGTCCGGCCGGTCGAACACCGTGCCGGCCTCGGCCAGCGCCGCGATCACCAGCCCGTTCCACGAGGCCACGACCTTGTCGTCACGGCCGGGACGCACCCGCCGCTCCCTGGCGGCCAGCAGCCGGGCGCGCACGTCCTCGTACCGTGCCGCGTCCCGCGCATCCGGAGCCGCGTCCTGCGGGTCCGGACCCGCCTCCCGCGCATCCGGGCCCGGGTCGGCGAGCAGTTGCAGCACCGACGTGCCGTGCTCGAACGTCCCCTCCGGGCCGCTCACCTCGAACAACCGCGCCGCCCACGCCCCGTCCTCCGCCCCGAGCACCTCGTCGAGCTGCTCGGGCGTCCAGACGTAGAACCTGCCCTCCTCGCCCTCGCTGTCGGCGTCCAGCGCCGAGGCGAACCCGCCCTCCGCCGTGCGCATCTCGCGCAGCAGCCAGCCGGCCGTCTCCAGCGCCACCCGCTCGGCCAGCGGCTCCCGGCCCGCCTTCCACCAGTGCGTGTAGACGCGCAGCAGCAACGCGTTGTCGTACAGCATCTTCTCGAAGTGCGGCACCACCCAGTCGGAGTCCACGCTGTAACGGGCGAAACCGCCGCCGAGCTGGTCGTACATGCCGCCGCGCGCCATCGCCTCCAGCGTGCGCCCGCTCATCTCCGTCTCCCCGGAGCGCAGCAGGAACTCCAGCGCCATCGACGGCGGGAACTTCGGCGCCCCGCCGAACCCGCCGCGCGCCTTGTCGAACGACTCCCGCAGGTTCCGCACGGCCAGCGCCAGCGCCTCCTCGTCCGGCAGCGGCCCGCTCGGCAGCGTGGTGTGCGCGTTCAGCGCCTCCACGACCTTCGACCCCTGCTGCAGCACCGCCGCCCGGTCGCCCTCCCACGCCTGCCGCACCCCCTGCAGCAGCCGCTGGAACTGCGGACGCGGGAAGTACGTCCCGCAGTAGAACGGATGCCCCTCCGGCGTCGCGAACACCGTCATCGGCCAGCCGCCCTGCTGCGTCATGGCCTGCGTCGCGCTCATGTAGACCGCGTCCACGTCGGGCCGCTCCTCGCGATCCACCTTGACGTTGACGAAGTGCTCGTTCATCAGCCGCGCGGTCTCGGCGTCCTCGAAGCTCTCGTGCGCCATGACGTGGCACCAGTGGCACGCGGAGTAGCCGACGCTGATCAGCAGCGGGACGTCGCGCCGCCGCGCCTCCGCGAACGCCTCCTCACCCCAGGGGTGCCAGTCGACGGGGTTGTCGGCGTGTTGCAGCAGATAGGGGCTCGTCGCGTCGCGCAACCGGTTCATGCCAGCACTCTACGGCGGCCGCTCACCCCCGCCGGGCAGGTGGCAGCACGCGGCAGGGATGTCGTCAGAACAGCACGATACGGGTGAGAACCACTTGCTGGTTCTTTCGGTCGATCCGGTATTCGGCAATGCCGTATCCCTTGGGGATCAGTACCTCTCGCCAGTCCGGATCACTGCCGACCTGCTCGCTGCCGATGAGCCATGGATCTTCACAGAGGGCGACAGTGAGTGCGACCACTGTTGAGAAGGTCTCCGCTGAGACCGACATGTCCGACAGTGTTTCGGAGACGAGCTCGGAAGGCACGACAGGCCATAGATCGCCGTCATCCTCGTTCACTGGCGGGGCGCTCCTGCCGTCGGCGCGTGATCTCGTCCATGGTGGTGGTCGACAGTGTCCCCGTCTCCGCGGCGGCGCGGACACGATCTCGATCGGGATCGGTGTCCAGCATGGCGCGGCCCCACCACGCCGACAGTACTGCGTCGAGTTCCGCGCCTTGCTGTGCTTCCAGCAACTCGGCGAAGAACTGCGCTCGGCGCGCACCGCGCAGGGCGTCGGAGATCCCGCCGATGGTTCGCGGAACTCTGGGTCCTTCCTCACGGACGGGCTGAGCGCTCATCTCCACCGCCTTCCTCGCAACAGAGAATACTGCTAGTTCTTTGACGCGGGACGGGGCGATGCCGGCGATACATCGAGTGGACGGCTGTGATGTGGAGAGGTGCCGAGGAGTGATCACGCTGTCGCCGGCTCTCCTGGGCCACGGACCCTGAGATCACGTCTTGAGGATGCCTCGGTGTGTCGTCCCTCCGTCGCGGAGGTGGGCGAGGCTCGGGGGTCCGGGGGCCGGGAGGCCCCCGGCGAGGGGGGTCGGGGGGGGTGGGCTCCCCCGTG
>NZ_JAHKRL010000533.1 GCF_019396405.1 Nonomuraea rhizosphaerae | reverse complement strand
CGGTCTCCTTCACGATACGCACCGCGCCCGCCCGGAACTCCGGATCAAAGCGCCGCCGCGTGACTGCTGCCACGACCAAACCTCTCCCGGTTCGGTCTCCACGCTACGAGGGGAAGGGCAGCCCTCAGAGGGCGAAGCCACGCCCTCTCGACCACCTCACACGGCCACTGGCTGCCGAAGGCCCGCCACCGCAACGCACTCCGACTCACCGCACATGTCTTCTGAGCCTGCCACCCCGTAACACGCCCAACCCGCCCTACGCCATTTCTCGGAGCCATCAGCGCCCAGAAACTAGCCGTACGTAACTTCTCAAAGCTGCTCTGCAATGCACTTACTTCGCCATACCCGACTCGCCGTACGCGTCTCCCGAGCCCGCCGCGCCCTGCAAAGTCCCCTCGACCAGCCGTACGCCATCTCACAGACACACCGCCCACAGCGCGCTCAACTCGCCGTACACGTCTCCCGGCCCTGCTGCGCCCCCGCGACCCGGCCTTATGCCGCTCCCTGGTCCGCCCATGTCGCGCGGCCCACATGCCTCAACCCCAGCTCCAGCCTCAGCCCCACTGCCTACAATTGCCCGCTTCCGCACCAACCACTTTCAATGCCGCTATCTGGACATATCCCACCGACACGCACACACCGAGGTGGTGCCGTCCTGGCGCCCAGCAGCCGCGCCAGGACGTATCCCCACCGCTCCGTTCGGTCTATCGACCCAATGCGCCGTCCACACGCCGCGGCACACCCAGCGGATTGTCGTCCCTGAGCTCCTCCGGCAGCAGCTCGCCCGGCCAGTCCTGGTACGCCGTCGGCACCAGCCACCGGTCGATGGCCGTCGCGCCGACCGACGTGTGCGCGGGCGACGTCGAGGACGGCCACGGACCACCGTGATGCATCGCCCAGCAGACCGCTACGCCGGTCGGCCAGCCGTTCCAGATCAGCCGCCCAGCCCTGCGCCCGAGCACCTCGGCGACCTCGCCGGCCTCAGCGGGGTCGGTGGCGTGGATGGTGGCCGTGAGTGACCCTTCCAACCGCTCCAGCACGGCCCGCAGATCCGAAGCGTTCCGGTATGTCACCACGATCGACGCGGGTCCGAAGCACTCCTCGGCAATCGCCGGCAGCTTCGCGGCGAACGAGTCGAGGTCGGTGGTGAACACCTTGGGAGTGACGGCCAGGCTCCCCTCCCCCGCGTTGCCCTCGGCCAGCACCGACAGCTCACTCAGCCGCTGCACCCCTCCGAGGTACCCTTCTCTGATCCGCTCAGCGAGCATCGGCCCACCGCTCGTACCTTCGACAGCCTCGACCAGCGCCTTACGGAGCTCGTCATCCTCAGGCACGAACATCAGCCCCGGATTCGTACAGAACTGCCCGACACCCAACGTCACCGACGCGGCGAACCCGCTGGCCACGTCCTTCATCGACGCGGACGGCAGCACGACGACCGGGTTGACGCTGCCGAGCTCTCCGAAGAACGGGATCGGCACCTCCCGCTCGTCGATCAGCGCCTGGATCGCCTTGCCACCAGCAACAGACCCGGTGAACCCTGCCGCCACCACGCTCGGGTGCTGCACCAGGTCGCCGCCCGCCCGCATGCCCTGCACCAGTCCCAGCAGATCGGGGTACGGCAGAGCGTTGCGGACGATACGGGCGACCTGCTCAGAGGTGTTCGGGTGACCGGGATGCGCCTTCACCACGACGGCGCACCCAGCTGCCAGCGCCGATGCGGTGTCACCGCCCGCCACCGAGAACGCGAACGGGAAGTTGCTCGCCGCGAACACCGCCACCACGCCGGCCAGCGGATGCTTCATCCTGCGCACATCCGGTCTGGGCGGCGTCGCTGACGGATCCGCGTGGTCGATGATGGCGTCGAGATAGCCGCCGTCTCTGATCACCTGAGCGAAAAGCCGGAACTGTCCGGCCGCACGAGCCACCTCCCCACGCAGCCGCACCTCTCCCAGCGCGGTCTCGTTGTCGGCGATCTGCCACAGCTCGTCCACATGTGCGGAGAGAGCGCCGGCGACCGCCTCCAGCGCCTCGGCCCGCTCAGCGGCAGGTGTCGCCCGCCACGCGGAGCCTGCGGCCGACGCGGCGGAAACAACCATGTCGACCCCGGCGCGGTCGGTCTCGGGCAGAGCTGCGCCCACGGTCTCGCCGGTCCTGGGGTTGTGTCCGTAGATCATCGAATGGCCCTTCGGAGTCTTGACACTTCTTCATGTTGATTCTTACAGTTGCCGCAACCTGTCCACAAACTTGGCAAGTGTTCACATATATGGACGGCGGTCGCATGATCATCAGGCAGATCCACGTCACTCCCGTAGCGTTCCGGGATCCGCCCCTGCTCAACGCCGCCGGGGTGCACGAGCCCTGGGCGTTGCGGACGATCGTCGAGGTGGTCACCGACGAAGGGCTGAGCGGACTCGGCGAAACGTACGGTGACCTGGGACATCTCTCCAAGGTACGTGAATGTGCCGCAGCGCTGGTCGGGGTGGATGTGCATGCGACCCACGAGATGTACGCCAGGATCAGCGCGATCATCGGCGACGTCGTGACCGACATGCATGGCTTGACCGGAGTCGCGACCCAGGAGAAAAGCATCGATCGGGTCTTCGCTGCGTTCGAGGTCGCTTGTCTGGATATTCGCGGCAAAGCGTACGGCGTGCCTGTAGTCGATCTGCTGGGCGGCCGGGTACGCGACGCCGTGCCGTACAGCGCCTATCTCTTCTACAAGTGGGCGGGGCATCCAGGCGGTGAGCCCGACAGGTTCGGCGCTGCGCTCGATGCGGCGGGAATCGTCGAACAGGCGTCGATGCTGATCAAAGAATACGGCTTCGCGTCTATCAAGCTCAAAGGCGGCGTCTTCGCACCCTCCGAAGAGGTCGAAGCCATCATAGCCCTGCGGGAGGCGTTCCCGGGCCTGCCGCTTCGCCTCGACCCGAACGCCGCCTGGACAGTGGAGACCTCCATCCAGGTCGGACAGGCGCTGGAAGGCAGCCTGCAATACCTGGAGGACCCCACGCCGGGCATCCCCGGCATGGCCGAGGTCGCCGCCGAGGTGCCGATGCCGCTGGCCACCAACATGTGCGTGGTGACGCCCGAGCACCTGCCACCTGCCATCGCCGCCGGGGCGATCGGGGTGCTGCTCCTCGACCACCATTATTGGGGCGGACTCGTACGTTCCTCGCACATCGCCGCATTGTGCGACACGTTCGGGCTGGAGCTGTCCATGCATTCCAACTCGCATCTCGGGATCAGCCTGGCTGCGATGACCCACCTGGCCGCCGCCATGCCCAACCTCACTCACGCCTGCGACACCCATACCCCATGGCAGAACGGGCAGGACGTGGTCGCACCGGGCGCCCTGCGGTTCATCGACGGCGCCGTCCCCGTGCCCGACGGCCCCGGCCTCGGCGTCGAGCTCGACCGTGACGCCTTGGCCGT
This sequence comes from Nonomuraea rhizosphaerae, assembly GCF_019396405.1. Taxonomy (GTDB): domain Bacteria; phylum Actinomycetota; class Actinomycetes; order Streptosporangiales; family Streptosporangiaceae; genus Nonomuraea; species Nonomuraea rhizosphaerae. The sequence continues at coordinate 2,948 of NZ_JAHKRL010000533.1, read as the reverse complement.
CATGCACGAGCAATATCTCGCGTGCGGACTCACCGCCCGCGACGACACCACCTATATGCAGCGCTTCGAGCCTGCTTTCTCTGCGAGGAGACCGCGCTGGTGAATGTGGCCTACGCCTACCCCTGGGACATCGTCGGCGACCCGTCGGCCCCTTCGCGGCTCGCGGAGCTGGGGGTCGAGGCCGTGGCGGTGGCGGCCAGCTACCACTCGACCCGCGCCGCGACGCCGTACCACCCCGCGCACCGAGTGCTCGACGTCCCGTATTCGGCGTTCTACCTGCCGGTACGCTCCGCCTCCTGGGGGCGGCTGACGCCGGCCTCCCCGACCTGGACGCCCACGGACTCCTTCCTCCAAGCCCGCGACGCCCTGAAGGCCGCAGGTCTGAAGGTGCACGCGTGGACCGTTCTGACGCACAACTCGTACCTGGGCGGCATGCACCCTGACCTGGTAGTACGTAACGCATTCGACGATCCCTATCCATATGCGCTGTGTCCCGCCTTCGAGGACGTGATCGATTACTGCGAACGTCTGGTCAAGGAAATCCTGACCGTTGGGGAGCCGGACGGGCTCATCCTGGAGGCGTGCGGACCCATGGGTTTCGGGCACCAGAGCGTGCACGAGAAGACAGTGGGTGCCGATTGGACACCCGTACACGCTGACCTGCTGACACTCTGCTTCTGCACGGCCTGCGCCGCCCGCTACCCGCAAGGCATGCGGGAACGCGTACGCGCGGCCATCGACGGCCCTTCCGCTAAGGCCGTAACGGCTTCGGCGCCGACCTCCCAGGCGATATCACCGGAGCCCTCTTCCCCCGCGACCGTGGAGGACGCTCTCGGCCCTCTGGCCGAAGACGTCCGAAACGTCCGCGTCGACCTGTCAGCGTCACTGCGCTCCCGCCTCATCACCGTGGCCCGGGACACCGCACCGAACGTCCCTATCACCCTTCACGCCAACCCGGACCCGTGGGCCGCCAGCTCGTTCGCCACCCTCCCCACCGGGGAGCCTGGTGCGGACGTCCTGGTAGGCAACTGCTGGGGCGACTCCGCCTCGGACGCCGCCCGCCTGTCCAAGCTCAGCGAACTCTGCCACCCCGGCCAGCGAGTAGGCGCCTACGTCCTGGCCCTGCCCCCACGCCCCGCCGACGGCGAGGCACTAGCCGAGCAGCTCAGGACGTACGCCAAGGCGGGCGCCACAGAGTTTCACCTCTACCATGCCGGCCTCGCCTCTCCCCGCCGTCTCGCCGCCATGGCCGAAGCCCTACGCCTTACGAGCTGACTCCGTAAAGCCGGGAGCCTAACGCTCTCCCCGCAAGTCCCGAGCCTTGCGCTGTCCAGCAAAGCCTTCTGGTTCCCCCTCGCCACGCCTGGCCCTGGACGCAATCGATCACTCCCGATCGCGCTTCATAACCCGTGCGCGCACGCTGTACGACTATCCGTTGCTCACAGCCTTCGGCTGATCAGGCTTCTCAGCACCACGCCATGACCGACTGCGCAACGCTCCCTTCACAAAGCAGGACCCGACGCCCGACGCCCGACGCCCGACGCCCGACGCCCGACGCCCGACGCCCGACGCCCGACGCCCGACGCCCGACGCCCGACGCCCGACGCCCGACGCCCGACGCCCGACGCCCGACGCCCGACGAAGGTCGTTGCCCTCACGGGATCGTTACGCTCGCCTGCCAGAGCGGCTCACACCACCTGGTCGAGCCACCTCGAATGCGCGCCGCCGAACGGCCCCTGCCGCTTGCCCACCGCGCCCATCAACCACCTGGCCGTCTCCTCGGCCTGCGCGATCATTTCTTCCGGATACCCCAGCGACACCTGATGCTCAGCGAACTCGTCCTCGTCGTCCAAGATCAACCGACCGTCCCGCATCCTGATCACATCGAGATCAAGATCCAGCATGGTCACCTCGTCGCCACGCCACTCCGGAACGGTAGTGACGTCCACGTACACCTCGCTCCGGTGCGGCGGCGAGTTGAACGACGCCGTCCACCACGCATCCCGCGGAAACAACATGATGACTGTGGACTTCCACACCACGGGCGGTCCATCGCCCTTGCGTGCGACCGTCCCGCCAGGAGCCGCGACCCACACCCCGTGCTCATCCTCGCCAAGCACTTTCGCCGCATGGTTCCAGTGCAACGCCCCGCCATATTTCCGATAAACGATCCGTACATCGGTCACGTCACCGACGCTACCGGACCCCCATCCGGCCTGATCAACTGACTCAACGCCGGTAAGTTCGCGCCGGTGGAGGCGCATGTGCACCACAACACCTCGCAACTGCCTATACACACCTGCTCCCATCCACCGAAGGTCCTCCCGTTCACACGGCCCCACTTCGTGAACGACAAATCATCCCGTTCGCACGGGTCCACTCCCATCAACTACAAATCGTTCCGCTCATGTGCACTTGTCTCTGGCCCCATGAGCCATCCCTCGGCCCGTTCGTCTTGATCCGCCACAACTTGCCGCGTGCCACCCCGTTCCTCCCGCACGGGCCCCAGCCGCTGGTCAGCGGACTGCCGAAACCAGCCCACTCTCATACGCCACGATGACGAGTTGCGCCCTGTCTCGCGCCTCAAGCTTGGCCAGCAACCGGCCGATGTGGGTCTTGACCGTGGCAAGGCTCAGATGCAGATGATCTGCGATCTCGTTGTTGGACAATCCTCGGGCGATCAGGACGAGAACCTCCCGCTCGCGCTCAGTTATCCCCTCCAGCCCCTTGAGCTGCGGCGAGGCCGGTGTACGGGCGAACTCCTCGATCAACCGGCGCGTCACGGTAGGAGCCAGCAGCGCCTCGCCACTCGCCACCACCCGGATGGCAGCGACCAGATCGGCAGGCGGAGTGTCCTTGAGCAGGAATCCGCTCGCCCCGGCGCGGAGAGCATCGTAGACATAGGCATCAAGATCGAACATCGTCACGATCAAGACCCGCGCCACATC
>NZ_JAHKRL010000532.1 GCF_019396405.1 Nonomuraea rhizosphaerae | reverse complement strand
CCCCCTCTAGACGGTCGTCGGCAGCCATGGCTGCCGACCATTCTCGTACGCCGCCACATCCTCGGCGTGACGCAGGGTCAGTCCGATGTCGTCGAGGCCCTCCATGAGGCGCCAGCGCGTGTAGTCGTCGATCTCGAAGGCGACGCTCTCACCGGCCCAGCGGACCTGGCGTCCGTCGAGGTCGACGGTCACCTCCAGCTTCGGGTCCGCCTCGACGGCGGCCTGGAGCGCCTCGACCTTGTCGTCCGGCAGGATGACCGGCAGCAGGCCCATCTTGGTGGAGTTGTTGCGGAAGATGTCGCCGAACCTGGCCGCGATCACGACGCGGAACCCGTACTGCTGCAACGCCCACACGGCGTGCTCGCGCGAGGAGCCGGTGCCGAAGTCGGGGCCGGAGACCAGGACGGTGGCGCCCTCGTACGACGGGTCGTTGAGCACGAACGCCGGGTCCTCGCGCCAGGCGGAGAACAGGCCCTTCTCGAAGCCGGTCCGGCTGACCTGCTTGAGCCAGACGGCCGGGATGATCTGGTCGGTGTCGACGTTGCTGCGGCGCAGCGGCACCGCCGTACCGGTGTGGGTGGTGAACTTGTCCATCTTCGCTCCTAGAGGTCGGCGGGGGCGGTCAGGCGGCCGGTGACCGCGGTCGCGGCGGCGACCTGCGGCGACACCAGATGGGTGCGGCCACCCTTGCCCTGGCGGCCCTCGAAGTTGCGGTTGGAGGTGGAGGCGCTGCGCTCGCCCGGCTGGAGCGTGTCGGGGTTCATGCCCAGGCACATCGAGCAGCCCGCCTCGCGCCACTCGGCGCCGGCGGCCTTGAAGACCTCGTGCAGGCCCTCCTGCTCGGCCTGGTGCTTGACCAGCATCGAGCCGGGGACGATCAGCGTGCGGGTGATGACCTGACGGCCGCGCAGGATCTCGGCGGCCGAGCGCAGGTCCTCGATGCGGCCGTTGGTGCACGAGCCGACGAACACCGTGTCGACCTGGATCTCGCGCAGCGGCGTGCCCGCGGTCAGCCCCATGTACTCCAGCGCGCGCTCGGCGGCCGAGCGGGCGACCGGGTCCGTGTAGTCCTCGGGGCTGGGCACCGCGGCGTCCAGCGGCAGGCCCTGGCCGGGGTTGGTGCCCCAGGTGACGTAAGGGGTCAGCGTCGAGGCGTCGATCTCGACGACCTTGTCGAACACGGCGTCGTCGTCGGTGCGCAGCGACTTCCAGTACGCGACCGCCTGGTCCCACGCCTCGCCCTCCGGCGCGTGCCGGCGGCCCTTGAGGTAGTCGAACGTGGTCTCGTCCGGGGCGATCATGCCCGCGCGGGCGCCGGCCTCGATCGACATGTTGCACACCGTCATGCGGCCCTCCATGGAGAGCTTGCGCACGGCCTCGCCGCGGTACTCGACGATGTAGCCCTGGCCGCCGCCGGTGCCGATCTTGGCGATGATGGCCAGGATCAGGTCCTTCGCCGTGACGCCGACGGGCAGCTCGCCCGAGACCTCGATGGCCATCGTCTTCGGCCGGTAGGCGGGCAGCGTCTGCGTGGCCAGCACATGCTCGACCTCGGAGGTGCCGATGCCGAACGCGATGCCGCCGAACGCGCCGTGCGTGGAGGTGTGGCTGTCGCCGCACACGATCGTCATGCCCGGCTGGGTCAGGCCGAACTGCGGGCCGATGATGTGCACCACGCCCTGGCCGGCGTCGCCCATCGGGTGCAGCCGGACGCCGAACTCGGCGGCGTTCTTGCGGAGCGTCTCGACCTGGGTCTTGGAGACCGGGTCGGTGATCGGGCCGAGCACGGTCGGCACGTTGTGGTCCTCGGTGGCGATGGTGAGATCGGGCCTGCGCACCTTCCGACCGGCGAGACGCAGGCCGTCGAACGCCTGCGGGCTGGTCACCTCGTGGATGAGGTGCAGGTCGATGTAGAGAAGGTCAGGTTCGCCGTCGGCTCGGCGCACGACGTGCTGCTCCCAGACTTTCTCCGCCAGAGTGCGGCCCATTCTCCATCTCCTCTTGTCTGACTGCGACGCTCCGCATCGCGGCTCGGTCGCTGTGACCCGGTCTCTTCCTTCGTCACTCCGGTCGCTGCGCTCCCTGCGTTCCTCATCCAGAGACCGGCGCTCCCTCGCGGGAGACTTGTCGCCGAATCTGCCCTGACTTGCGATCCCATATGTCGAGACGGCAGTATCGGTGTATGGACAACTCTAGCGGAGTCGGAGTACTGGACAAGGCCGTTCTGGTACTCAACGCTCTCGAAGCCGGTCCCGCGTCGCTGGCCCAGCTGGTCCAGGCCACCGGCCTGGCCAGACCCACGGCCCACCGGCTCGCCGTCGCATTGGAGCACCACCGCATCGTGACGCGTGACACGCAGGGCAGGTTCGTGCTCGGCCCGCGGCTCTCGGAGTTGTCCACGGCGGCGGGTGAGGACCGGTTGCTGGCGGTGGCCGCGCCCGTTCTGATGCAGTTGCGCGACCTGACCGGGGAGAGCGCGCAGCTCTACCGGCGTCAAGGTGACGAGCGGGTGTGCGTGGCGGCGGCCGAACGGGCCAGTGGCCTGCGTGACACCGTGCCCGTGGGCTCCGCGTTGCCGATGACGGCGGGGTCGGCGGCGCAGATCCTGCTGGCGTGGGAGGAGCCCGACCGGCTGCACCGGGGGCTGCGCGGCGCGAAGTTCACCGCCGCCACGCTGGCGTCGGTGCGGCGCAGGGGCTGGGCGCACAGCGTGGGCGAGCGCGAGCAGGGGGTGGCCAGCGTGTCCGCGCCGATAAGGGGCAGTGGCGGCAAGGTGATTGCGGCGGTCTCCGTCTCCGGCCCCATCGAACGGCTCACCAGAGCGCCCGGCCGCCTGCACGCCGTGCCCGTCATGGCGGCGGCCGAGCGGATCACCGAGGCGATGCGTCGCACGTCATGATCAGCAAAAGCCCTGATTTGGGGAGCCGAGTGCCTCGTGGGCGCACTAGCCTGAGTGCGTGACAGATCGCATCGAGGTAGCCGCCACTGAGCTGCGACCCCTGCTCGAAGAGTTCATCATCTGGGCGCGGACCAACGCGCCCGAGAGCGACCCCGAGCTCGTGGGGCCCGCGGCGCTGTGGCACCGCCTCGCCTTCTCTCAGGATCTCGGCGTGTGGAAGCGCGCCGACCTGCGTAACCTGCTGCTCGACCGCATGCCGAAGGTCGTGGAGGACCCCGACGCCGCCGCTGACGGGATGCTCCCGGCCCTCGACGCGTACCTGACGTTCCTCTCCCAGACCGGACGGCTCACCGAGGGCTCCGACTCCCTCTCCGACCTGCAGGCCGAGCTCGACGACGTGGAGGACGACTTCGTCGAGCTGATGGAGGACCTCATCGACGACACCGACGGTGACGACGACGAGGAGGAGGTCGGCGACCTGGGCGACTTCGAGCCGTTCGCCGACGCGCTCGCCGACCTCGACACGATCAGGCTGCGCCCCGACTCCGAGCTGGCCGCCGCGGCCCGTGAGGTGCCGCTGATCGCCCAGGCGCGCGATCTGGCCCTGTGGGTCGGCTCCGGCCGCCGGGTGGGCGAGGACACCCTGCTGTCCGACGACGAGGTGGCCGAGGCCCTGACCGCCGTCGGGCTGTCCAGGCCGGAGACCGACGGCTCGCTCGCCGAGGCCGTCCCCCAGCTCTGGAACGTGTGGAACCTGGCCGTCGACCTGGAGTTCCTGGAGCCCGGCGAGGCCAACACGGTCGCCGTGCAGGACGACACGTCGGAGTGGCCGTTCGACGACGACGAGGACGTGCTCGACGCCTGGATGCTCGGTCTCCACTCGGTCGACTACGGCGACCCCGAGCTGGCCGACGAGGACCTCACGATGGCCCTGGCGGGCCTGACCCGTGGCGTGCTCGTCCGGCTGCTGCTGGCCGGCGGCTCGCGTGACCTCGACGAGCTGGGCCAGGAGCTGGCGGAGGCGGCGGCCGAGCTCGACGAGCTGGGCGCCGACGCGTGGGAGGCGGCCGGCGACCCGCTCACCGGCGCGGTCCAGTGGCTGGCCGGGTACGGCATGGTGTCCGTCGCGGACCGGACGGTCTCGCTCACCCCGCTCGGCACCGAGGGCATCGTCCACCTGGTGGACGACTCCGACATCGAGGTGGACGCCCGGCCCGCCATCGAGTCGATGAGCGCCCACGAGCTGCTCGCGCTCAGCGCCGAGCTGCCCGAGGAGGAGGCCGACGCCGAGTTCGCCGACTGGATGCGGCTGCGCGAGCCGGCGAAGGCGGCCGAGGAGCTGCTGGAGGCCGCCGCCGAGGACGAGTCGGACGCGCTGATCCGCGTCCAGGCGGCCAGCGTGGTCGGCACGCTCGGGGAGGCGGCGATCCCGGCCTGGCAGGCCGCGCTCAAGCAGTCGTCACTGCGCCCGTACGCGGCCACGCACCTGAGCCAGCTCGGCGTGGAGGGGGCTCCCGAGCCCACGCAGGACGACACGCACTGGCTGATCCTGGACATGTGGACGATCTCGGCGGGGCTGGGGCGGTCGGAGTTCATCGGCAGCCTGCGCGACATCGGCCCCGAGCTGCTGAACAGCCTGCTGGAAGTGATCTGGAAGATCCCGCACTCCCATGTGGAGGAGCTGCTGGACCTGATCTCGCAGGTGCACCCGGACAAGCAGGTCGCCAAGGCGGCCCGCCGGGCGCTGTTCAAGGCGCGCTCGCACTCGTAGGCCGTCCGCCGCTTCTCGTGCCGTCGGGCGCCGCTCTCCGGGGCGGCGC
>NZ_JAHKRL010000531.1 GCF_019396405.1 Nonomuraea rhizosphaerae | reverse complement strand
CGATCCTGGCCGGTCCGGGGGCCAGGTCGACGGCGCTGCGCAGCGCGTGGATCGACTGACCGTCGGCCGAGACGTTGAGCGCCTGGTAGGCGGCGTCGTCCTGGGTCAGGCGGCTGACCTCGCCGTCCAGGGGCACCCTGAACACCGGGCGGCGGCCCTGGTGGTCGGCCACGACGTAGACGGCCGAGCCGTCCGGCGCCCACTTGAGGTCCATCGGGAACAGGTCGGGGGCGTAGGCGCCCGCCTCGCCGCCGGCCAGGCCGCCGATCCACAGCTCCGTCCTCGCCGACACGTCCAGGCCGGTCAGCCGGTCACGCGCACAGGCCACGCGGGCGCCGTCGGGCGAGAGCGCGATCGGGCCGCCGAAGTCGTAGCCCTCCTCGCTGAAGACCACCCGCCGGTCGCCCGTCGCCACGTCGACGGCGACCAGGTCGATGCGGTTCTCGCCGTTCGGCAGCAGGGTGCGCCAGGTCGTGACCACGGTGGCGCCGTCGGGTGTGAGCGCGAAGGAGGCGTCGCGCAGGCCCTCGCCAGGATCGGGCGTCAGGTCGCGCACGTCCTCCAGACGGTCCTCGCCGAGCCTGGCGGCGAACAGCCGCGTGTGCCCGGGGCCCAGGTCGTGGTCCCAGTAGCGGACCGGGTAGCTCTCGTGCAGGATCGCCGAGATGCCGGCGTCCTTGCGCGCCTTGCGTCGCTCCTCCTCGGCCGCCTCCTCGCCGTTCAGCACGTCGGAGGTGAACACCACCACGTCACCCGCCGTGCGGAAGCCGCCGATCCCGCCCGGCCGGCTCGCCACCTGGCGGGCCTCGCCGCCCGCCCGCGGCAGCAGCCACAGCGCGGGCACCTCGTCGGTGGCGTCCTTCACGGCCGGGTCGGGGCGCGCCGAGGTGAACAGCACGTCACCCGCGTCGGTGAACTCCGCCGCGCTCTCGCCCTTGGCCGAGCGGGTCAGCCGGTACGGCTCGCCGTCGACGGGGATCGCCCAGAGCGCGGTGCCGTACGACTTGCCGTCGGGGTTGAGCGACTGCACCACGGAGATCAGGCGTGATCCGTCGGGTGCCAGCTTCAGAGAGAGAACTCGAGGGATGGCCACATAGTCACGAATGTCGTGGAAAGCGCTCACTCCAATGAACTTACCTCGCGCAAGGACCACTGACACGCGGACATAGGCTTGGTCAGGTGGGGAACTACGACGCTTTGCTGGTGCTCTCCTTCGGCGGTCCCGAGGGGCCCGACGACGTGCTGCCGTTCCTGGAGAACGCGGTCAGGGGGCGGGGCGTGCCGCGCGAGCGGCTGCTCCAGGTGGCCGAGCACTACCAGGGGTTCGGCGGGGTCAGCCCGATCAACGGCCAGAACCGCGCGCTGGTGGAGGCGCTGCGCCCGCTCGCGGACGTGCCCGTCTACTGGGGCAACCGCAACTGGCACCCGTTCGGCGAGGACACCGTGCTGCGGATGAAGCAGGACGGGGTGCGCACGGCGGCGGTCTTCGCCACGTCCGCGTTCGCCGGCTACTCCAGTTGCCGCCAGTACTACGAGGACATCGACAGGATCTCCGTCCCCGGCGGCCCCCGGCTGGTCAAGATGCGCCACTTCGGCGACCATCCCGGTTTTGTCGAGGCGATGGCCGACCATGTCGGGCAGGCGCTCGACCGGCTCGGCCGCGACGACGCGCGCCTGGTGTTCACCGCGCACAGCGTCCCGGTCTCGATGGCGCGCACCGCCGGCCCGTACGGCGGCCTGTACGAGGCGCAGCTGCGCAGGAGCGCCGAGCTGGTCAACCAGGCGCTGGGCCGCACCCAGCCGTGGGACCTGGTGTGGCAGTCGCGCAGCGGCCCGCCCGAGGTGCCCTGGCTGGAGCCCGACATCTGCGACCATCTGCGCAAGACCGACGCGCGGTCGGTGGTGCTGGTGCCGATCGGGTTCGTCTCCGACCACATGGAGGTCGTCTACGACCTCGACACCGAGGCCAGGCAGGTGGCCGACGAGCTGGGGCTGCCGATGGAGCGGGCGGCGACGGCGGGCACGCACCCGGCGTTCGTGCGGATGGTGCGCGAGCTGATGGACGAGCCGGAGCCGGTGCACTGCGGGATCGCCTGCTGCCCGCCCCCGCGCCGCCGCCAGGCGTAGCCCCCGCAAGTAGCCCCACAAGTAGCCCCCACGGGCAGCCCTCACGCGTAGGCCCGCGCGTATGCCTCCGCGATGCCCATCACCTTGTTCACGTAGTCCCACGAGTGGTTGTAGAACCAGATCGACTTGCGCAGTTTCTCCCCGCCCCGGCCCGCGCCGTTCGCGCACAGGTACTTGGCCGCGGCGGGGACCGCGTCGTACGGGCTCCAGATGTCGGCCTTGCCGTCGCCGTCGCCGTCCACGCCGTAGTGCTTCCAGGTGGCGGGCATGAACTGCATCGGCCCGAGCGCGCCCGCGCTCGACGGGCCGTTGTTGCGCCCGTGGCCGCTCTCCACCTGCCCGATCGCGGCCAGCACGGTCCATGACAGGCCGGGGCAGTGGGTGGCGGAGGCCTTGTAGAGGTCGAGGTAGCTGTTCGGGCGGCCGACGTTGACCTGCTGCTGCGGCCTGGCGGTCTGCCGCGGCTGCTGCTTCCTGGGGCGGGCGCCGAGTGTCACGACCTGGGCGCCCTTGCCGAGCAGCCCGCGCACGCCCTTCTCGCCGATGGCCGCCTTGCCGTGCAGCAGGACCGCGACACCGGGGGCGAGGCCGAGCGCCTTGCCCAGGTCCGCGCTGACCAGGCCGTCGATGCCGGCCAGCCCGAGCGCGGCCGAGGCGGCGACGCGCAGCCTCGGGCCGTTGTCCACCTGGTACTCGGCGCCGAGGATCATGCCGTACCGGCGGACGGTCGCGGTCTCGGCGACCAGCTCGCCCCTGGCCAGGGCGTTCCACACGGCGGGCTGGTCGGCCACGGCCTTGGGCGTCCAGGCGCGGAAGTCGGCCGGGTTCACGGCCAGCAGGTTCAGGCCGGTGCCCGACACCCTGACGGAGCCCGCGTCCACGACGGTCAGCTTCTGCACGTTCTTGAGCGCCGACAGCTTGAAGCGGGCCTGCTTGGGCACCTCGGCGCGGGCGATGGCGAGGATCTTCGGCGGGGTCGAGGTGACCGCGGGGCCGCCCTGACCGAAGTCCTTGACCGGCTCGGCCTTGGGCACGATCTTGTCCAGGTTCGTCGTCTGCGTCTGCGTCTTCCTGGCCGCCGGCGTCTGGCGGGCGGGCGGCGGGTCCGCCGCGAACAGGTCCTTGCGCGCCGTCAGCGCCACCCCCGCGGCGATCACCGAGACGGCGACGACCACGGCGATCATGAGCAGCACGGCGCGCAGGGAGGGAAGACCGGACACCCGGCACACGTTAGCCGAGTCGGCACTAAAAACAGTTGCTTAACGGACGAACCGTGCGCAAAGGTTGGGGCGCGGCTGGGGGAGGGAACACACGTGGTCGGGCCTTATCGGGGACTGTTCAAGGAGCCCGGCGTCACAGGTTTCGTCCTGGCCGGATTCATCGGCCGGATGCCGATGTCCATGCTCGGCATCGGGATCGTCCTGCTGGTCTCCGGCATCACCGAGTCGTACGCCACCGCCGGCGCCGTCGCCGCCACCACCAACGTCTCCTTCGCCGTGGCCGCGCCCCTGTCGGCGCGGCTGGTCGACCGGTTCGGCCAGAGCAGGGTGATCACCCCTCTGTGCGTCGTCAACGCGCTCTCCCTGGCCTCACTCATGCTGTGCGCGGGTTTCGGCCTGCCGGAATGGACGCTCTACGTCTCCGGCCTGGTCGTCGGGGCGACGTCGCTGTCGCTGGGCGGGATGGTCCGGGCCCGCTGGTCCCACCTGCACGCCGGGTCGGCCAAGCTGCACACGGCGTTCGCGTTCGAGTCCGTCGCCGACGAGCTGATCTTCGTCGCCGGGCCCGCGCTGGTCACCGTCCTCGCCACGGCCGTGAACCCGTACGCGGGGCTGAGCGTGGCCCTGGTCTGCATGCTCGGCGGCTCGCTGGCGCTGGCGGCCCAGCGGCGCACCCAGCCGCCCGTCCAGGGGCACACCTCGGGCGGCGGCTCGCCCATCCTGATCCCCGGCATCGCCCTGCTGTCGTGCGTCTACCTGGCCCTGGGCGCGGTGTTCGGCTCCGTCGACCTCGTCACCGTCGCCTACGCCGAGGAGCACGGCGTCAAGGGCGCCTCCGGCTTCCTGCTGGCCGCCATCGCGAGCGGGTCGATGGTGTCGGGGCTGTGGTTCGGGTCGCGGCACTGGCGGATCTCGCTGCGCGGCCGGTTCGTGCGGGCGCTCGGGGTGCTGGTCGTGGGGCTGCTGCCGATCATGTTCATCGGCGACACGCGGGTCATGGCCATCGGCCTGTTCGTCGCCGGTCTCGCGATCTCGCCGACGCTGATCACCGGTTTCTCGCTGACCGAGCGGCTCGTGCCGCCGTCGCTGCTCACCGAGGGCATGGCGTGGATCTCGACCTCGATCGGCTTCGGCGTGGCGATCGGCGCGTGGGCCGGCGGGCGGCTCACCGAGATGTACGGGGCGTCGAACGCGTACGGCTTCACCCTGGCCGCGGCGATCCTCGCCGTTGCCGTGGGCGTGGGAGGTTCGGGTTTGCTGAGACTTCCCGAGGCTCCTTCACCGGCCGGGAACTGATCCGCTACCGTCGGGACATCCCTCGCAACACCCTTCACACACGGAAGCACTAGTAATGTCCCGACAAATCCCTTCACTCCTGGCTATCGCGGCTGTTGCTGTCACTTTGGCACCTTTGCCCGCTTCAGCCACTCCCACCCCGACCCCGACCCCCTCCACTGCCGCCGCCCAGGCCAAGGCGAAGACAGTGGACTGCGCCGTGGCCAAGTGCATCGCGCTGACCTTCGACGACGGCCCCGGCAAGTACGCGGGAACGCTCCTGGACACGCTGAAGAAGTACGACGCCAAGGCGACCTTCTTCCTGGAGGGCCAGTACGCGAAGAGCCGTCCCCAGTTCGTCAAGCGGATGGTGAAGGAGGGCCACGAACTTGGCAACCACAGCTACTCGCACCCGAACTTCACCACCATCGAGACCGGCGCGATCAAGAACGAGATCCAGAAGACGCAGGACGTGGTCAAGAAGGCCGCGGGCGTCGAGCCCAAGCTGCTGCGCCCGCCGTACGGGATGCTGGACGTGCGCACCTCGGAGGTCGCGGCCGAGTTCGGCATGCCGATGATCCTGTGGACGGCCGGGTCGCGCGACTGGGCGACCAAGAACTCCGCGGCGATCAAGAAGCAGACCCTGGCCGTGGCCAAGCGCGACAGCATCATCCTCATGCACGACTGGGTCAAGCAGACGGTCGACGTGATGCCGTCGCTCGTCAAGCTCCTGCAGAGCCGGGGCTACACGCTGGTCAAGGTCTCCGACATCATCAAGTCGCAGAACCTGCAGCCCGGCGACGCCTTCCCCGTTCCCGAAGGCTGGGAGAACTGAGTATCGTTCACGTTTAACGTCGCCGCGAGTGGGGGTCGGTCTCATGGTCTTCGCGAACTGGGCCCGCAACCAGTCGGCCACCCCCGCCGAGGTGCGCACCCCTGCCTCGGCCGGCGACGTCGTCCGGGCCGTCCGGGACGCCGCCACGGGCGGGCGGCGCGTGCGCATGGTCGGCACCGGCCACTCCTTCACCGGGGTGGCGCTCACCGACGGCATCATGCTGCGGCCCGACGCGCTGACCGGCCTCCTGTCCGTCGAGGACGACCGGGTCACCGTGCGCGCGGGCACACCCGTACGGGTGCTGAACGAGCTGCTCGACGGACGCGGCCTGGCGCTGGCCAACATGGGCGACATCACCGAGCAGACGGTCGCCGGCGCCATCCAGACCGGCACGCACGGCACCGGCCGCGACACCGGCGGCCTGGCCGACCAGGTCGTGGGACTGGAGATGGTGCGGGCCGACGGCTCCGTCGTCTCCTGCGGTCCCGGCGAGGACCTCTTCGACGCCGCCCGCGTGGGGCTGGGCGCGCTCGGGGTGCTGACGGCGGTGACGTTCCGGGCCGAGCCCGCGTTCCTGCTGCGCAACCGGCGGCGCAGGATGACGCTGAGCGGCATCCTGGACTCGCTCGACGACCTGACCGCGCGCAACGAGCACCTGGACTTCTTCTGGCTGCCGCACACGGACGCGTGCCTGGTCAAGACCAACAACCGGGACCCCGGCCCGGCCCGGCCGCCGGGGGCGTTCAAGCACTGGCTGGACAACGTCTTCCTGGAGAACACCCTCTTCGGCGCCGCCTGCGCCGTCGGCGGCCGCCTGCCGGGGCTGATCCCGCGCATCAACGGCGTCAGCGCCGCCGCCCTGGGCTCCTCGGAGGCCGTCGACGCCTCGTACCGGATCTTCACCTCCCGGCGCGACGTGCGCTTCCTGGAGATGGAGTACGCCGTGCCGCGCGAGCATCTCGGCGAGGCGCTGCGCGAGACGCGGGCGCTGGTGGAGCGGATGGGGTGGGGGATCACGTTCCCCGTGGAGGTGCGGGTGACGCCGGCGTCCACGGCGTGGCTGTCCACCGCGTACGGGCGCGCGTCGGCGTACGTGGCCTGCCACATCTACCGGCCCACGCCCAACCCGGCCTACTTCGAGGGCGTGGAGGAGATCATGACGCGGCTGGACGGCCGGCCGCACTGGGGCAAGCTGCACACGCGGGACGCTTCGTACCTGGAGAAGGTGTACCCGCGGTTCGCCGACTTCGTGGCGCTGCGGGACCGGCTGGACCCGGAACGGCTGTTCGGGAACGCGTACCTGGAGACGGTGCTGGGATAGCCTCCGGGCGCGGGGACCTTTTGCGGCGCGGGGCCTTCCGGGGCAGGCCGGCGTGGTCGGGTGGCATGCGTTCGGTAAAAAGCGTTCTCGCGTATGGGTTCGGGGGCGTGTCCCGATGTCGCGCGGGCCGGTTCTCCCGGCACCCTCGTCGCTCGTGCCCCGACGAATCGGCCTGCCCTCCCTGTACCTCGCCGCGGCCGTCGCGACGGCCGTGACCACCGCGGTCCCCCTCGCCATGACGCCCGCCTCCGGACTCGCCTCCCGGTCCCCCGTCACCGAGCTCTCGCGCCCGTACATCGTCACCGCCCGTGACCGCGCCGCCGCCCGCGACCTCGTCGGCGAGGTGCGATGGCGGGTGCGCCGCTTCTACACCGCCGCGCTGCCCGGCTTCGCCACGTGGCTGAGCGGCCGGGAGCTGGCGGAGCTGCGCACGGACCCGCGGGTGGTGGCGATCGAGCCCGACCGGCGGATCCGGCAGCTCCCGCTCGGCTCCCCCGCCCGGCCCGCCCCCTCCAGGGGGACGGGGAAGGGGGTGACGGTGTACCTGGTGGACGGCGGGATCGACCGGGACGAGGCGTCCGGGCCGGTCCTGGGCGGTCACGCGTACGGGCTCGGCGGCACCGCCCTCGGCGGCGGTGCCGGCCAGGGCGGCGGGGGCAAGGGGTCCTCCCCCGGGGCCCGGCAGTTCGGCGGGGGGGCCTGGCGGG
>NZ_JAHKRL010000530.1 GCF_019396405.1 Nonomuraea rhizosphaerae | reverse complement strand
CCGTTCCCGCCGGGGCCTCCGGGCTCGACCGCGGCGCCGCCGAGGTGATCGCCGCGGACGGTCAGCATCACGTGAAGTACGGCGCGCGCGTCCGCAGGGCCTCCGCTGAGGACCCGGTGGCCCTTCCCTGTGTCGGGGACTGGGTCGCGCTCAAGGAACTGCCGGAGGGCCGTTACGAGCTCGACGCGGTGCTGCCGCGAACCAGCGCCTTCGTCCGGGGCGGCGTCAGCCGCGACTCACGCGCCGGCCTGTCCGGCGACGGCCAGGGCCAGGTGCTCGCCGCCAACGTCGACATCGTCTTCGTCGCCGAGCCGTCCATGCACTCCACCGACTTCGCCGACCTGGGGCGCATCGAGCGGCTCGTCGCGCTGGCCTGGGAGTCGGGCGGCACGCCGGTCGTGCTCGTCACCAAGTCCGACCTGTTCGAGCAGGGCCTGGACAACCTGCTCGCCGACGTGCGCACCGCCGCCCCCGGCGTGGACGTGCACGCCGTCTCCTCGGTGCTCGGCGAGGGCGTCGACCTCGTCCGCGGCTATCTCGAAGGCTCCCGTACGGCCGTCGTGCTCGGCCCGTCCGGGGCGGGCAAGTCCACGCTCGTCAACGCCATGGCCGACGACGGCGTCATGGAGACCCAGCAGGTGCGCGCCGCCGACGGGCGGGGCCGCCACACCACCGTGCACCGGGAGCTCATCCCGCTGCCCGGCGGCGGGCTCGTCATCGACACGCCCGGCATCCGCCGGGTCGGCCTCTACGAGATGAGCGACGGCGTCGGCCTCGTCTTCTCCGACATCGAGGAACTGGCGGCGAGCTGCAGGTTCGACGACTGCGGCCACGACAGCGAGCCGGGCTGCGCGGTGACCGCCGCGCTGGAGAGCGGCGAGCTGCCCGAGCGGCGGCTGACGAGCTGGCGCAAGCTCCAGCGCGAGGCCGCCTGGATGGCCTCACGCACCGACGCCCGGCTCCGCAAGGAGCAGCAGAACAAGTGGAAGATCATTCACAAGGAGATGCGCCGCTCGGGCAAGAACCGGCCCTGACCGGGGTAGCACCACTGGATGGACCTGCTGTTCGCGGACCGCGCCCACGCGGGGGCGATGCTCGCGGGTCACCTGCTCGACGCGCAGGACCCGGTGGTGCTGGCGCTGCCGCGCGGCGGCGTGGCGGTGGCCGTGCCCATCGTCCGCGGCGTCGGCGGTGAGCTCGACGTGCTCGTCACCCGCAAGATCGGCTACCCGCCGGCGCCCGAGCTGGGCGTCGGCGCGATAGCCGAGGGCGGGGAGCCGGTGTTCGACCTGCCGCTGCTGCGCCGCCTCGGGCTGACGCCCGAGGCCGTGACCGAGGTGGTCATCGAGGAGCGGCGCGAGCTGGCCCGGCGCGTCAAGGCGTACCGGGGCGATCGGCCGCTGCCCGAGCTGACCGGTCGTGAGGTGATCGTCGTGGACGACGGCCTCGCGACCGGCGCCACCGCGCGGGCCGCCCTCAGGGCGGTGGCCGCCGCCAAGCCGGGACGGGTGACGCTGGCCGTGCCGGTCGGCGCCCGCGACACGGTGGAGGCGATGCGGCAGGAGGCCGACGAGGTGGTGGTGCTGCGGGTGCCGGTGGACTTCCGGGCGGTGGGACAGTGGTACGAGCGCTTCGACCAGCTCAGCGACACGGATGTGCTGGACCTGCTGGCGGAGGCTTAGCTCGCTTCGGCTGGGTCTGTATCGCGGCCGGTTCGCCCACGGCCGGTCTGTTCACGGCCGGTTCGTTCACGGCCGGTTCCTACGCGGTGGGGTGATTCGCTTCGGCTCGTTCTGTTCACGGCCGGTTCGTTCGTGGTGGGGTAATTCGCGGTGGGTGGTTGGCTTCGGCTGGTTCAGCCGGACAGGACCGCCCAGACCATCTTGCCGGGCCCGCCGGGGGTGAGCCAGCCCCACGCCGTCGTGAGCGCCTCCACAAGCCGCAGCCCGCGCCCGTACTCGGCGAACACGTCGGTGGTGGGGCTGGCGGTCGGCGCGTTCTGGCTGTAGTCGCTCACCACGCACGCCACCTCGGGCCGGTGGCTCAGCAACCGGAGCTGGATCGCGCCCCCGCCGTGACGCATGGCGTTGGTGACCAGCTCGGAGACCACCAGCTGCGCGTCGAACGCGACGTCCCCGGACCCCCACGTGGTCAACGTCTGGTCGACGAACCGCCTGGCAGTGGCCACACACGTCGGCTCGAACGAACTCAGTTCGTGAAAGGGGAAGACCGCGTCGCAGGGACCGCGCCGGCCGTCCAGCAGGACGGACAGCAGCCAACCAGGTGGCCGGGCACCGGTGGCGGCTTGCGGCCGAGCGTCGAAAGTCGTCATTCTGGCCCCCGAAGCGCGGTCTAGGTGATCCAATGCCCATCTTTACGGCGTGTGCTTACCGATGCAAGACTTTTCGTGTTTTACGGATGCAAATCGCATCTGCACGTGCAGATGATCTGGGAGCGACTGGTGAGCACTATGAGTGCGGAAGGGAATGCGGCTGGATACCCGTCGGGAAGCCCGACGGTCCTGCGGATCCTGCTGGGTACACAACTCCGCAGGCTCCGCACGGAGAAGCGTATCTCGCGTGAGGACGCCGGGTACGCGATTCGCGCTTCTCACGCCAAGATCAGCCGCCTCGAGCTGGGCCAGGTCAGCTTCAAGGAACGCGACGTCGCCGATCTGCTCACCCTGTACGGCGTCATCGACCCCGCCGAGCGGGCGCCGCTGCTCGACCTCGCCCGCCAGGCGAACGCCCCCGGCTGGTGGCACAAGTACGGTGACCTGCTGCCGGGCTGGTTCGAGGTCTACATCGGGCTCGAAGGCGCGGCCTCGGTCATCCGCACGTACGAGAACCAGTTCGTCCCGGGCCTGCTGCAGTCGCCCGCGTACGCCCGAGCCGTGATCATGCTCGCCCACGAGACGACCCCCGCCGCCGAGGTGGACCGGCGCGTCGCCCTGCGCACCCGGCGCCAGCAACGCGTGATCGGGGACCGGGCGCTCAAGCTGTGGGCGGTCATCGACGAGGCCGTCGTACGCCG
Organism: Nonomuraea rhizosphaerae; assembly: GCF_019396405.1. Classification (GTDB taxonomy): domain Bacteria; phylum Actinomycetota; class Actinomycetes; order Streptosporangiales; family Streptosporangiaceae; genus Nonomuraea; species Nonomuraea rhizosphaerae. The sequence continues at coordinate 2,075 of NZ_JAHKRL010000530.1, read as the reverse complement.
CACGCTGGGCGGCCCCGAGGTCATGCGCGAGCAGATCGAGCACCTGCTGGAGATGACGGACCGATCCAATGTCACGGTCCAGCTGCTGTCGTTCGAGCGCGGCGGCCACGCGGCGGCCGGGGGACCGTTCAGCATCCTGCGCTTCCCCGAGCGCGACCTGCCCGACGTGGTCTACATGGAACAGCTCACCAGTGCCCTTTATCTGGACAAGCCCATCGAGTCCGAACATTACATGCAGGTCATGGACCGGCTCAGCGTCCAGGCCGACTCCCCTGAGCAGACAAAACGCTTCCTGGAAGACCTTCTCTCCTCCTGATCCGGCCGTGTGATCCACTGCATAGCCGCAATTTTGGCCATCCTTATGTGGCCCCCCCTGTACTGCACTATCGTCTGCACGCAAGCACGGGTGCACGTGCATCCGTAAGCGCGCAAGGGGGATTCGCCATGCCTGAGTTCCGCAACGGAACACCCGCCGGTCGCCTCTCCGCCGTCTGGCGCAAGAGCAGGCGGAGCAACCCCAACGGCAACTGTGTCGAGGTCGCGGACCTGCCCACCGGGGAGGTCGCGATGCGCAACTCCCGCTTTCCCGAAGGACCGGCACTGGTTTACACCCGGGCCGAAATCACGGCATTTGTGCTGGGGGCCAAGGACGGGGAGTTCGACGACCTGATCGTCTGACCGCTCTACAAGCTCGGGCCTCCGCCTTTTCGGGCGCTGTCGCGCTTCCGGAGGCTCCGGGCTGTGTCCAGTGGGGGGCTCAGCGCCCCCCACACCCCCACAAAAGCATGGTCCTCGCTCCGCTCGGGCGCCCTCCCGAACGCAAGCGGCCCCTTGACCGGAGCGCGTTCCTTGGAGCGGCATCCTTTGCAGCGGCCTCGGCGCTTGATGACTGCTGGTGGGGGCTGGTGGCGGCCCCCTCTCCGGCGGCAATGTCATCAACCGCTCATAGGTCAGACTGCTTCTGACAGCCAGTGCCCCTCCCATCGCGGCCTCCGGGTATCGCCCCAGGTGACAGCGAGGACGCATGAATCCTCGACCTGGGTGACAGCGAGGATGACGCCTGAACCCGCAGCGAGATGCGCCGGGCTCCGTGGTCAACAAGATGCGCATGCTCCGTCGTCGGCGAGACGCGCTGGGCTCCGGTTGTCTCGCCTTTTCGGCGAGTCCCCTTCGACGCTATGGATCGACGTGGCCGGATCGGCTGCCCGGTGGCCATGGCGTCGGCGAGTGGGAGGATTGACCCCATTCCGGTCCGCCCCACTATCCGATGCCTTCAGCGGTGAGCCTTGCGCGGCAGTAGCCTCACGCGCACCTGCCGCCGCCCGAATGTCGGGTCACACCAATGGGGCTTGGCATCACATCGAACAGCAACCATGGACAAAGGCGGGCGGGGTCGGGTTCGGCGCGTCAGGTCGCGGGCCGGGCGTCATCGCCTCCGTGCGATGTAGTGATCCTGGGGAGCGCTAAAGCCCTGCAGTGCGGGAACGCCGAGGTCATGTGGCCTGTGATGGCGTCGCTGCCGCAATGTGACGCCACCAGTCGCTACCGGCCGCCGCAAAGGCGCGCCACCGGCCACCGGCCCATTGGCCGCGCAAAAGCGTGGCACCGGCCGTCGGTTGTCGGCCGCCGCAATGGTGCCGCCACCAGTCGCTACCGGCCATCGCAAAAGCGCCGCCACTGACCGCCGGAAAAGGGTCGCCACCAGCCCCCACCAGCCCCCACCAGCAGTCATTAGACGCCAAAGCCGGTGCAAAGGATGTCTCGACAAGGAACGCATTCCGGTCAAGGGGCCGCTTGCGTTCGGGAGGACGCCCGAACGGAGCGAGGACGATGCCTTTGTGGGGGTGTGGGGGGCGCTGAGCCCCCCACTGGACACAGCCCGGAGCCCCCCGAAGCGCGGCAGCGCCCCAAGGCGAAGGCCCGAGCCTGGGCAAAAGCTTGTGACAAAAAGCAAGCCAGCCCGGTCGTCGCAAGTGACGACCGGGCTGGCTTCTGCGTGCTGGGGCTGAGGTCCCGCCTGATCAAGCAGTTGTCCCGACCGGGTTCGGGGGGGGCCGGCGGGGCCGGCCCCCGGT
>NZ_JAHKRL010000529.1 GCF_019396405.1 Nonomuraea rhizosphaerae | reverse complement strand
GTTCGTCCCCTGGCTGCGGGTGGACCAGCGCTTCGCGCTGGAGGCCGGTCGCCGGATCTGGGGGTTCCCGAAGGAGCTGGCCGACATCGACCTGCGGCTCGGCTCGCCGTACAAGCGGTGTGTGCTGCGCAAGGACGGGCGGCTCGTGCTCGACCTGCTGATCAGGCCGGGCCTGCCGGCGCCGGGGCCGGGCGCGCTGGTCCCCATGGACGCCTTCACCCACCGGGAGGGCGTCACGCGCCGCGTCCGGTGGTCGGTGCGGCCGCACGGGGTCCGGGTCCGTCCCGGCGGGGCGCTGATCCGGCTCGGCAACCACCCGATCGCCAAGGAGCTGAGCGAGCTGGGCCTGCCCAAGCGCCCGCTGCTCAGCACCACGGTCGCGCACGCCGCCATGACGTTCGAGAGCGCGGAGGCCGTCTGAGACGCGGGCGCGCAGGCCGTCCGAGGCGCGCAGACCGGTCAGACGTTAAGGGCCGGCTCAGACGCGAAGGGCCGGCTCAGGCGCGGGCGCTCCAGCGGCCGTCCACGCGGCTGATCCGCACCGGGTGGTCGAAGCACTTGCTCACCAGGTCGGTGGTCAGCACCTCGTCCACCGGCCCGTACGCCATGCACTCCCCCTCGCGCAGCAGCAGCGCGTGCGTGGTGCTGGCGGGCAGCTCCTCCAGATGATGGGTCACCAGTACGGTGGCCAGCGCCGGGTTCTCCCGCCGGAGCGTGTCCAGGCTGCTCAGCAGTTGCTCGCGGGCGGCCAGGTCGAGGCCGGTGGCGGGCTCGTCCAGCAGCAGCAGGCGCGGCCTGGGCATCAGCGCCCTGGCGATCAGCGCCCGGCCGCGCTCGCCCTGCGACAGGTGCGGCCAGCGGGCTTCGGCCTTGCCGGTCATGCCCATCAGCTCGATCAGCTCGCGCGCGTGCCGCTCCTCCTCGACGGAGGGCGTCCAGCGCGGGACCAGCTCGATCGTGTTGGTGGCGCCGGTCAGCACGATCTCGCGCACCCGCAGCGCGCTGTCCAGGGAGTGGCGCGGGTTGACGTGTCCCAGCAGCGAGCGCAGCTCCCGTACGTCCACGCGGCCCAGCCGGTGCCCGAGCACCTCGACGACGCCGCGCGTGGGGTGCTTCACGGCCCCCAGAAGGTCGAGGAACGTGCTCTTGCCCGCCCCGTTGGGCCCGAGCAGCGCCCAGTGCTCACCGGGCCGCACGGTCAGCGAGATCGAGCGCAGGAGCACGTTGCCGTCGCGCACCACGTCCACGTCGGCGGCGCGCAGAACGGGTCCGCCCTCAACAGGTTCCATCCGGCCAGGCTACCAACAGCCATCAGATGTCTGAGGACAGGATGGCTACACGATGGGGGGCCGGCCGAGCTTCACCATGCGCCAGGCGGTGCGCCAGGCCATCGGGCGGCGCTCGCCCGCGGGCGTGCGCAGCCCCTCGAAGAAGCCGGTGAACCAGGCCTTCAGCGCCTCCCGCGAGCGCCACTCGCGGATGAGCGTCAGCACCACCCAGTCGAGCAGGTAGAGGCCCGCCAGCGGCCACGGCAGGTTGCGCCGCGCCAGCCACACCCGGTTGCGCGCGTTGAGCCGGTAGAACTGGGCGTGGCGGGTCGGCGGGACCTGGGGGTGGTACATGACCGTCTCGGCGTCGTACTCGATCCGGTAGCCCTCGCCGAGCAGCCGCCAGGCCAGGTCGGTCTCCTCGTGCGCGTAGAAGAACTGCTCGGGAAGGCCGCCCACCTGGAGGAAGGCCGAGCGGCGGATCGCCGAGGCGCCGCCGAGGAAGGTGGTGACGGGCGAGGACCGTTCCGGGTCGCCGGCGCGCAGCCGCGGCACGTGGCGGCGCTGGCCGACGCCTCCGTCGGGGTCCATGACCCGGAAGGAGATCACCGCGAGGTCGGGCTCGGTCGCGAAGCGGTCGCGGACGTGCGACGCGACCTTCTGGTTGGCGTACCAGCCGTCGTCGTCGAGGAACAGCACGACGTCACCGGAGCACTCCTCCACACCGCGGTTGCGGCCGGCGGGAATGCCGGTGTTACGGTCGAGCCGGACAGTCTTCACGGTCGCGGACGAGCCAACGGGCGGCGTCGCCGACACCTCGGGCACGTCGGCGCCGTTGCCGACGATCACCACCTCGACGTCGCCGTCGATCTGGTTGAGCGCGGACTCGACCGCCCGGTTCAGCTCCGCGACCCGGTTGCCCATGGTGAGGATGACGCACGAGATCTTCAACGAATCATCGTCCTGACGCGTTGAGAGCACGGGCGGAGCATTCTTTCATGATCACCGAGTCTGCTGGTCTGCGTACTGTTGAATATGGGTGGAGCTAAGCGTATCGGAACCGTAAGTGAACCCCCACCGAACGGCGGACGTCCGATCAATACGACGGACGAGGAGCCCTCACGGTTCCGGATCGAGCTCACACAAGCCGCCTCGAAGCGAGAATGCTGACCAGATGAAGGACCGTCTGCAGGACCGCCGCCGCGAAGCAGGCGATCAGCAGCACCCGCGTGGCCAGCAGGTCGCCGGTGGCGAGGTCGACGACCGCGGTCGCGACCGCGAGCATCGACAGCTCGATCGGCTGCACGATCCGGTGGAACTTCGTCGCCCCGACGATCCGCCGGGCCAGCCCCAGCAGCCCTGAACGAAACTGCCCGACGGACTCCTCGGTGGCGGCCGGCAGCCCGCCCTTGGCCCTGGCCACCTCGACGAGGTCGGTCTCGGCCTTGATGAGGATCGCGCCGAGCGCGGCGCCGACGCCCAGGACGGTGTACCAGTCGGGCAGCACGGCCGAGGCCCGCCAGCCCAGCCCCACCAGCAGCGCCGCCTCCGTGAAGTAGGCGCCGACGCGGTCGAGGTAGACGCCGACCAGCGAGGTCTGGCCGGTCCAGCGGGCCAGCTCGCCGTCGGAGCAGTCGAGCAGCAGGTAGACCTGGACGAGCACGAAGGCGAGCAGCGCGGCCCACACGCCCGGCAGCGCCAGCGCGAAGCCCGAGGCGACACCGGCCAGCGTCATCACCCAGGTGAGCTGGTTGGGCGTGACCGACGTCTTGGTCATCAGCCAGGTGACGTAGATCGACAGCCTGCGCATGTAGAGGACGCCGGCCCAGTGCTCGCCGTTCCTGCGCTCCAGGTGGCCGGCGGGCTGCGCGACCCGCCGCAGCTCAGCGACCGAAGGCCCGGACATAGTCCCCCACCCGCTCGCGAACCTCGGACTCCGACATGCGCAGGTGCTCCAGGATCGTGTAACGGCCGGGACGGGTGGACGGCGCCAGCGCGACGGCCTCGGCGAACTGCTCGTCGCTCAGCCCGATGTCGGCCGGGACGACGGGCAGCTCGTGACGGCGCAGGCAGCCGGTGACCTGCGCGAGCCGCGCCGCGTCCTCCCGCAGGAAGAAGCAGAAGGCAGCGCCGATCCCGGCTAGCTCGCCGTGGTTGGAGGTGCCGGGGAAGAGCTGATCCACGGCATGAAGGATCTCATGGTCTCCACCACTCGCGGGCCGAGACGAGCCGGCAATAACCATCGACATGCCCGACAGGATCAGGGATTCGGCCAGAACGGTGAGGAACGCGTCCGACTCGATGGAGTCGCTGCGGCCGATCAGCGCCTCGGCGGCCGTGCGCGCCATCGAGCAGGCCAGCCCGTCGATGGGCTCGCCGCGCTCCACGTTGCCGAGCTGCCAGTCCTCGATGGCCGACAGGTTGCTGACCACGTCGCCGACCCCGGACCGGACCAGCGACTCGGGGGCGCTGTGCACGAAGTCGAGGTCGACGAGGATCGCCAGCGGCATCGGCACGCCGAACGTGCCCTTGCCGCCTTCGTACACCAGCGAGGCGGTGGGCGAGCAGATGCCGTCGTGGGAGAGGTTGGTGGCCACGGCGACCATCGGGATGCCCGCCAGCGAGGCGGCGTACTTGGTGGCGTCGATCGTCCTGCCGCCGCCGACCCCCACGACCACCTCGTAGGCGCCCTTGCGCAGGTCGGCGCCGAGCGAGACGGCCGCCTCGACCGAGCCGTCGGCCACCCTGAACACCTCGGCCTCGTCGAGCGTGGGCGCGATCAGGCCCTCGATGTGGTCGCCCTGCCCGGGACCCACGGCCACGGCGACCCGGCCGGAGGTCGCCACGCGGGTGTCGGCCAGCAACGCGCCGAGCTCGACCACGGCGCCGCGCCTGACCATCATGGTCAGCGGCGCGGGCAGCATCCTCGCCAGAAGCGGCATGCCCGCCTCCTCAGTAGCGAACGGCTATGGTGCGAGCCTTGGCCAGGTCGTCGTGGTTGTCCACCTCGACCCAGTCGACCTCGCCGATGGGTGCGACGTGGATCTTCTCGCCGCGCGCGACCATCTCCTGGTAACCGTCCTCGTAGTAGAGCTGCGGGTCGCGCTCGAAGGTCGCCTTGAGCGCGTCGGCCAGCCGCCCTGCGGCGCCGGGACGGATCAGCGTGGCGCCGATGTACTCGCCGTAGGCCTCGGCCGGGTCCATCAGCTTGGTGATCCGCTTGAGGTCCTCGCCCTCCAGCGTGACCTTCATCTCCTCCTCGGCCAGCGACTTGACGTTGTCGACCGCGAGCAGCACGTCGCTCGTCTCGGGGGCCGACAGCAGCGTCTTCTCCACCGACACGGGGTGCACGGTGTCGCCGTTGACGAGCAGCGCGCCCTGCGCGAAGTAGTCGCGCGCGCACCACAGCGAGTAGGCGTTGTTCCACTCCTCGGCCTTGTCGTTGTGCACGAGGGTGAGCTTCACACCGTGGCGCCTCTCCAGCGCCTCCTTGCGCTCCTGTACGGCCTGCGCCGCGTAACCGACGACGACCACCACCTCGCGCAGGTCCACCTCGGCGAGGTTGCGCAGGGAGATGTCCATGATCGTGGTCTCACCGTCGACCGGCACGAGCGCCTTCGGCAGCGTGTCGGTGTACGGCCGCAGGCGTCGTCCGGCTCCAGCGGCCAGCACCATTCCCAGCAACGTGCACTCCTCAGTCGAGCATCTCTACGTAGGCCCAAAGGTTAGTTGCCTTCAGGCCCTCCGCGGGTAATCGACCGTTAGTCTTGCGTTCCCATATCAGCTGCATCTACCCCCGAGCGCGGCGCGGCGAGCCAGCAGGTGAGGCTCTCCCAACCGAAGAGCAGCCAGAGGTAGGCGCCGAGCAGCGCGAATCCGCCGGTCATGAAGCCGGCGATGGCCGAGAGGGACAGGACGATCATCCGCCCGTCCCAGCCGAGCCCGAACGTGGACAGCCACGGCGGCGGGTAGACCCGCTGACGCAGCCGGTAGACCAGGTCGTAGTGGTGGAAGGCCATCGCGCCGAGCAGGATGAAGATCAGCACGGGTGGCACGTCGTGGGCGTAGCCGCAGGCGGCGATGAAGGTGTACTCGATCATCCGCACCACCGGCGGCACCAGCCAGTCGAGCCGTCCGTCGTGCGGGTGCGAGCTGCCGGGCCCGGCCAGCAGGAGCGTCACGGCGGGCGCGAAGATGGCCAGCCCGTCGGAGCCCGCGACGCCGATCAGCAGCAGCACGCCGATCACGAACGCCCCGGCGATCAGCGGCGGCAGCGGCGGGAGCTGGCCGGCGACGAGGGCTCCCATGCCGCGCGAGAGCGGCCCGTCGTCGCGGTAGGCCACGACGGTGCTGCGCGGCACGGGCGTGAGCTGGACGGAGATCGCCGTCTCCGCCCTGTCGCGCCCCTCCCCGCGCGCGGCGCGTCCCGGCCGTCGGGCCATCACCGCGCCGACCTCGCGATCCTGCCGATCACCTGGTAGAGCGCGGCGACCCCGCCCCAGCCGAGCAGCGCGACGAACGTCACCCTGGCGTTCCAGACGCCCGCCGTGATCGCGATCAGCGCCATCCGCTCGCCGATCGGCAGCACGACGGCCTTCTTCAGCCAGCGCGTGACCCGCTCCCGCTCCATCCGCTGGGCCAGGCCGAGCATGCCCTGCCTGGGCACCCCGTAGCGCCCGGCGTCGGCCGACTCCAGCAGCGAGCGCACCGGCGAGGGGTCCCACGAGGCGCCCGCGCGGCCCGCGTCGGCGACCGCCCCGGCGTAGGAGTAGTCGATGGCGTGCCGGACGACCTGGAGGATCATCGCGGCGCCGGCCAGGTACCAGATCCCGTCGGGCCCGCTCTCGCTCAGCGGCAGCCCGGCCGCGTACCCGAAGGCGAGGCCCACGTAGACGGCGTACTCCTTCAGCCGGTCGGCCATCGCGTCGGCCCAGGCGCCGAGCGGCGAGAACGTGCGCGTGTAGCGGGCGAGCTGACCGTCCAGGCAGTCGAGCGCGAACGACAGGTAGAGCAGGCACGAGCCGGCGACCTGCGCCCCGCGGTAACCCGCCGAGAACCACACCGCCGACAGCGCGGCCACGCCGATCGAGATGCCGGTGACGGCGTTGGGGGTGAGCTTGAGGCGGGCCGCCGGCCGGATGAGCAGGCGGGTCCACGGCGAGACGAAGTAGGTGGCGAAGAAGCCGTCGTCGTCCTTGACCGCGGCGTCGAGACGCACCCGGGACTCGTCCACGTCGGCGAGCCGGCCGATGGCGTTGTCGGCCGACACCTGGCCGGTCACCCGGTCGCAGTGCAGCGGGCCGATCCCGGCGGCGCGCACCGGCACGCCCGACCTGACCAGGCCGACCAGCAGCAGGTCGACGGCCTCGACGGTGGTGACGGGGCCGAGCTTGCCGGTCTCGGCCAGCTCGGCCAGCTCCTCGGCGACGTCGGCGAGCGAGGTCAGGTCGGTCTCTCCCGCCTGGAGCACGCCGCGGAAGGTGGCGTTGGCCTCGGGCACCAGGTGGAACGAGCTGCCCGCCGCGATGACCCTGGCGCCCTCCACGCGTACGGGCGGCCGCATCGGCGCCGCGGTGGCCTCGAAGGAGACCAGGGCGGCCGTGTCGCGCGCCGGGTGCTCCAGCAGCAGCGCGAGCGCCTCGGTGTGGGCGACGAGGTCGGCGGGCAGCACCACGACCGCGCCGGGCGCGAACCGGGCGATCTTGGCGACGCCCCGCAGGTCGGCGCCGAGCCCTCCACCGGGCCCCAGCACCTGGACGTCGAGGACGGGGAGCACGGCGAGCTGGTCGCTCAGCCGGTCGCGCAACGTGCCGTCGGCGCAGGAGAGCCTGCTGGCCGGCGTCGTGGCGAGCACCACCACCGAGGTGGTCGCGCTGTCGCGAGTCAATGAGTCGGGCAAAGCGCAGGTCTCCTCCCGGTCGCGAGGGAGTGCGGTGGACACAGCGTAGCGACCATGCAACGCGATATCACGGAACGAGACCGTTACGCTCGCGGGTATGGAATCTCGGCTGCGCTCCGTAGGGGTCGTACTTGCAGGTGGAGTGGGTCAGCGTGTCGGGCTCAACACGCCGAAACAGCTCATAAAGATCGCCGGCAGGACAATCCTGGAGCACACGCTCGCGCTGTTCAACGGCTCACCGGACATCGACGAGATCGTCGTCCTGATGACGCCGGGCTTCGCCGGGCCGGTCAGGGAGATCGTCGAGAAGGGCGGGTTCGACAAGGTCAGTCAGATCGTCGAGGGCGGCTCCACGCGTACGGAGAGCACCTGGCGGGCGCTCAAGGCGCTGGGCCCGCGCGAGTGCAACGTGCTCCTGCACGACGCTGTACGGCCCCTCCTGGAGCCCCGGATCATCACGGAGTGTGTCCAGGCCCTGCAGACGTACTCGGCCGTGGACGTGGCGATCCCGAGCTCCGACACGGTCGTGGTGGCCGCCCCTGGGCCGCGCGGCGAGATCATCCGCGACATTCCCGACAGATCACGGCTGCGGCGCGGCCAGACGCCGCAGTGCTTCCGCCTGTCGCTGATCCGCGAGGCGTACGAGCGGGCCTTCGCCGACCCCGACTTCGACCGGCAGCCCGCCACCGACGACTGCGGCGTGCTGCTGCGCTACCTGCCCGACGTGCCGATCTACATCGTGCCCGGCAGCGAGCACAACATGAAGATCACCCACCCGGTCGACGTGTACATCGCCGACAAGCTCTTCCAGCTCGCCGCCGCGGGCGCGCCCACGCCCACCGCCCGCGACTACCGGGAGGCGCTCGACGGCAGGAGCGTGGTGGTCTTCGGCGGCAGCTACGGCATCGGCGCGGACGTCGTCGCGCTGGCCGCCGACCACGGCGCGGACGTGCACTCCTTCTCGCGCAGCCAGAACGGGGTGCGGGTGGAGGACTACGAGTCGGTGGCCAAGGCGCTGGCGCAGGTCGGCCGGGTCGACTACGTGGTCAACACCGCGGGCGTCCTGCACATGGGCAAGCTGGCCGAGGTCACCGACGAGAGCATCGCCGAGACCGTGGGCGTCAACTACCTGGGCCCGGTCAACGTGGCCCGCGCCGCCTACCCGCACCTGTGCGAGAGCGAGGGCCGCCTGCTGCTCTACACCTCCTCCAGCTACACCAGGGGCCGGGCCGACTACAGCCTCTACTCCTCGACGAAGGCCGCCGTCGTCAACCTGACGCAGGCGCTGGCCGACGAGTGGGCGTGCGACGGCATCCGCGTCAACTGCGTCAACCCGGAGCGCACCAGCACCCCGATGCGCGAACGCGCGTTCGGTGAGGAGCCCGCCCACACGCTGCTCTCGCCCCGCGCGGTCGCCCAGACCTCGATCGACGTCCTCATCTCGGACCTGACCGGGCAAGTGATAGACGTTCGCCTGGACTGCCCTTGACCTGAGGCTCGTTACCGTGGGAACACATGAGGAGACTCTGCGCGATCGCCGCGGTGCTCGGTTGTTACCCCCTGCTGCTCGTCGCGTCACTCTGGCCGTCACCTGTGGCGTTCGGAGTGCTCGCGGCGGCCTCCTACCTCGCCGAGTACGTCGCCCCCACCCGGGCCAGGGCGTTCCTGAGCCTGCTGTCCCGGGTGCACCTGGGCGTCACGCTCCGGTTCGTGGTCCGGGAGATGGCGGCGTTGCTCCTGGTCGCCAGGACGGCGGGCCCCGACTCGCCGTGGTTCGTGGCCATGGCGGCGGGGCTGTTCGCCATGCACGGCATGCGGGCCGTGCAGACGGGCCTGGCCATCCGGCTCAGGCAGACGCTGAACACGATGCCGGTCGTCACCCACAATCTGGACGTCTCGGCGCTGGGCATCCCCCGCATGCCGCCCGAGTTCCTGGTCAACTACCGGGGGATGCGCTTTCTCTACCTGGACGTGCTGCCGGTGCTCGGCGCCTCGGCCGGGGCGTTCGCCGGCGCCATGGGGGCGGGGCTGTCGCTGCTGCTCGGCGCCGCCGGGGCGCTCGCGCTGCTGCCGTACGTACGGCGGGCCGCCCCCCTGTCCGACCCTGACCGCGTGATCGAGGTGGTCGGCCACCAGGTGCGCGCCTACGGCCCCGAGGTGATCCTGTACTTCTCCGGCGCCACCCAGGCCGCCTACCAGGCCCGGATGTGGCTGCCCATCCTGGAGCGGATCGGCAGGCGGGCCGTGGTCGTGCTGCGTGAGCGAGCCATGGCCAGGCACATGGAGGACACCACGCTGCCGGTCCTGTGCATCCCCTCCTCGGCCGACCTGATGGGCTTCCACGCGCTGTCCAGCGCCAGCCTCTGCCTGTACGTGGCCAACGTCGGCAAGAACATCCACATGCTGCGCATCCCCAACCTGCGCAGCGCGTTCATCGGCCACGGCGACAGCGACAAGGAGGCCTCGTTCAACCCCTTCTCCAAGGTCTACGACGAGGTGTGGGTGGCCGGCCCGGCGGGCCGGGACCGCTACCTGCGCGCCGGGGTCGGCGTCAGGGACGAGAACGTGTACGAGGTCGGCCGCCCCCAGTTGCAGGGCATCTCCACCGAGCCGCCGAGGCGGAAGGTCAAGACGGTCCTCTACGCCCCCACCTGGGAGGGATGGACCGACGACCTGTACCACATGTCGCTGACCACCATGGGGCCGCGCATCGTGCGGGCCCTGCTCGACCACAGCCCGCGGATACGGGTGATCTACAAGCCGCACCCGCTGACCGGCCACCGCGACAGGGCCGCCGCGCGGGCGCACCGGGAGATCGCCCAGATGATCCGCGACTCGGGCGACTCCCGGCACAAGGTGGTCAGGGGCCTGGAGCCGCACCTGTACGACTGCTTCAACGACGCCGACCTGCTGATCAGCGACATCTCCAGCGTGGTGGCCGACTTCCTGGCCAGCGGCAAGCCGTACGCGGTGACGAACGTGGCGGGCCTGCCCGAGAAGGTCTTCCACGAGCGTTACCCGAGCACGGAGGCGGGTGTGCTGCTCGGCGAGGACCTGGCCGGGCTGGCCGAGTTCCTCGACGGGGAGGACACGATGGCCTGTGCCCGGGCCAAGCTCAGGACGTATCTGCTGGGCCCGGAGTTCCCGGACGGGCTGGCCCGCTTCGACGCCGCCGTGGAGCGGGTCTGCGGCGGCTAGCGATGGCCGGCGGCGGCTAGTCCGAAGGGCGGGCCAGCTTGCGGGGGCTGGTCAGGAAGCCCCAGCCCCATGACATGTGCATGGTGGCGTACACGATCGGCAGCCGGGCCTTCACCGCTCCGGGGAGCCCGCTGCCGGTCAGCGCCGAGCCCGCCAGGACGGCCAGCGCGTACCCGCCCGGCACGATGAGCGTCAGCGGGAAGAACGGCGCGGCGACCAGCCCGAGCAGGATCGCCAGCACGGCGGCAGGCGGCGCCAGGTAGCGCAGGTTGATCGTGCCCTCGTGGGTGCGTGAGACCACCCGGCGCCAGCGGCCGTAGTGGAAGTACTGCTTGGCCAGGGCCTTGACGTTGGGCCGCGGGCGGTAGGAGACCCGCATGCGCGGCTGGAACCACACCAGGCCGCCGGTCTGGCGGATGCGGTGGTTCATCTCCCAGTCTTGGGCCCGCTGGAAGTGCTCGTCGTAGCCGCCGACCCGGTCGAGGGCGGAACGCCGGAACACCCCGAGGTAGACCGTGTCGGCCGGGCCCGCGGTGCCGCCCACGTGGAAGGCGGCGGCGCCCACGCCGATCTTGGAGGTCATCGCGCACGCGACGGCCTTCTCGAACGGTGTGACGCCCTCGGCCGCCATGACCCCGCCGACGTTGTCGGCCCCGGTCTCGCGCAGCGTCTCCACGGCGACGCGCAGGTAGTCGTCGGGCAGCATGGCGTGCCCGTCGACCCTGGCGATGATCGTGTTGCGCGAGGCTGCGATGGCGGCGTTGAGCGCGTTGGGCGTGCGACCTGTCGGGTTGGGCACCACGGTCACCCGCCGGTCGGCCGCCGCGATGGCGTCGGCGACCTCCTGGGTGCGGTCATGGGAGGGACCCACGGCGAGAACGACCTCGATCTCTCCTGGGTACTTCTGTGCGAGGACCATCTCTACGGCCTCGCGTAGGTGCCGCTCCTCGTTGAGGACCGGCATGACGACGGAAATGGGCGGCCAGCCGTGCGTCTCCGCTGGCGCGTGCGGCGAGTCGGGGAACTGCTTCATGGCGGGGCTCACGCTACTGTACGAGCAGGGGAGGAAGGCAATCCAGCGGCGGGACGGAGGGGCAGGGGCATGCGCGACCCGGACGTTTCGTCAGGGAGCGAGGGATCCGGAGACGACTCCGGGTTTCGCGTGGGCGGCGACGCGTACGGCGGCGTCAAGCTCGCGGGCACGCGTACGCGCAGGCCGCTCAAGAGCGCCAGGCGCAGGCGGCGCCACCTGATCCTGTCGGGCCTGCTGTCGGTCGGCGTCCTGGCCGGCACCGGCCTGGTGTGGGCGGCGCCGCAGCGGATCGGCACGGTCGACGCGGGCGTCACCGAGTCGGCGCCGCGCGGCGCGATGAACATCCTGCTCGTCGGCGTCGACAAGCGCGACGACCTCACCCGCAGGCAGCAGAACGAGCTGAAGCTGGGCCGCGAGGTGGGCCAGCGCACCGACACCATGATGGTGATCCACCTCTCCGAGGACCACAGCAAGATCACCGTGGTGAGCCTGCCCCGCGACACCTGGACGACCATCCCCGGCAAGGGCGATCACAAGATCAACTCAGCCTACCAGTTCGGCGGCCCGAAACTGGCGCTCCAGACGGTCCAGCAGGCCACGGGCCTGCGCATCAACCGCTACATCGAGGTGAACGTCCTCGGCTTCATCAACGTCGTCGACTCCCTCGGCGGCGTCACCGTCTGCACGCCCGTGCCGATCGAGGACCCCAAGACCGGCCTCACGCTCACGCCCGGCACCCACGAACTGAAGGGCGTCCAGGCGCTCGGGTACGCCCGCACCCGCGCCACGGCCCGCTCCGACCTCGACCGCATCGACCGGCAGCAGCAGGTCATCTCCGCGCTGATGAACCGCGCGCTGAGCGCCGGCACCCTGGCCAACCCGGCCAGGCTCGCCGCGTTCGTCGACTCGACGCTGGGCACGATCAAGATCGACCCCGACGACGACATGATCGGCCTCGCCACGCAGCTCAGGGACGTCTCGCTGGACAACGTGAAGTTCGCCGAGGTGCCGCTGGCCGACGTCGACTTCAAGTCGCCCACCGGCGAGTCGGCGGTGCTGTGGGACAAGACGGCGGCCCGCGCCATGTTCGGCCGCATCGCCGCCGACCAGGACCTGGCCACCCCGTCGGCGTCGCCCTCGAAGTCGGCCACGCCCAAGGCGACCATCGCGCCGTCGCAGATCTCGCTCAAGGTGCTCAACGGCACGAACATCACGGGTCTGGGCGCCCGCACCAAGAAGGCGCTGGTCTCCTACGGGTTCCAGGTCCCGGGCACGCCCGGCAACACCAAGCGCAAGGACTACAAGAAAACGGTCATCCGTTACGGTCCCGACCGGGCGGATTCGGCCCGGACGGTGGCCGCCGCGATCCCCGGCGCGGAGCTGCGCGAGACGCAGGTCGCGGGCATCGAGGTCATCGTCGGGAGCGACCAGCCGAAGATCGGCAAAGCCAAGCCCTCGGCGACGCCGACTCCTACCACACAAACGAAAACGGCGACCCAGAACATATGTAAAAAATAGGCATATTTGTCTGGTATTCGGGCACGTGACAGCCATGGTGGTCAGATCATGGCGAGAGGAACCTTGCACGATTTTGCACGCCGTCGGCGAGCTCGACGTGGCCGCCGCGCCACGCATGCGCGACGCGCTCGACCGGATATTGGCCGCCGCCCATCCGCCCAGACTCGTGCTGGACCTGACCGAGGTCCCGTTCTGCGACTCCGTGGGGCTCGGGGTGCTGGTGGCGACACTGAACCACGTCCAGCAGGTGCAGGGCCGGCTCATCCTCGTGGTGGGGCCGGGCATGATCAGCCACCTGCTGACGATCACGAACCTCGACAAGCACTTCGAGACCAGATCCTCACTGGGAGAAGCGCGGACGGCGTTCGAGACGGCAGCCTGAGATCGAGCAATCCGTGAAGGTGTGCTAAACGATGTCCAGGACAATGGAGGCGCACTTCCCTCACGCACGGCCGCGGTAGGAAGCCGCCTCCTCATTCGCGAGTGTGTGGAGGCTTCCCACGTTGTTCGATCAGTTCCCGGAGCCCGCTCGGTCCCAGCTGGCCGCCGCCCATGACGAGGGCAGGACCCGGCCGGAGTGGTGCTTCACGGAGGGGCAGGCACGGCTGGCGTTCTGGGCTCCCTTCCGTGGCGCGGATCCCGTGGTCACCTGGCTGTTCGAGCCCGGCCCCGACCCCGCCGCGGCCTCCGGCCTGCTGCGGCGCGGGCTGTCGGCCCTGGGCCTCGGCAAGATGATCCACGACATATCCCTGCGGCCCGGCCTCACCCCGCTCGTCGACCGCCCCGTCGAGCACGAGGCGCTGCTGGGCGCCGGGTTCACGCTGGAGGTCGAACGGCTCAACCTCGAATGGCGCCTCGGCAGCGACGTCCCCGCGGATCCGGGACGGCTGACGTACCGGGCCGCGCGCCGCCTGCCCGCCGGCTTCGTCCTCGACCTGCTCGTACGGATCTCACAGGGTTCGCTCGACTACGACACGCAGATCGAGCTGGCCACGGCCGGGGCCGAGCACGAGGCCCGCTGGATGTACGACGACCTGGTCAACCGCAGGGGGAAGCCGGACTGGTTCGTCGTCGGCTACCTGGACGACTCGCCCGTGGGCCTGGTGGCACCCGACGACCACTCGATCGCCTACATCGGGGTGCTGCCCGAGCACCGGGGACACGGCTACGTCAACGACCTGCTGGCGCACGGGACGGCGACGCTGGCCGAGGCCGGGGTGGATCGCGTCGTGGCCGGCACGGACGTCGGGAACACGCCCACGGCGGCGGCGTTCCTGCGGGCCGGGTACTCGGAGGTGGGCAGATTGTTCCGTTACTACTGGAGATCGTGAAACGCTCTCCCGAGGCCCTCGCACGATGACTGGAGCGACCTTGAAGAGACTCGGCGTCATGTTCGACCGGGACCTGCCTCCCGAGCAGCTCATCCCCTTCGCCAAGGCCCTCGACGCGACGACGGTGGACGACCTGTGGGTGGTCGAGGACCTGGGCTGGACCGGCGGCATCTCGGCCGCCGCCACCGCGCTCGCGGTCACCTCCCGCCTGCGGGTCGGCATCGGCATCACCCCCGCCCCCTTGCGCAACCCGATGCTGCTGGCGATGGAGCTGGGCAACCTGGCCCGCCTGCATCCCGGCCGCCTGGCCGCCGGGATCGGTCATGGGGTCCAGGACTGGATGCGCCAGGTGGGCGCGGCCGTCCCGTCGCCGCTGGCGCTCCTGGAGGAGACCGTCACGGCCGTACGGGCGTTGCTGCGCGGCGAGACGGTCACCCTGCACGGCAAGGCCGTCCACCTGGACGGGGTGTCGCTGGTGCACCCGCCCGCCGAGCCGCCGCCCGTGCTCACCGGCGTGAAGGGCCCGCGCTCGCTGGCGCTGAGCGGGCGCGTGGCGGAGGGCACGATCATCCCCGAGGGCATCGGCCCCGACGAGCTGCCCGCCGTGCTCGGCCATCTGAACGCCGGCGACGATCACGAGCTGGTCCTGTTCACCTACCTCTACACCGGTGGCGACGTGTCCGAGGTGGCGGGCGAGCTGGTGGAGGGGCAGGCGGCGTACCTGGGCGTGGCGCAGGAGGACGTGTCCATGGCGAACGGGGACCCCGAGGCGGCGGCCGAGCTGGTCAAGGCCCTGTGGGCGGCCGGGGCCGGCACGGTCGCCGTACGTCCTCTCGGCCCCGAACCGCTCACCCACGTGCACGCCCTGCTGGCGGCGCTGTAGATCGTTCTGTACGGCGTTCGCCCGGCATTTGCCCGGCATTTGCCCAAAAGGGGGAGGCGCATCGGTCGAACGGCCGATGGCGCGTCCCCCGGCAGCGGCCAGCATCGGTTGCCATGAGGCGAATCCTGTTAGGAGCGGCAGTGGTGGCGCTGGCGGCGACCGGCTGCACCCTGGACGCGAAAGAGGCGCACGCCGCCCAGACGTTCCCGTTCACGGGAACCACGTTGACGATCAGGTCCTCCCTGGGCGGACTGCGCGTCCTGCCCGGCGCCGCGGGCAGGATCGAGGTCGACCGGTGGACCCGCGGCAAGGCCTCCGACGGCCCCACCTGGTCCCTGCGCGACGGCACGCTGCGGCTCGGCGCGAACTGCACCGTCGTCTTCGGCGACTGCGGCGCCCGCTACCACCTCAAGGTGCCGCCGGGCGTGCGCCTGTCCGTGGACGGCGACGACGGCGTCATCCTCGACGGCCTCGCCCAGGACGTGGACGTCTCCACCCGCGGCCGGATCCAGGTCCAGGGCGCCACGGGCCGGCTGCGGCTGCTCAGCGACGACGGCCCGATCACGGGCGACGGCCTGAAGTCCGCGTACGTGCGCGGCCGCAGCTCCAGCGGGGCCATCGACCTGGCGTTCACCAGCCCGCCCAGCGAGCTGGACCTGCTGTCCCAGGACGGCGGCGTCACCGTCAGGGTGCCGAAGGCGGACTACGCGGTGAAGGCGACCAGCGCCGAGGGGAGCGAACGGTCGGAGTTCAGGAACGCCAAGGGCAGCGACCGCAGCATCACCGCGCGCAGCATGTCGGGCAACGTCCGCGTCCTGGCCCGCTGAGCATGTGCGCCGTTCGGAATTCACCGCGTCCTCCGTGACATTTGTATCTGTTTGCCCTGGTGGTGAGGGTGCAGGGTTGGTCCGGTAAACACCCCGGACGAAAGCGCCAGGACCATGACTCTTGAGACTCACGCCCCCGCCTCGACCGTACGGATCGAGCGCACCTACCCCGCCACCCCCGAGACCGTCTGGCGCCTGTGGACCACCGCCGAGGGCATCGAGTCCTGGTGGTCCCCGGACGGCTTCACCGTGAGCGTCACGACCCTGGAGCCCCGCCCCGGCGGCGACCTCGTCTACACGATGACCGCCACGGCGCCGGAGCAGATCGCGTTCATGGAGGGCGCCGGCCTGCCGCTGAGCACCGAGTCCCGCAAGAAGTTCGTCGAGGTGGACGAGCCGGCCACGCTCTCCTACACCTCGCTCGCCGACTTCATCCCCGGCGTGGAGCCGTACGACTTCCTCACCGTGGTCGAGATCCGGCCCGTCCAAGACGGCGTGCGCATCACGATGACCGTGGAGGCGATGCACGACGAGGAGTGGACCCAGCGCCTGGTGGCGGGCCGCGGCAACGAGCTGGACAACCTCGGCCGACTCCTCGGATCGGGTGCGTGACCGTGGCCAAGCTCGTCGTCTGCTCCATCATGTCCCTGGACGGCCGGTACGCCGCCTCCGACGGCAACCCGCTGGTGCTGCCGATGGACGCCGCGTTCGACGCCTACAACCTGGAACGGATCCGGTCGGCCGGCTCGCTCCTGCTCGGCGCGACGTCGTACCGGATGTTCATGGGGTTCTGGCCCGCCCAGGCCGGCAACACCGAGGCGCCGTGGGTGCACCGGGAGTTCGGCGAGATCTACGGCCGCATCGCCGTCGACGTCGTCTCCGACTCCCTCACGCCCGCCGACGTCGCTCCCTGGGCGGAGCGGACGACCGTCGTCAAGCGCGCCGGCGCGGAGGCGCGGGTCAAGGAGCTGAAAGGACGCGACAGCGGCGACATCCTGACCTTCGGCAGCCGCACCCTGTGGAACTCCCTGCTCCGGGCCGGTCTCGTCGACGAGCTGCACCTGATCGTCGGCGCGACCGGGCTGGGCGAGGGCACGCCGATCTTCACGGGACCGGTCGGCGGGCTGAGCCTGGTGCGGGCCCAGCAGCTCGATGACTCCTCCCACAACGTCCTTCTGCGGTACGCGGTGACCGCCGCCTGAACCTTATGGAGGTGAGGCCGTCCATGACCCTCCCGCTCTCACCAGCCAGGCCGCCCGCGCTGCCGGCCGGTGCCGTCGGCCGGCCGGACCACCTACCCTGGTCGGGCAGAGCACGCGGACGGGTGGTGGGGCGAACGGTGGTGGAGTTCTGGCGGTCCGATCGTGTCGTCCGGCTGGCGCCGGTCGGCGCGATCGCCTGCAGCGGCCTGCTGCCGGTGCTGCAGGTGGTCCTGGCGTTCGCCTATCTGGACAACAACCTCCGTACCGGACTGTGGAGCCTGGCGGCGACCGCGCTGTACCTTCCCCTGCACCTGCGCCACGTCTGGTACGCCGCCCACGCCACCCGCCCGCCGCACCGCCACTGGACGCTGGCCGCGATGGCCGTCGTCATCCTCGCCGCCACCCCCGTGGCCGGCACCATGTGGCCGCGGGCGTACGTGGGCCTCGCGGTGTCGGCCGTCCTGCTGCTGCCCGCCCCGTGGTCGCTCGCGATCTACGCGACGCTGGTGGCCATCGCGGCGCCGGTGTCCCTGCTGATGGGGGTGCCGTGGACGGTGGTGCCGTGGCTGATGTTCTCGGTGCTGACCGGCAGCTGGGCGCTGCTGCTCCTGGTCTGGCTCTCCGCCGCGCTGACCCGCCTGCAGGCGGCCAGGGAGGTGCTGGCGCAGCAGGCGGTCGCGCAGGAACGCCGCCGCATCGACGACGACCTCCGGCGTACGCTCGGCAGCGCGCTGGAGTCGATCGCGGCGCGCGGCGAACGGGTCGGCCAGAGGCTGGCCGAGAGTGAGCGGGAAGGCCGGCGGGCGGTGGGCTCGCAGTCGGTGGGTTCGCGGTCGGCGGGTTCACAGTCGGCGGGTTCACAATCAACAGGCCCGCAACCGGCGGGGGAAGAGCCGGCGGCCTTGGTGGACGAGCTGATGGCCCTCGCCGACGACTCCAGGCGGACGCTGGCCGAGGCCAGGCAGCGGGTGCGCGGCTACCGGCAGCCCTCGCTGCGCGCCGAGCTCGAAACCGCCGCTACCCTCCTGTCCGCGGCCGGCATCGAGACCCGCCTGGTGCTGCCCCGTTCCGGCCTCCCCGCCACGATCGCGCAGCACCCGCGAGCGGCCCTGCGCGCGACGGTCACCCGCCTGCTGCGCACGAACGGCGTACGCGCCTGCACGATCACCACCACCGTCTCGAACGGCAGGGCGCTGCTGGAGCTGCGGACCGACAACACCACCGAGACGATCGAGGTAATTCCAGGCCCCCAGGCCGGCCCCACCACCGACCCGACCGAGGTGTGGCCATGAGCCCGTCGATCCCGCCGCCGTGGGTGCTGCGGCACCCGCTCTGGCCGCTGGTCGCCCTGCACGTGCCGATGGCCGCACAGATGCCGGTCTACACGATCCTCGGCATGGACGGCCCGCCCGGCGACCCCGTCCTCGCCGTCCTGGCCGCCGCCCTGGGGCTCGCACTGCAGCTCCGCCACAGCCTGGCCGCCGCCCGGGGAGAACGCCCGGCGGGATGGCCCTGGACCCTGTCGATCCTCGCGCTGATCGCGAACGTCCCTCTGTGGTGGTACGGCTCGGACTGGCAGAGCCTCACCATCTTCACCCTCGCCTCGGTCGTGATGCTGCTGCGCGGCCGGCTGATGCTGGTGGCCGCCGCCACGCAGATCCTGCTCAACCCGGTGAAGGAGGTGACGGCCATGCTGCGGGACGGGAGCGAGACGGTCTGGCAGGCTCTCCTGCTGGGCCTGTACCCCTTCTTCGGCGCCATCGTGTTCGCCGGCGCCCTGGTCGGCGGCGCCCGGCTGGTCCGCCTGCTGAACGAGCTGGAGGCCACCCGCACCGAGCTGGCCGCCGGCGCGGTCGGCGAGGAGCGCGTCCGGGTCTCCCGCGACCTGCACGACCTGCTCGGCCAGAGCCTGTCGGCCATCTCCCTCAAGGGCGACCTGGCGCTGCGGCTGCTCGGCAAGGACACCTCCGCCGCCCGCGCCGAGATCGAGAGCCTGACCGGCGTGGCCCGCGACGCGCTGCACGGCGTACGGGCGATCACCCGCGACGAGCACGCCGTGTCACTGCGCACCGAGATCGACGGGGCCGCGGCCCTGCTCGGCGCCGCCGGGATCGACACCCGCCTCGACGTGGCCGACCTGCCCCCGCTGTCCACCTCCGCCAGGAACGCCCTGGCCTGGGCGATCCGCGAGGGCACCACCAACCTGCTCCGGCACAGCGAGGCCCGTACCTGCGCCATCACCCTGTCCCGGCACCAGGGGACGGTGCGGCTGGAGATCGTCAACGACGGCATCCGAGCGACCACTCCCCCCACCCCCGCTCCAGCCCCCGCTGCACCCCTCAGCCCCGCTGCACCCCTCAGCCCCGCTGCATCCCTCAGCCCATCCCCTCACGGCTCGGGGCTCGCCGGAGTGGCCGAGCGGGCCCGCGCCGCGTCCGGCACGTGGCTCACCACCGTCCACGACGGCCTGTTCCGGCTGTCGGTCGAGGTCCCCGAGGAGGTCGTGTGATCCGCGTGCTGATCGCCGAGGACATGCACATGATCCGCTCCGCCCTGGTCGCCCTGCTGTCGCTGGAGGACGACATGGAGGTGGTCGCCGAGATCGAGCGCGGCGACGAGGTGCTGCCCACCGCCCTGCGCGTACGCCCTGACGTCGCGGTCCTCGACATCGACATGCCCGGCCTGGACGGCCTGTCCGCCGCCGAACAGCTCTCCGCGCGGCTCCCCGACTGCCGCACCCTCGTACTGACCGGCCTCAGCCAGCCCGGCAACCTGCTGCGCGCCCTGAAGGTCCACGCGAAGGGGTTCATCGTCAAGGACGCCCCCGCGCACACCCTCACCGACGGCATCCGCCGCATCGCCCGGGGCGAGCGGGTGATCGACCCCGAACTCGTCGCCGCCGCCCTGGAAACCGGCAGCAGCCCGCTCACTCCCCGCGAGACGGAGGTCCTGCGCGCTGCCGCGACCGGCATCCGCATCGCCCAGATCGCCACCCAGCTCTCACTGTCGCAGGCGACCGTACGCAACTATCTGTCGAACGCGATCGGCAAGGTCGGCGGCCGCAACCGCATCGACGCCATCCGCATCTCCCGGGACGCCGGCTGGCTCTGACCCCGCACCACACAGCACTGTCTGTCGGAGTACGGCGAAATCCGCGCCCTCTTCGCCTGGAGCAGCGGCATCACGAGGGTCCTGCTGCCCCTGACCGAGCGGTACCGGACCGCACAGGGGATCAGCCACCCACCATCGTCGGCAGGGATCGTCAGTGGCGGGCCATGTGGCGCTTTCTCCATGACGGCGCCCCTGCAGACGCTCAGCGATCCCCCGCGCTGCGACCAGGTCTCGTCTCGGGCCGCCGCCGCACAGGCAAGACGCAGCTGCTGACGGCGGTCTGCGAGGCGGTCGGCGGCCTCTACACCGTCTGCGTGCAGGACGAAGGTGACCTGGCGGCGAGGCGCCGATTCGCGGCCACCATCACGGAGCACGCCGGGCTGAAGGGTGCCATCCGCGGCGAGCCCGAATCCTGGGAACGTCTGATCAGGGCGGCGTTGGAGACGGCGGCACGCGTGGCCCCGGCCGGCAATCCTCCAGCTGGTCGTCATCGACGAATCCCCTACGTCATGTTCCCCTACGTCATGGCGAACGCGCCGCAACTCCCCTCCCTCATCCAGCACCTGTACGACAATTCTCAGCAGGGGCACGGGCCAGGCGGACGGCTCATTCTCTGCGGCTCGGCCCTGAGCGTCATGAGCACCCTGCTCTCGGGCACGAAGCCGCCGAGCTGTGGCGGATCCAGGATCCCGAGGTCGCGTTCAGAGTGCATGCCTGCGTCGGCGGCATTCCCGGATATCGGCCCTTGATGACCAGCGCCCCGGATTCACTGACCGATTTTGACGACTGGGTCATTGACAACCTGCTGTCCGTCGGCGTCAGTGTGTTCACCCGCACCGAGGTCGACCACCTGCTCCGCGAAGCCCCCCGAATCACGGCGCGTTCCCTCTACTACGACATCCTGAGCGCCGTCAGCCAAGGGGCCCGGACCCCGGCGAAAATCGGAGGAGTGATCGGCCGTGACAACAACGCGGTCCGCTACCCGATCAGCGTCCTGGAATCCGCCGGGTATCTCACCAGAACCCATGATCTCCTGCGGCGCGGAAAGCCCACGATCTCGGTCTGCGACCCGATCATCCGCTTCGACCGTCTCATCATCGCCCCGCATCTCGGTCAACTCGAACTCGGTCGCATCGACCCGATCTGGCGGACATCAGCACCCACCTTCCGCTCGAACATCCTCGGCCCGCATTTCGCGGAACTCGCCCGCGATTGGGTCCACCGTTCCGCCCCCGACGAACTCGACCGGCCCACCGGATTCGGCCAGGTCGGCTTCGGCAGCGTCCAGGACGACCGGGGGCGCGCGAAACACGACATCGACGTACTCGCCGCCGAAGGCGATCACATCCGCCTGATAGGCGAGGCCAAGGCGACGCTGAACCGCCGCGGCCTGCCGGATCTCGAACGCCTCGACGCCATCCGCGAGGTGCTCACGCGGCAGGGCCACGACACCGCGGAGACGACGACCGCGCTGTTCTCGGCCACCGGCTTCACTCCCGACCTCGTCGAAGAGGCGGCGTCCCGTCCCGACACGGTTCTTGTCGACCTGGAGCGGATGTACGGACTCGCATGACGCGAGCCCCTCCGGCAGGAGGGCGGCGCAGAACCCCGTGACAAGCTGCATCTGCACAAGCCGACGCCCCTCCGGCCGACGTCCCGTCAAGCGGCGTCGAGCGCTCCGACGATCTTGCGGATCATCTCGGCCGCGGTGGGACTGGGCTCACCCCGATGGGCGCGAGCGGCCGCCTCGACGGCGACAACAACGGTTCTGCGGAAGTTGTCGGCCTCGGCCGGAGCCTGAGCCTTGAGCAGGCTCATGGCCGCCGTCAGGGCCGGCAGCACGTTGTCGGCGATGGCGGCC
>NZ_JAHKRL010000528.1 GCF_019396405.1 Nonomuraea rhizosphaerae | reverse complement strand
GCTAACGTTGTTAGCCATTACGCTACGGCTAACAACGTTAGCCGTCAACTCGTGAGAAGATCCCGTGAGCAGAACGCTTTGAGCCGTTGTGGGGGACGATGTTCGCTGTATCCCTGGGTGACGACGGCGCGGAGCTGCGGCCGCTGGAGCCGTGGCACGCGCAGGAGTTCCTTACCCACATGAACCGGGGCCGGGAGTTCATCGGCCAGTACATCGGGCTGGCCGACGCCGTCACGGACCTGGCCTCCAGCCGTGCCGTCCTCCACTCGTACGCCGAGAAGGCCGCGACCGACACCGGCCGGATCTACGGCATCTGGACGGACGGCGAGCTGGTCGGCGGGGTGCTGTTCCGCACGATGAACCTCGGGCACGGCACCGCCGAGGCGGGCTGCTGGCTGGAGCCGTCGGCGGCCGGCAAGGGGCTGGTCACCAGGGCCGTGCGCGCGATCATCGACTGGGCCGTCGAGGAGCGCGGCGTCCACCGGGTGGAGTGGCAGGTCGCGGCGGCCAACAGCGCCAGCGTCGCGGTGGCCCGCCGGCTCGGGATGACGAGGGACGGCGTGCTGCGGGAGAGCTACGTGCACCGGGGCAGGCGGCACGACGTCGAGATCTGGTCGGTGCTCGCGCCGGAGTGGCGGGCGGCCGGCCGCGAACGCCTCACCGGCGGTGAGCGTCCCGCCGACGGCGAAGGCCCCGCCGGGGACGGCCGGGCGTGACCGGCCTCATCGCGCGATGATGCTGATGCCCAGCATGCGGGCGCCCGTCTCCGTGCGGGGCCGGTGCGAGCTGCCCGGCGCGAACACGACGTAACTGCCGGGCCCGAGCCGCCGCCCCCGGTCGATGAACTCCCCTGACATCACGAAATAGCGCTCCTCGCAGTCGTGCACGTCCACCTCGGGCCACTCGGTCCCGGGGGCGAAGTCGTACATCCAGCCACGGGCCCAGTCGGTGGCGACCAGCCGCCGCCGGACGATGCCGGGGACCACCTCCACCGCCTCCACCTCGTCGGCCAGCAGGACCTGGATGTCATCGGGTTCATGCGTCATGGCCCCATCCTGGCCGCCGGCGTCGCCCGCCGACGAGTGTCCGGATCGACGCCTTCAGATACATTTCTGCCATGAACGTTCACCGGGTGGTCGCGCTGGTCCTGGCGCCGCAGTCCACGTTCGAGCTGGCGTGCGCGGCCGAGGTGTTCGGGGTGCGCCGCCCCGGGCTGACGTCCCGGTACACCTTCGGCGTCTGCGCCGAGCGTCCCGGCGCGGTGCCGACCCTGGCCGGCTACGACATGGCGGTGAGCGACGGCCTGCCCGCGCTCGCCGCCGCCGACACGGTCGTGATCCCCGGCTGGCAGCGGCCCGACGAGCCCGCCCCGCCGGCCGTCATCGACGCCGTACGGGCGGCGCACGGACGCGGGGCGCGGGTCGTCGCGATCTGCTCGGGGGCCTTCCTGCTGGCGCAGGCGGGGCTGCTCGACCACCGCCGGGCCACCACCCACTGGCGGATGGCCGCCGAGCTGGCGGCCCGCTTCCCCCGCGTCGAGGTCGAGCCCGACACCCTGTACGTCGACCTGGGCGACGTGGCGACCAGCGCGGGCACCGCCGCCGGCATCGACCTGTGCCTGCACCTGGTCCGCGCCGACCACGGCGCCGCGCACGCCGAGCGGATCGCCCGGCACATGGTCATGCCGCCGCACCGCGAGGGCGGGCAGCTCCAGTACGCCGAGCCGGACCGCGCCGACCGCGCCGACCGCCTCGCCGACTCCCTCGCCCCGGTCCTCGACTGGGCCGCCGAACGGCTGCACCAGCCCCTCACCGTCGACGACCTCGCCGGGCGGGCGCAGGTCTCACCGCGTACGCTCGCCCGCAGGTTCGCCGGTCAGCTCGGCGTCAGCCCCGGCCGGTGGCTGCTCCAGCGGCGGGTCACGGCGGCCCGCGCCCTGCTGGAGGAGACGGACCTCCCGGTCGAGACGATCGCCGCCAGGGTGGGGCTGTCCACGGCCGCGAACCTGCGGCGGCGCTTCCACGCCGTCCTGCGCACCACCCCCGGCGCCTACCGCCGCTCCTTCGGCCGCCACTGAGCCGTACCGCCACTGAGCTGTACTGCCACCGAGCCGTACCGCCGCTGAGCCGCGCTGTGACGGCCGCGCCCCGGCGGGGCGGGCCGATGGAACGGGATGGAACGCGATGGAACGCAAAAAAGGGAGACGGAACAGCACACTCGGGTCGCCCCCACCTAAGGAGCCAGCCCATGACCACCGTCCATCGTCCCGCGATCCGCCGGCTGCTGATCGTCCTGTCGGCCGTGACCGCGGCCGCCGCCCTTCTGACGGCGCCCGCGTCGGCCGAGCCCAACCCCGTCAACAAGTGCAACAGCGGCACCGGCTTCGCGCTGTGCTTCAGCCTCGACCGGCTGGACGACGGGAACATCAACGTCCACCTCGGCATCGACGTGCACATGAGCCGCGCCGACGCCCAGGCCATCATCGACGGCCCCGGCGAGGAGTTCTCCGCCAAGATCATCGGCCAGGACCCGGCCTTCGACAACAGCCTGGTCTCGGTCCCGGTCACCTGGAGCAGCGCGTGGGACGGCGGGCTGTCGGCCGAGTTCGACCGGGTGGCGACCTGGAGCCAGCTCAACGAGGACGACGGGTACTTCGACGGCTACATCGACGAGCTGTTCGGCCGCATCGTGCTGCGCGACCCCCGCAACGGGCAGACGCGCACGTTCAACTCGGCGCTCATCACCGGCTACTACTGATCACGACCGCCGCGCACGGACCCGTCGTCGCGGTCACGGGCCCGTGCGCGGCTCACCCCGTCGCCCGGGGCGCGGAGCCCTCCCGGGAACGCCCGTCCAGCAGGACGATCAGCTCCGCCAGCCGGTCGAGGTCGGCCTCCTGCAGCCGCCGGTAGGAGGGCGCGAGCAGGGCGGTCAGCGGACGGAGGGGGCCGCGCAGACTGACGTCGAGGGTCGCGGTGAGCCGCACCTCGCGGGGGGAGCCAGGCAAATCGGGAGAGCCGGAGGACCCCGGGGAGACGGTGGTGACCGCGCGTGAGCCGCGCACCGACACCACCCCGCTGCCGCCCCGGTAGCGGGCCTCGGCCCCGTCGGCGTGCTCGACGCGCGTCGGCGTGACGAACGTGAGCCCGGCGAAGCTCAGCTCCTCCACGATCCGCTGGCCGGTCACGGCGGGGCCGGCCGGCTCGACGGTCATGCGGCGGACCTGGTCGCGCCAGCGCGGGTCCTGCGACCAGTCCAGGAAGATCCGGGCGGCCAGGGCGGGATCGGCGCTGACGGTCCGGACGCTGGTCAGCGTGGTCATGGCCGCTCACCCCAGAAGGCGTCCACCTCGTACTGGTCGCGGCTGTGCAGCCACGACTCGGCGATGAGCCCGTCGCGCAGGGTGATCACGTGCGCGAGGTTGTTCTCCAGCGGGACGGGGTGGCCGGGGCGGATGGCGGTGTAGGTGGCCAGGGCGACGGCCTGCTCGTCGTCGGCCAGCACCCGGTGCACGGTCAGCTTCAGCGTCCCCTTGGTCAGGGCGGCGGCGTCGGCGACGAAGCCGATGACGGCGTCCCGGCCCATGTAGTCGCCGGTGTTGGCGCTGCGGCCGGGGACGTGCAGCACCGAGTCGGGCGCCAGGGCGCGACCGGCCGCCTCCAGGTCGCCGCGGGTGAGCGCGTCGTAGAAGTCGTGGACGATTCGGACGTTACGAGGGGACATCGCATCTCCTCAGGGAAAGTATTTCGACGTGGAAACAGTTGCACGAATCTGTTTTGATGTCAAAATACCTGCATGCCTGACTCTGATCCCGTGGAGCTGATGGTGCGGCAGTGGGCGGCTCGCCGGCCGGACGTCGACGCCGCGCCGATGGCCCTGTTCGGCCGCCTGTCCCGGGCGGACGCGCGGGTGAACGCGATGATCGCCGCCACCCTGCGCCCGCACGGGCTCAACCGCGGCGAGTTCGACGTGCTGGCCACCCTCTACCGGGGCGGCGAGGACCTGTCACCGGGGGAGCTGGCCGCGTCCCTGCTGCTGTCCCCGGGCGCGACGACGAACCGGGTGGACCGCCTGGAGGCCGCGGGCCTGCTGTGCCGCGCCCCCGACCCGAGCGACGGCCGGGGCGTGCGGGTCCGGCTCACCGGCGGCGGCAAGGCGCTGCTGGAACGGGCGCTGGCCGATCACGTCGCCGGCCTGGAACGCCTGACCGCCGGGCTGGCCGACACCGAGCGCGAGCACCTCTCCGCGCTGCTCGCCAAGCTCCTGGCCAGGCTGGAGGAGTGATGCCGCCTCTTACGTGAAGGCCCACTGTGCGAACATTGTCGAAATTCGTGAAACGGTGCCTTCCATGGGAGACCGTGTCTACGGTCAACTGTTCGGGGCTCGACGACGGGGCACCCCGTCCTCCATGAGAAAGGCGGTCTCGTGACGCAGTTAGTCGTCGAAGGCCATGGCGTGACCGTGACCCTCGATCCCGGCCGTCCCTACCGGCTGGGCCGCGACCCGAGGTCGGACGTCGTCGTCACCGCCGATCGGGTCTCGCGTACGCACGCGGTGATCTGGTTCGAGGACGGCCGGTGGAACCTGGAGGACGCGGGCAGCCGCAACGGCACGTTCGAGGGCGGCCGCCGCGTCCAGCGGATCGTCGTCGGGCCGGGGAGCAGGGTCAATCTCGGCGACCCGCAGGGGGGCGGGCTCATCAGCTTCCACGCGCCCCCGCCCAAGGCGTCGGCCACGATCCCGCCGCAGGCATCGGCGCCGTCCCAGACCCCGGTGCCGCCACCGTCGCGGACCCCGTCCCAGACGCCGATGCCGCCACCATCACAGATCCCGTCACAGATCCCGTCGCAGGTCCCGCCGCCGCAGGGCCCGGTCGCGCCGCTGCGGATCCCGCGTCAGGCGCCCCCTCCTCAGGGGCCGCCCCATACGCCCCGCCCGGCGGTCCCGCCCCAGGTCCCGCCGCAAGCTCCGCCGCGGACCGCGCCGCAGGCCGCCTACCAGGCGCCGCCCCCATCCGTGCCCCCGGCCGCCTACCCGCCTCCGCCCGCGCCCTCGTCCCAGGGGCCGACGCCCACGCTGCGGTTCCAGCGCACCGGGCAGTGGCGTCAGCCGGCCGCCGTCAGGACCCTGGCCGACACGCAGGTCGTGCGCATCGGCCGGGCGCCCGAGAACGACATGGTCGTCACCGACCTGATGGTGTCCCGGCGGCACGCTGAGCTGCGCATCGCCGGCGGCGTCCACGAGATCGTCGACGTGGGCAGCCGCATGGGCACCTACGTCAACGGCCGCCGCGTGCAGCGCGAGCGCATCACCCCGAACGACCTGATCGGCATCGGCCCCTCGACGTTCCAGCTCGTCGGCGACACGCTCATGGAGTACGCCGACACGGGCGAGGTCTGCCTCCAGGCGCACGACCTCACCGTCACCGTGGGCGACGGCAAGGTGCTGCTGGACCACGTGACGTTCCCGGTGGGCGAGAAGTGCCTGCTGGCGGTCATCGGCCCCAGCGGCTCGGGCAAGTCCACCCTGCTGCGCGCGCTCACCGGGCTGCGCCCCGCCGACCAGGGCGTCGTCACCTACGACGGGCGAGACCTCTACCGCGACTACGCCGAGCTGCGCTCCAGGATCGGCCTGGTGCCGCAGGACGACATCCTGCACAGCCAGCTCACCGTGCGCCGCGCCCTCCTGTACGCCGCGGAGCTGCGCTTCCCCGACGACACCAGGCAGAACGAGCGCAAGGCGCGCGTGGACGAGGTCCTCGACCAGCTCGGGCTGGACCACCGCAAGGACAACCGCATCTCCTCGCTGTCCGGCGGCCAGCGCAAGCGCGTCAGCGTCGCCCTGGAGCTGCTGACCAAGCCGTCGCTGCTGTTCCTCGACGAGCCGACCTCCGGCCTGGACCCGGGGCTGGACAAGTCGGTGATGCAGATGCTGCGCGGCCTGGCCGACGACGGCCGCACCGTCGCCGTCGTCACGCACAGCGTCGCCAACCTCGGCATCTGCGACCGGCTCCTGGTGATGGCGCCGGGCGGGAAGATCGCCTACTTCGGCCCGCCGGACGAGGCGCTGCCGTTCCTCGGCTTCACCGACTGGGCGGACGTGTTCCTGGCCTTCGACGACCCGTCCAGGGACTGGGCCGGCGAGTACGCGCGCTCACCGGCGTACCAGAAGTACATCGCGGCCGACCTGATCCAGCCGCTCGCGATGCGGCAGGCCGTGCAGCGGGAGCTGCCGCCGAAGCAGCAGAGCTGGCCGGAGCAGCTCAGCACGCTGGTGCGCCGCTACTGCCGCGGCATCGCCTCCGACCGGCTGTTCCTCGGCATCACCGTCATCCTGCCGGTCATGATGGGCCTGCTGGCCCGGGTCGTGCCGACCGGCAACCTGATGGGCCCGCCGAACAGCAACGGAAACGCCGCGAACCTGCTGCTGATCCTGTGCATCGGCGGCTGCCTGACCGGCGCCGCTAACGCGGTGCGCGAGCTGGTCAAGGAACGCGCCATCTACCAGCGAGAACGGGCGGTCGGCCTGTCCAGGTCGGCCTATCTGTGCTCCAAGCTGCTCGTGCTCGGGTTGATCACCGTGGCGCAGGGCGTGGTGCTGACCTGGGTGGCGATGTTCAACGTCAAGACGTACGACAAGGGGGTGTTCACGGCGCCGATGACCGAGCTGTCGCTCGCCGTGGCGCTGCTGTCGTTCACCGCCATGACCGTGGGCCTGCTCATCTCCGCGCTGGCCAGGACCAGCGAGACGACCATGCCGCTGCTCGTCCTCGTCACCCTGGTCCAGCTCGTCTTCTGCGGGGCGCTGGTGCACCTGGACGGCAAGCCGGTGATGGAGCAGCTGTCCTGGCTCGTGCCGGCCCGATGGGCGCTGGCCGCGCTGGCCGGCACGCTCGACGTGGGCCAGCTCATCCCGCACATCTCCGACCCGCCGGACCCCCTGTGGAAGCAGGACTTCGGCACCTGGATCCTGGACATGGGCGTCCTGGCCCTGCTCGCCGTCGTCTGCTCCTTCCTGGTGGCCCGCATGCTGCGCCGCCACGAGCCGGCGGTGATGCGCGGCAGGTGACGTTCGCGCTCAGGCGGTGACGCGGGCCAGGACGATCCCGCCGACGATCAGCGCCAGCGCCGCCATCCGGCCCACGGAGACGGGGTCGTCGTTCAGCGCGATGCCCAGGGTGATCGCGCCCACGGCCCCGATGCCGGTGAACACCGCGTACGCGGTGCCGACCGGCAGCGTGTTCATGGCCCGCGACAGCAGCCAGACGGCGGCGGCCATCAGGAGCAGGCAGACCAGGGTGGGCAGCGGCCTGGTGAAGTTGTGCGTCGGCTTGATGCTCTGCGACCACGCCACCTCGATCAGCCCCGCCAGCAGCAGCGTCAGCCAGCTCACCGGGCCGCCTCCTCGATCGCCGCCGCCAGGGACTCCTCGTGCCGCTCGCGCAGGTGCGCCAGCGAGGGGTCGAGGCGGGCGTTGACCAGCTCGGCGTGGATGAACCGCACGTCCTCGACCCGGAAGTGGCCCCGGAAGAAGTCGCGCAGGTAACGCTCCTGGTGGTCGTACGGCTCGCGGGGCGTGCCGGGCCCGTACGCGCCGCCGCGGGCGCTGGTCACCACGAACGAGCGGCCCTCCAGCGACATCTTGGGGAAGGTGATCTGGTCGAGCCAGGCCTTGAGCGCGGACGGGATCGAGTAGTTGTACATCGGGGTGCCGATCAGGATCACCTCGGCCGCCACCACCTCGTCGAGCAGCGGCTTCACGACGGACCACGCCTCGCGCCGGGCGGGGGTGCGCACCGCCTCCTCATAACGCGAAATATCGGTTATCTCGTGCTTCAGGATGTGGTCGCACAGCTCCGTCCACGCCTCGCCGATGTGGGGCGGGGGCTGGGCGGCCAGGTCGCGGTAGACGTAGGCGGCCTGCGGGTGGGCGGTTCGCCATGTCCGGGCGTACACGCTCGACAACTTCCGCGAGAACGACGCGCGCCGCGCGCTGGCGTCCAGGTGCAGCAGCATGTTTCCGCTCCTCCAAGTATGTGGACACACTGTCCGCTTCACTGTAAACGGACGCTGTGTCCACATGCAACCGTGATGCGCGTCCGAACAGGTCGCGTTCACTGATGGTTGACGGCGCGGTCGAGATCGACTAGACCGTTCGGCGAAGGAGGGATTCATGATCCGTAGAGCAGGGTTACCACTGGCGGTGGCGGCGAGCTGCCTGGTCGTTCTCGCGCCACCGGCGTCCGCCGGCGAGGACCGGCCGCCGAAGGTCACCAAGGGCCCGTGCCAGTACACCGAGACGCCCGACGACCCGGCCGTGCGCAAGGTGCCGCTGCCGCCGGACCCGCGCCGCACCCCCACCCGGCCCGTCTCCGCCGTCCTGAGGACGAACCACGGCGACATCGGGCTCACCCTCGACGCGGCCAAGGCGCCGTGCACCGTGCAGAGCTTCGCGCACCTGATCCGGCACCGGTTCTACGACGTGACCTCCTGCCACCGGCTGACCGCCTACGACCGGTTGAAGGTGCTGCAGTGCGGCGACCCCAGCTTCACCGGCGAGGGCGGGCCGGGATATCGGTACAAGGACGAACTGCCCACGGACCTGCCGCCGTGGCCGGGGGACACGACCGGGGCGCGCAAGACGTACGCGCGCGGTGTGCTGGCCATGGCGAACGCCGGGCCGGACACGAACGGCAGCCAGTTCTTCCTGGTGTACGGCGATTCGGGGCTGCTGCCGAACTACACCGTCTTCGGCACCGTGGACGTCGCCGGGCTGGCCGCGCTGGACCGGATCGCCGCCGGCGGCATCGAGCCGACCCCCGACGGCC
>NZ_JAHKRL010000527.1 GCF_019396405.1 Nonomuraea rhizosphaerae | reverse complement strand
CGTCGCGCCCGCCGGCGGCGACCAGGTCCTGATGCCGGCCCTCTTCGACGATCCGGCCGTGTTCCATGACGACCACCCGGTCCGCGGCGGCGGCCTGGGTCAGCCGGTGGGCGACGACCAGCGTGGTCCGGCCCTTGGTCGCGGCGGCGGCGGACTCCTCCAGCGTGCGGGCGCCCAGGCTGCCCGCCTCGGCCGTGGCCTCGTCGAGGATGGCGATCGGGGGGTCGACGAGCATCAGGCGGGCGAGGGCGAGCTGCTGGGCCTGGGCCGTGGTCAGCTCGTGGCCGCCCTCGCCGACGACCGTGTCCAGGCCCTCGGGCAGGGCGCTCGCCCAGTCCAGCGCGCCGACCGCCGCCAGGGCCGACTCGACCTCGGCCGTCGAGGCGCCGGGCCGCGCCAGGCGCAGGTCCTCGATCAGCGGGCCGGCGAAGACGTGGACCTCCTGCGTGATGATCGCCACGTGCTCGCGCAGGCTGTCGGGCGACAGCGCCGCCCCGCCGACGCGTACGGCTCCGCCGCCGGGCCGCAGGATCCCGGCGGCGATGGCCGCCAGCGTGGACTTGCCCGCGCCCGTCGAGCCCACCAGCGCGACCCGGGTCCCGGCGGCCAGGCTGATGGAGACGCCGTGCAGCACCTCGGGCGCGCCGTCGTAGCTGAAGCGCACGTCGGACAGCTCCAGGCCGGAGCCCTCCGGCTCCTCCTCGCTGGAACCCCGCGCCTCGGGCGGCGCGAGGTCGATCACCCCGACCAGCCTGGCCAGGCTCGCCCCCGCCGCCTGCACCTCGTCGAAGGTGAACAGCAGCATGCCGATGGGGTTGAACAGCCGGTGGAAGAGCACCGCCGCCGCCGCGCTCTGCCCGACGGTGACGGCCCCCGCCCGGACCAGGAGGAAACCGACGATGAGGATCGCGGCCAGGCCGAAGAACTCCGCCCGGTTGACCCGGCCGACGAACCGGGTGAACAGCGTGAACACCGACACCGAGATGTGGTGCACCTGCCGCGAGGCCTGCTGGATGTCGTCCAGGCGCCGCCGCTCCAGCCGGTAGGCGTGCACGGTGCGTACGCCCTGCATGTTCTCCACCAGGAGCTGGGAGGAGTCGGCGATGGCGCGGCGCTCCTCGGCGTAGCGGGGGGCGGCGCGCGGCAGGTACCACCGCAGCGCCATGACGTAGAGCGGGATCGCGACCGCGCCGGCCAGGCCGAGCCGCCAGTCGAGCCCGGCCATCGCCACGATGCTCAGCACGCCCAGCAGGAACGCGGAGATCATCGTGGGAACAACGCTGGTGGCGGCCTTGGCGATCGAGGCGACGTCGGTGCTCACCCGGGACAGCAGGTCGCCCTTGCCGACGCGCTCCAGGGTGGTGACGGGCAGGGTGAGCGCCCTGGCCACCGTACGTTCGCGCAGGTCGGCCAGCATGTAGCCGCACACCCGGCCGATCAGGTATGTGGCCGCGCCGGTGGCGATGCCGCCGACCACGGCGGCCACCACGATCACGACCGCGATGGCGACGATCGCCGAGACCGGGGCGTGCTCCCTGACCCGGTCGACGAGCGTGCCCAGGGCGTACGCGGGCACCACGGACGCGACCGCGCCCACGACGCCGACCAGCAGGGAGAGCGTGGCGCTGCCCCACCGCTCGCGCAGCTCGCCGCGCAGCCACCCCCAGCTCCTGCGCGCGCCGGCGACGGGCAGCCTCTCGTTGTCGGTCATCGCAGCACCGCCCGGTTGTAGTCGTCGTCGGAGACGGCCAGCTCGGCGTGGGTCCCCTCGGCGGCCACCCGGCCGTCGGCGAGGACCACGACGCGGTCCGTCATGGCGAGCAGAGCGGGACTGCTCGTCACCACCACGGTGGTGAGCAGCCCCGCCTCGGGGTGGCGCAGCGCGCGCAGCCCCCGGGCGATCTCGTGCTCGGTCACCGCGTCCACGGCGGTGGTGGGGTCGTGCATCACGAGGATCGCCGGCCGCGCCATGAGCGCGCGGGCCAGCGCCAGGCGCTGCCGCTGCCCGCCGGAGAGGCTGGCGCCGCGCTCGGCGACGACGTGCGTGAGGCCGTCGGGATGGGCGGAGACGACCTGGTCGGCGGCCGAGGCCGCGAGCGCGCCGTCGTCCAGCGGGCCGCCGGCGGTGACGTTGTCCTCGATCGTCCCGGTGAACAGGTCGGTGAGGTGCGGCTCCACCAGCATCGTCCGGCGGGCGTCGGCCGGTTCCAGGCGGGCCAGGTGCCGGCCGCCGACCAGGACGCCGCCTTCGTACTCCTCCGGCGCCACCCGCCCGGACAGGATCTTGACCAGCGCCTCCCCGTCGGCGGACCGGTGCGCCACCACCCCGACGAACTCGCCGGGCGGCACGCGCAGGCAGACGCCGTCGAGCGTCCCGTACGTGAGCGTCCGCAGCTCCAGCTCGGGCGCGGCCTCGGCGAGCGTCTCAGTTAGTGTCTCGGTGCCCTCGGGCAGCACCTCCCGCGCGTCCAGGACCGTGGCCACCCGGTCGGCGGACGCCCTGGCCTCGGCCACCCAGGAGGGGACGACGGCCAGCAGCCCCATGGGCTCCATCAGGAACTGCGCCAGGCCGATGACGGTGATCAGCTCGCCGACGCTGATGTGGCCGTTGAGCGCGAACCACCCGGCCAGGATGGCGATGCCGCAGGCCAGCAGCGCGCCGCCGGCCGTGGAGGCCGACAGGTAGCCGCCCTGGGTGCGGGCCGCGCGGAGGGCGGCGCGCAGGGAGCGCCTGCTGACCTCGTCGTAGCGGCGGGCGGCCGCGTCCTCGGCGCCGATGCCGCGCAGCGGGCGCACGCCGCTGACCAGGTCGGCGGCCAGCGACGTGGCCTCCCCGGCGAGGTCCTGCTGCTCGGTCACCCGCTTGGTGATCAGCGGCGTGGCGGCCTGCAGCGCGAGCAGGACCACGGGCGTGCCGATCAGCACGGCCAGCCCCAGCCGCCAGTCGATCACCAGCAGCGCGACGGCGCTCACCGTGGTCGCGGTCAGGGCGCCGGCGATGCGCGGCACGTAGTCCAGCAGGTAGGAGGTGTTGTCGGTGTCGGTCGTGGCGACGGTGAGCAGGTCGCCCGCCCGCCGGTCGGCCTTGATCCCGCGCGGATGCATGATCTTCGAGGCGACCTCGACCCGCAGCATGTGCGCCTCGTCGGCGATGGCCAGCATGAGCTGGCGGGCGCCGAAGCGGTAGGCCATGGTCAGCGCGGTGAACAGCGCGGCGAGGGCGGCCACCCACAGGAGCAGGGCGCCGCCGTCGCCGGGGCCGATGGCCTGGTCGACGATCACTCCGATGAGGATCGGCACCAGCGACTCGCACACCTGGTGCAGGCTGATCAGGCCGGTCCCCACGCTCAGCCGCCGCCGGTTCCGCGTCACCGTGCGCCACAGGACGCGGCGGCCGGTCAAGGGCCGGCTGTCCGCCGGACGGCCGGTCAGGGGCCCGGTCATGGGCTCGGTCACTGGTCGGCGGCCATGCTCTCGCGCAGGCTCTTCGGCCGCAGGTCGGTCCAGTGCTCCTCGACGTAGTCCACGCACTCCTGGCGCTTGCTCTGGCCTCCGTCGCCGAAGACGACGCGCCAGCCCTGCGGCACCTCCTTGAAGGTGGGCCACAGGGAGTGCTGCTCCTCCTCGTTCACCAGCACGTAGAAGGTGCCGTTCTCGTCGTCGAACGGGTTGTTGGACATGGTGTCTCCTGACTGCGCGAGGGTTTACGGGCGGGTGTGCGTCTTGGGGGTCGTCGGTGATCAGGCAGCCCTCATGGCCCCGCCCTCCTCAGCGGCCGGGACAGCAGCCAGACGAAGTACAGGCCGCCGAGCGACACCGTCACCACGCCCACGGGGAGCTGGGTGGGGGCGAAGGCGCGCTGGCCGAGCCAGTCGCTGGTCATCATCAGCAGCGCGCCCATGGCGGCCGACGGCGCGAGGGCGACGCCCGCCGTACGGGTGAGCAGCCGGGCCAGTTGCGGCGCGGCGAGCGCGACGAACGAGACCGGGCCGGCGGCGGCGGTGGCGACGGCGGTCAGCGCGACGCCGATGAGGAGGTAGAGCAGCCGGGAGCGTTCGGTGATCACGCCCAGCGCGGCCGCGGACTCCTCGCCCATCGCCAGCAGCGACAGGCGCGGCCCGAGCGCCAGCAGGCATCCGGTGAGCAGCGCGACCGCCACGGCGACGGGCGGGACCTGCTCCCATTTCACGGTGTTCAGGCTGCCCTGTCCCCAGATCGCCGCGGCGACGGCCAGTTGCAGCTTGACCTTGATGATGAACCACTGGTTCACCGAGCCGAGGACGGCGCTGATCGCGATCCCCACGATGATCAGCCGGAACCCGTGCACACCCTGCTTGTAGGCCAGCAGGTAGACCACCGCGGCCGCGAGGAGCCCGCCGATCAGGGCGCCGGCGGCGGTCTCGTAGTATCCGCGGCCCACCAGCAGCATCGTCACCAGGACGCCGGTGTAGGCGCCCATGTTGAAGCCGATCACGTCGGGGCTGCCGAGCGGGTTGCGCAGCAGCGACTGGAAGATGGCGCCGCTCAGCCCGAGCGCCCCGCCGATGAGCAGGGCCATCAGCACGCGCGGCAGCCGCCACTCCATGACGACCAGGCGCGTCGCGCCGGACCCCTGCCCGGCCAGCGCCTGGATCACGTCCGCGGGCGGCACCTCGAACTCGCCGGTGCCCAGCCCGAGCACGGCGACCGCCAGGGCCGCCAGGCCGAGCACGCCGCAGATCGTCAGCGTGCGCACGCCGAACCGCAGCGACAGCGGGTAGGGGAAGCGCACGACCACGACCCGCCGCCCGAAGCCCAGCCTGCCGCCGGCGGGCCCGCGCAGGAGGCTCTTCGCCCGCCCGCTCACAGGGCCTTCACCGACCGGCGGCGGATCAGCCAGATCAGCACCGGCGCGCCCATGAACGCGGTGACGATGCCCGCCTGCAGTTCGGCCGGCCGGATCAGCACCCGGCCGACGATGTCGGCGCCGAGCAGCAGGATCGGTGCGCAGATCACCGTGAACGCGAAGATCCACCGCTGGTCGGGCCCGACGATCCAGCGCACCGCGTGCGGCACCATCAGCCCGACGAACCCGATCGGCCCCACCGCCGCCGTCGCGGCCCCGGTGAGGAGCATCACCGAGACCACCGACAGCACGCGCGCCCGCGTGATCCCGGCGCCCAGCGAGCGCGCCAGGTCGTCGCCCAGCGCGAGCGCGTTGAGCGAGCGGGCGGCGGCGAAGGCCAGGACGAGCCCGACCCCGATGAACGGGGCGACCGCCCCGGCGATGGACAGCGGCCGCCCGCCGAGCGTGCCGACGTCCCAGAAGCGCAGGTAGTCGAAGGCCCTCGGCTTCAGCAGCCGCACGCCCGCCGAGGCGCCGTCCATGACCGCGCCGAGCGCCACCCCGGCGAGCGTGAGCCGCAGCGGGGTCGCGCCGCCGCGCCCCGCCGAGCCGAGCGCGTACACCAGGACCGTGGCGAAGGCCACCCCGGCGAACGCGAACCACATGTACGACCAGATGCTGGTCAGCCCCAGCACGCCGATCGCGAACACCACGAACAGCGCCGCGCCGGCGTTCATCCCGAGGATCTGCGTGTCGGCCAGCGGATTGCGGGTCACGGCCTGGATGACCGCCCCCGACAGCCCCAGCGCCGCCCCGGCCAGCAGGCCGAGCGCGGTCCGCGGCACCCGCAGCTCGCGCACGATCGCGTGGTCGTCGGTGTTGGCGAAGTGCAGGAAGGCGTCCCACACGGTGCCGAGCGGGATGTTCCTCGTTCCGATGACGATGCTCAGGACGCACGTCACGGCCAGTGCCGCCACGCACGCGAGCAACCAGGCACCGCGGCCGGCGTTGCCCGCGACGATGCCCGCCGGCCGTTCCGCTCGCGCGATCGGCCGGCGATCGGACAGAACCACTATCTCGCCGCTCCCACCTTCGGCGCGCGGTGCGCGAGCAGGGACTCGCGGATCTCACCGGCCCGGATCGCGATGGTGGACAGGAGCGTGGAGGTGAGTCCGTGGGTGTGCTCGCCCGCGCCCTGGAGGTAGATGCCCGCCGACACGTGCGACTGCGTCTCGACGCGGTAGTCGCGGCCGATCCTGACCCCGTCCTCCTCGTCGCGCAGGCAGAGCTTGGCCGTCCGGCCGAGCACCGCGCCGATGTCCTGGGGCCGGTAGCCCGTGGCGTGGACGAGCAGGTCCGCCTCCAGCACCTCGCGCCCGCCGGTCGGCAGGTACTCGACCTCGACGTCCAGCTTGTCGTCCTGCTCGCGCACCTCCCGGATGCGCGAGGCCCGCAGGAGGCGCAGCCGCTCGGCGCCCTGGACCTTCTCCCGGTACATGGTCCTGTACAGGGACTCGATGAGGTCCATGTCCACGACCGAGTAGTTGGTGCCCCGGTGGTACTCCAGCAGTTCCTGCTTGATCGAGGACGGGGCGCCGAAGAACGTGTCCACGGCCTCCGGGTCGAAGATCTGGTTGGCGAAGGGGCTGTCGTCGGCGGGGGTGAAGCCGTACTTGGCGAAAACGGCGCAGACCTCCGCGTCGGTGAAGGTCCGGTGCAGGTAGTCGGTCGTCTCGGCCGCGCTCTGCCCGGCCCCGAGGACCACGGCCCTGCGTACGCGGATCCCTTCCTCCTTCATCGCGGCCACGCGCGGTAACAGCTCGCTGTTGTGCCACACCCTGTCGGAGACCACCGTCCCGGGTGGCAGGTGCGGCTCCAGCCCGGTGGCGACGGCGATGTTGCGGGCCCTGCGGACGATCGTCCGCTCGGGGTCGCGCGGGTCCCTGCTGATCACGTCGAAGGCGTGGACCTCTCCGTCCTTCCCGGTCACCGGCTCGACGGAGACGACCTCCGAGGAGTATTCGACCAGGTCACGCACCCGCTCGGCGGCCCACTCGAAGTAGGCGTGGAACTCGATCCGCAACGGGAAGAACGTCTTGTGGTTGAGAAAGTCCTCCAGCCTGCCGCTCTGCTTCAGGAAGCACAGGAAACTGAAGTCGCTGGCCGGGTCGCGCATGGTGACCAGGTCCTTCAGGAACGAGACCTGCATGGTCGCGTCCTCGAGCAGCATCCCGCGGTGCCACCCGAAACCGGACTGCTTCTCCAGGAATCCCACGCGGAGCTGTTCAGGTGCCGGGACCTGCGCGTTGTGCTCCTCCAGTGCGATCGCCAATGCGAGATTCGACGGGCCGAACCCTATTCCCACGATGTCGTAGGTGCTGTCCAGTGTGCTCAGCAGTGTCTCCACCGAGGCATCGCCTCCCTCTCCGGCCATGCTAAATAAGGTAAGGCTTACCTTGCAACAAGCCAGAGAGGGGTGTGCATCACTCTGTTTCCTGACAACTGTGATGCCCTCGGCGAAGACGCGTCACGGCGGTCGCGGGCGGTGACCGCCGTGACAGGGACGACCGTCAGTCGTCCCACATGTGCCCGGCGACGACGCCGGCCTCGCCGCCACCGGGCGGAGCCACCCCCGACCAGCTGTGGCCGGCGGTGATCATCCCGGCGGCCACCAGCGCGGCCATCAGCGCGGCCATCAGCGCGGCCACCAGGACGGCCGCCGCCTTCGTCACGAGCTTCCTCATGTCGTGTTCTCCTTTCGCTCGGTCGAACGCGGGTCTCGCGGGAGGATCGTTCATCGGGGCGGGAGCGCCACCGACTGGAAGAGGGAGCGGACGCCGCCGGTGAGGACGGGGCCGCCGAGCGGGATCAACCGGCCGTCCCCGCCGATGGCGAAGGGGACCAGTTCGGAGCCCGGACGGTCGATGCGGCCCAGCGTGCTGACGTAGGCGCGACGGCCGTCCGGCGACAGGGCGATCCCGGTGGGACCGGGCCCGGCGGTGTACGGCGACCCGGGCAGCGGCGCCAGTGACCCGTACCGGTCGATGGAGAAGCCCCACACCTTGGTGGCGAGTTCGGGAGTGTTGTTCAGCCCGCCGCTGGTGACGTAGAGACGCTGCCCGTCCCGCGTCACCGCGGTCCCGACGGGCACGTCCGGGGCGCGGAACGGCGAGCCGGGCACCTGGGTGGTGAGGCCGCCGTCCGCGTCGATCCGGAAGCCGAACAACTGGCGCGGGGACACCGAGGTCAGCACCTCGCACGCGACGTACAGGAACCGCCCGTCAGGGGTGACGGACAGGCCGAGGCCGCCGCGCTCGACCGGGAACGGCCGGCCGGGCCCGACCGGCTCGCCCTTGGCGTCGACGGCGAAGACGACGACGAATCCGGGCGGGCCGGTGTCCGGGGTGACGGCCGGCCTGCCGTGGCTGACGTACAGGAAGCGGCCGTCAGGCGTCAGGGTGACCCCTCGCGGGCTGTCCTTGCCCGTGGGGACGTCCTTGCCCACGCCCAGCTTCCCGTCGTCGCCGACGGAGAACGAGGTCACGGTGCCGGCCTCGACGGCGGTGACGTAGACGGTCCGGCCGGAGGGCGCGACGGCGATCCCGAACGCCCCGGCGCCGGTGGGGACGGGCGGCGCGAGCGAGGTGAGCGTCCCGTCGGGGCGGACACGGTATTGGTAGACCTTGTTCTCCGCCCCGGCGACGACGTACGCGGTGCGCCCGTCGGGTGTGAACACGATGCCCCGCGCCTGCCGTCCGGTGGCGAAGAGCGCCGGCCCGGGGACCGGCCGCCCGTCGGCGTCCAGGTCGAAGATCGAGATGTCGTTGGTGTCGCCGTTGGTGACGTAGAGCTTGCGGCCGGGCGGCGTCCCCGACGCGGCCGGAGCGCCGGCGGTGAGCAGGACGGCTCCGGCCAGGACGGCGACCAGCAGCCGGTACGGCGTGAGTGAGCGAAGGTTGAGCCGGGCAAACATGAGACCCCCGTCTCCGGATATTTCCGAAGTTGCCGACTTAGCTGCCTCTCACGCTAGGCCGCGAGTCGCCGGCCGCGCCCCATGGCACGAAACTGGACGAAATTGAACGCTGTACGAACCCAGCCGTACGAACCCAGCCGTACGAACCCAGCCGTACGAACCCAGCCGTACGAACCCAGCCGTACGAACCCAGCCGTACGAACCCAGCCGTACGAACCCATCGGAAAGGCCCCCATGCCCCCTGCTCCCGGCCCCTTCACCGGCCGTACCGTCGCCGCCCTCGCCCAGGACCTCCGCCACGGGCGGACCACGTCGGCCGAGCTGACCGAGCGGGCGCTCGCCGCGATCGCCGACACCGACGCGGAGCTGCGCGCGTTCGTCACCGTGGACGCCGAGGGCGCGACGGCGGCGGCGCGGCGGGCCGACGAGGAGCTGTCCGGCGGCGGCGACCGCGGGCCGCTGCACGGGGTGCCGGTCGCGGTGAAGGACCTCATCATGGTCGCCGGGCTGCCGATCACGATGGGGTCGGCGCACTTCGCCGGCCACGTCCCGGAGGCCGACGCCGAGTGCGTACGGCGGCTGCGCCAGGCCGGGGCCGTCATCGTCGGCACGACCAGGACCCACCAGTTCGCCTACGGCGCCACGGGCGACCGCTCGGCCGGCGGCCCCGCGCGCAACCCGTGGGACCGCACCCGCATGACCGGCGGCTCCAGCAGCGGCAGCGGGGCCGCGGTCGCGGCGGGGCTGGTGCCGCTCGCGCTCGGCACCGACACCGGCGGCTCGGTCCGCATCCCGGCCGCGCTGTGCGGGGTGGCCGGCTTCAAGCCCGCGTACGGCATGATCCCCTCGACCGGCGTCTTCCCGCTGTCCGCGACGCTCGACCACGTCGGCGTCCTGGCCGGGCACCCGGAGGACTGCCTGCTCGCCTACCGCCTGCTGGCCACGCCCGGCGGCCAGGAGGAGGACACCGGCCCCGCGCGCGTGGCCTGGCTCGACCCGTCCGGGATCTTCCCCGTGGACCCCCGCGTGGAGCGGGCGGTACGGGCGGCGGCCGGGCGGACGACGCGGGCGGCCGGTCCACTGGAAGAGCTGGAGGAGCTGACCGTGCCGCCGGGGACGGGCGACGAGCTGCGCGAGATGTACGCCGCCATCCACAGCAGCGAGGCGGCGGCCGTGCACGCCGACCGGCTGGCCCAGGAGCCCGAGCTGTTCGACCCGGAGGTGCTCACGCGCCTGCGCGCCGCGGCGGAGATGCCCGGCTGGCGCTACGTCCGCGCCATGGACAACCTGGCCGGGCTGGCCGAGACCCTGGACGCGCTGTTCGACCGCCACGACGTGCTGGCGCTGCCGACCACGGCGATCACCGCCCCGCCGCTCGACCTGCGCGAGACCGGGATCGACGGCCGCCCTGTCACCGTGCGCGACGCCCTGCTGTCGCTCACCAGCCCGTGGAACATCCTGCGCCTGCCCGCCCTGACCGTGCCCGCCGGGACGGTGGACGGCCTGCCGGTCGGGCTGCAGCTCGTCTGCCGCGCCGGCCGGGAGCCGCTGCTGTTCGAGGCGGCCCGCGCGGCCGGATCCGCCACGGCGGGCGAGAGCGCCTGACACCGACCGCCGCGACACCTTGCCAGGGACCTCGCGAGAAATTACGGTCAAGACCGTTATATCTCCGTCGGAGGAACGAATGCGCATTCTCGCCGTGGCGTTAGCCATCGCCCTGTCCCTGACATCTCCGGTCCAGGCCGAAACCAAGTCCGCCGCCCCGCCGACAGGCTGCGGCTTCCAGAACCTGGGCACCCTGCCACTCACCGGCGCGACCACCGCGGGCACCGCCCGCGACGGCGACCGCGTCTACGCGGTCACCTCCAGCGCCTCCGGCCCCGCCATGCTCAGCGTCAGGAAGGCGGCCGACGCGAGCCTGATCGCCGAACGCCCGCTGCCGCTGGCGCTCGGCTCCTGGGCCGTCACCGTGGCCCCCGACCACTCGGTCTACGTGGGCGGCTACAACGCCACCGCCGGGGCACTCGGACGGCTGTACCGCTACGACCCGGTCGCCGACCAGGTGAGCGAGCTGGGCATCGCCGTCCCGGGCGAGACGTTCGTGTGGACGGTCGCCGCCAGCCCCGACGGCTCGGCCGTCTACGGCGGCACCTCGCCGAACGGCCGGCTCTTCCGCTACGACACGAGGACCGGGCAGTTCGCCGACCTGGGCAGCCCCGTCCCCGGTGAGCAGTTCATCCGTGACCTGGCCATCGCCAGGAACGGCACGATCTACGCCGGCATGGGCGCGGCGAGCATGAAGGTGGCGGTGCTCAGGCCCGACGGCACCCTCATCAAGGTGATCACCCCGCCGATCGCGGGCAGCGGCTACGCCTACGACCTCGACATCGTGGGCGGCCACCTGCTGGTCCGGTTCACCACCTCCACCGGCGCCAACACGATGGGCGTCTACGACCTGGCCAAGGGCAGGTGGCGGGACGTGGTCGAGAACGCCGACAGCCTCACCATCGGCGGCGGGGCGCTCGGCGAGCGCGTCTACCTGTTCCAGGGCGAGCAACTGGCCGTCTACGACATCAAGCGGAAGAAGATCACGAAACTGGGCTTCACCGGCTTCGGCGGCGGCGCCGCCCGCCCGCTGGGCTGGCGCGGCCACACCCTCGTCGGCACCTCCTCCACCGGCCGGATGTGGCACTACGACCGCAGGAGCGGCAAGGGCAAGGTGTTCGAGTCCACG
The DNA here is from genome assembly GCF_019396405.1 of Nonomuraea rhizosphaerae. GTDB lineage: Bacteria > Actinomycetota > Actinomycetes > Streptosporangiales > Streptosporangiaceae > Nonomuraea > Nonomuraea rhizosphaerae. The sequence continues at coordinate 2,423 of NZ_JAHKRL010000527.1, read as the reverse complement.
GTGACCGGCCAGCCCGTCAGCATCAGGTCGATGGGGGTCGGCCCGGACGGCCGCGTCTACGCGGGCGGCTTCTTCACCGGCGGCCTGGCCGCCTACGACCCGGCGACCGGCGAGTCCCAGTTCTGGCCGAACGTCGGCCAGAGCGAGGGCATCGTCACCCACAAGGGCAAGCTCTACCTCGGCGTCTACCCCGGCGCCCGCATCTACGAGTTCGACGGCGCCGCGCCCCGGCTGCTGCTCAACCTCACCGACCAGGAGCAGGACCGGCCGTTCGCCATGGTCTCGGCGGGCGACTGGCTGGCCTTCGGCACCGTGCCGAAGTCCGGCACGATCGGCGGCGCGCTCGGGCTGCTCGACCCCGCCACCGGCCGGTCGGTGATCAGGCGGAACCTGATCCCCGGCCACAGCGTCATCGGCCTGGCCTACCGCGACGGCATCCTGTACGGCACCACGTCGGCGTTCGGCGGCACCAGCACCCCGCAGGGCGAGGCCCGCGCCTTCGCCTACGACATCGCCACCGACACGCTCAAGTGGAACAGCGTCCCGGTGCCCGGCGACCTGGCGCTCGGCTCGATCACCTTCGACGACCAGGGCCGGCTCTGGGGGCTGACGCCGGACACGCTGTACGAGCTCGACCCGGCGACGGGCCAGACCCTGCGCAGCGTCCAGCACCAGACCTACCCGTGGGCCACGGCCACCCAGGTCTGGCTCGACACCAACATCGAGCTGGGCCGCGACGGTTTCCTGTACGGCAAGGTGCAGGGCAAGGCGTACCGGATCGACCGGGCGACGATGGCGCTCACGCTCATCGCCCGCCCGATCTCGATCCTGCTCAAAGGCCCTGACCAGCACATGTACCTGTCACGCTTCGAGAACTTCTACACCTATCGCCTCTGCGGCTGATACTTGAACAGCTTCGGCCCCTCGGCGAAGTAGACGGCCCCGGACCTGTGCGCCGCCAGGTGGTGCACAGGTCCCTGCCGCAGCACCGTCCGCTTGGCCGAGCGCGGGTCGAGCGTGAACAGCTCCGTGCCCGCGTGGGCGCCGTACAGCAGGCCGTCCTTCTTGTTGAGGACGAGCTGCCCGCTCGCGCTCGTGCTCGATGACAGGGTGACCCGCTTGACGACCTTGCGGGCGGCCACGTTCACGGCGAACACCTCGCCGCCCGCGATGCCCCACAGCCGGCCGCGGTCGTCGAAGGCGAGCCCCGGGACGGCCGGCTTGCCCGGCGCGGGGACGATCTCCCACAGCAGCCTGTTCTCCCGCACCGACCAGGCGAACAGCTTGGCCTCGGGCTGGGTGGGCGGGGTGGCGCTCTGGCCGCCGTAGATGGAGGTGCCGCCGTAGACGACGCCGTCGCGGTAGGCCAGCGACACGATGCTCTGGTCCTGGACCACGTTCCGCCTGGAGCTGCGCAGCTCGCCCTTGACCGGGTCCCAGACCGCCAGCACCCCGCCGAGCTGCCCGAGGTCGGGCATCGTGCCGGCGACCAGGTAGCGGCCCGCCGACACCAGGGCGCGCGGCCTGATCTGCTGCTCGGCCTTGAGGTCGAACAGCCTGGCCGGGTTGGGCGCCGGTCCCGGCTCGGGGCTGGGCGAGTACTCGGTGCTGTTCCACGGCAGCGCCGGGTCGTAGGCGTAGACCCTGGCGTCGGGGTAGGCGCCGACGTACAGCTTGCCGGCGTGCGTGGTCATGGCCTCGCTCTGCGAGAAGGTGTGGAACTCCTCCCGCTCCCCCGTCTTGGGGTCGAGCGCGGCGAAGCCGCCGTTGAGGAAGCCGCCGGCGTAGACGCGGCCGTCCGGGCCGTCGGCGATGGCGGTGATGTCGATCGGCTCGCCCGCGATGCCGCTCTGGACGAACTCGTGCGCCCCGGTCTGCGGGTTGTAGCGGAACATCAGGCCCCGCCACAGCAGCCCGACCAGGCTCTTGCCGGGGTAGTCGGGCAGGCCGAGCTCCGCCCAGCCGATGCCGCGCGTGTTGGCGACCCTGCCGGTGAACGGCATGCCGGTGGGGGTCACCGTACGGGTGCGCGGGTCGTAGCCGACCAGTTCGCCGCTCTTGACGAAGTAGACGCGGCCCTGCTCGTCGGGCGGCGACACGTCGAGGCCGTGGGCCAGGTCGAGGGAGTCGACCCAGGCGCGGGCGGCGATGTCCCAGACGCGCAGCGCGCCGGGGAAGGCGTCGCTGAACCTGACGTAGAGGTAGCCGGCGGCGGCGTTGACGTCGTAGGCCCACTTGCCGGCCAGGTCGAGGCCGGGCGGGTCGGGCAGCCGCGTGGCCGCGCCGGTGGCGGCGTCCACCTCGAAGACGGCCGCCGGGCCCTCGGTGCCGGCGTAGATCTTGCCGCCGGCGTAGGAGACGCTGCGGATGTAGGCGTGGGACGGGGGGAGCCGGCCGTAGTCCCGTACGCCGCCGGCCGGGTC
>NZ_JAHKRL010000526.1 GCF_019396405.1 Nonomuraea rhizosphaerae | reverse complement strand
GGAGGGGGCGCACCGCCGCCATGACGCCCGCCAGGCGCTCGCCCGCCGCCGCCAGCGGCAGCACCGGCTCGAAGGCGACCAGCGCGGTCAGCGCGAGCACCGCCGTCGCCACCCGGTCGGCGCCCGCGCCCTGCGCGAGCAGGACGATCGCCGCCACGGTCAGCCCCTGTACGAGGGTGCCGCCGGCCAGGGCGGCGGCGTGGACGCGGGCCTGGCGGCGTTCGAGCGCGGCGAGGGCCTCGTCGGCGGCCAGGGCGTCGTCCAGGGCGCGGGACTCGGCGCCGTACGCGGCCAGGTCGGCCGAGCCGTGCACCAGGTCGGCGACCCGCCCGGCCAGCGCCGCCCTGGCCGGGGCGATCCTGGCCGACCAGCGGCGGGCGGCCGCGGCCGTGCCGGCGGGCAGCAGGACGCCCGCCACGACCAGGCCCGCCACCAGCACCAGCGCCGCGACGGGCAGCAGCGTGAGGCCGATGATGACGGCCGCGAGCCCGGCCAGGGCGGCGGCGGTGGCGGGCAGCAGGCAGCGCACCAGGAGGTCCTGCACGGCCTCGGTGTCGTCCACCATCCGGCTGAGCAGGTCTGCGCCGCCCTCCCGGGGCCGGCGCGGCGGGATGAGCGCCTTGTACAGGTCTTCGCGGGTGCCCGCCTGGGCGCGCAGCGCGACGTCGTGGCCGGTGAGCCGCTCGGCGTAGCGGAAGACGCCCTTGCCCGTCGCGAACGCCCTGGTCGCCACGATTGCCACGCTCAGCGCGGCCAGCGGCGGCTGCTCGGCGGCGCGGGTGATCAGCCAGGCGGCGGCCGCGATCAGGCCGAGGCCGGCGAGGTCGGCCGCGGCCCCGGCCAGCACGGCCCAGGCGAGGCGGGCCCCCATCCGGCGGTTCATCGCTCTCCTCCCGAGGGCGCGGCCGTCGAGGGCGCGGCTGTCGGCGGCGTGTCCGTTGAGGGGGCGGCTGTCGATGGCGTGTCGGTCGAGGGCGCGGCCGGTCCGCCGGCCGCCGGGGTGAGGGGGCGGCGGGCGGCCGGGGTGTCGGCGATCACGCGGCCCTCGTGGACGCGCACGACGCGGTCGGCCAGGTCGATCATGGCCGGCCGGTGCGCCACGATGATCGCCGTACGGCCCTCGGCCAGGCCGGCCGTGGCCGCGACCACCGCCGCCTCGCTGCGGCCGTCGAGCCGGGCCGTGGGCTCGTCCAGCAGCAGGACCGACGTGTCCGGGCGGCAGAACGCCCGGGCCAGGGCGACGCGTTGCCGCTGGCCGGCCGACAGGTTCGCGCCGCGTTCGCCGATCGCCGTGTCGTAGCCGCCGGGCAGCGCGCTGACGAAGTCGTCGGCGTGGGCGGCGCGGGCGGCCTGCCGGACGCGCTCCGGCGAGGCCGACGGGTCGCCGAGGCGGATGTTGTCCGCCACCGTGGTGGCGAACAGGTGCGGCCGCTGCGGCACGAACGCCAGCCGGGCGCGCCAGGCGTCGAGGTCGAGGTCGCGCAGGTCGGCGCCGTCGACGAGGACCCGGCCGGCCGACGGTTGCAGGAAGCCGAGGATGAGGTTGAGCAGCGTGCTCTTGCCGCCGCCGCTCTCGCCGACCAGCGCCACGCGCTCGCCGGGCTCGATGGTGAGCGTGACGTCCTCCAGCGCGGGGTCGTCGCGGCCGGGGTAGCGCACGGTGACGCCCTCCAGCCGGATCAGCGGCGCCGCCGTCCCGCCGGGTGTCGCTCCCGCCATGCCGGCGACCGCGTCGCCATGAGTGACCGCGTCGGCGTGAGCAACCGCGTCGGCGTGAGTAACCGCGTCGGCGTCGGCGTCCGCGTCCAGGACGGCGAAGGCCGCGTCCGCCGCCGCCACCCCCTCCATCGAGGCGTGGAAGCGCGTCCCCATCGCCCGCAGCGGCAGGTACGCCTCCGGCGCCAGCAGCAGCACCAGCAGCGCCGTGCTCAGGTCCAGCGACCCGCCGAGCAGCCGCAGCCCGATCGGCACCGCCACCAGCGCCAGCGACAGCGACGCGCACAGCTCCAGCACCAGCGACGACAGGAACGCCACCCGCAGCGTCCGCATGGTGGCCGCGCGGTGCGTGTCCGCCACCTGCTGGATGACGGTGGCCTGGTAGCGGGCCCGGCCGAAGGCGCGCAGCGTGGGCAGCCCGCGTACGACGTCCAGGAAGTGCCCGCCGAGCTGCGACAGCGCCCGGAACTGCCGCTCGGTGACCGCCTTGGTGGTCAGCCCCACCAGCGCGCCGAAGACCGGGATGAGCGGCAGCGTGACCAGCACGATCACCGCGCTGGCCAGGTCGGCGGCGAACAGCCGGACCAGCACCGCGACGGGCACCACCGCGGCGACGGCGATCGAGGGCAGGTACCCGGTCAGGTACGCGTCGAGCCCGTCGAGGCCGCGCCCGGTGAGCGTGACCAGCTCTCCCGAGCCGTGGCCGGCCAGCCGCGCGGGGCCGAGCTCCTGCAGCCGGGCCAGCAGCCGGTGGCGCAGCGCCGACTTGACGCCGGTGGCGGTGCGCCCGGCGAACACGCCCTGGGCCCAGGCCAGCAGCGCGCGTACGGCCACCACGGCGGCCACGCCGGTCAGCGCCACGGCCGTGAAGCGCCCTGACAGCACCCCGGCCAGCAGCTCCGCCTGCACGAGCACGAGCAGCCCGGCGACGACCGCCGCCGCGAAGGTGACGGCCAGGTGGCGCCGCACCGACCGCTCGGCCCGCATGAGCCGCAGGAGATCCTTGTGCACGAGCCCTCAAAAGAACGACGGGATCCGGACGGCGTCCTTGCCTGGCCGGAAAGTGCGCCATACCCATACTTGCGCGGCGACGACCACAGGAGCGAACGGCAGCGCGATGACACTGAGCACACCCAGTGTGGCAGCCGGCGCGGAGTGGTCCAGCAGGTACGGCATCGAGCCCAGCAGCACGCCGGCGGCGGGGAGCGCGGCCGCGCCGCCGGAGATCGCCAGCGCCCGCCCGGAGCGGGTCACCCCGGCCAGCCCCGGCGAGCGCCAGGCCAGGAACGTCCAGCCGTGGAAGGCGAACAGCAGCGTCACCAGCACCCCCAGCATCAGGCCCGGCGGGCTCAGCCAGGAGCCGGTGACGACCCCGTACAGGGCCGTTCCCCAGCCGAACGACAGCCCCAGCGACCCGAGCGCGATCATCAGGTCCCAGAACCCCCGCCATCTCGCCCCGCCCGCCCGGCGGCGGAACCACAGCCCCGCGTCCCGAACGACCCACGACAGCAGCATGGCCACCACCACCGGATACAGCCCGAAGAGCACCTCGTGCTCCAGCGCCGGGTAGACGCCGAAGAGCGTCCCGGCGACGGCCACCAGCCACACCTCGTTGGCCAGCACGTACGGTGCCATCGCCGCCACCATGCGGTCACGGGTGGCGGCCGACCTGCCGAGCACCGGCAGCAGCAGCCCCACGCCCAGGTCGAAGCCCTCCAGCGCGAAGTACCCGGCCAGCAGCAGCGAGAAGACGGCGAACCAGATCAGCTCCATGACACGACTCCCAGCAGGTCCTAGTAGGTGAGCGCGGGCTCGCGCACGGAGCCCAGGTCCAGGTCACGCGGCCCGCGCCGGACCACCCGGGCGATGAGGACGTAGTCGACGACCGCCAGCAGCCCGAGCACGGCCGCGAACCCCACCAGGGAGCCGGTGATCATCGACGTGGTGAGGCCCGGCGTCATGGCGTCGGCGACGGTGAGCTTGCCCCAGATCATCCACGGCTGCCGCCCCATCTCCCGGACCAGCCAGCCCATGATCGCCAGCACGAACGGCACCGGCGTCAGCACCATGAGCACCGGGTGCGTCCACCGCCAGCGCGGCAGCACGCGGATCATCGGCAGCATCACGAACAGCACGAGCAGCATCAGCAGGTTCCCGCTCTCGACCATGACGGCGAACGGCAGGCCGGCCTGGCTGAGCTTGCCCTCCTGCACCCCGGAGAACTGCGCGTAGCCGAAGCCGACCGTCAGGAAGATGCCGATCGCGGCCACGACGACGCCCGTGCGCAGCGACCTGCTGAAGAACTCCACCTCCGAGGTACGGCGGCGCAGCTGGTAGGCGCTGGCCCCGGCCAGCACCATCGCCCCGGTGAACAGCCCGGCCCCGATGACGTGCGGGAAGGAGAAGACCAGCGCCTTGTTCGTCAGCAGCGCGCCGAAGTCGACGAGCCGCAGCCGGCCGCCGCTCTCGACGGCTCCGGCGGGGTTCTGCAGGAAGGAGTTGGCCGCCATGATGAAGAACGCGCTGGCGTACGCGGTGAGCGTCACGAGCCAGATGCACGCCACGTGCGCCCACTTCGGCAGCCGGCCCCAGCCGAAGATCCACAGGCCCAGGAACGTCGACTCCAGGAAGAACGCCACCAGCGTCTCCATGGCCAGCGGCGCGCCGAAGACGTCACCCGCGTAGTGCGACAGCCCGCTCCAGGAGAGCCCGAACTGGAACTCCATCACGAGCCCGGTCACGATCCCGAGCGCGTAGTTGACCACGTAGATCTGACCCCAGAAGCGGGTCATCCGCTCGCGCAGCGGCCCGCCGGCCAGCGCCTGCCGGGTGTGCATGATCGCCACCAGGGGCGCCAGCCCCAGCGTGAGGACCACGAACAGGAAGTGCAGACCCCCCGTCACCGCGAACTGTAACCGAGCCAGTTCCAGCGCCTCCATCGCGCCGACTCCCTTCGTCGTTGTAGACAGCCTACATATAGAGAGCCTACATGTAGTCTGGCTATGCAATGAAGGGTTATCTAGGATCGGTGTCATGAACCCCGACGCGCTGCGCGGCCACATGGACGCCCTGCTGCTCTCCGTGGTGGAGTACGAGCCGCTGCACGGCTACGCCATCATCGAGGCCCTGCAGGAGCGCAGCGGCGGCGCGCTCAACGTGCCGACGGGCACCGTCTACCCGGCGCTGCGCAGGCTGGAGCGGATCGGTCACCTGACCAGCGAGTGGGCCACGGTCGGCGGGCGCAAGCGGCGCACCTACCGCCTGACCGACTCGGGCCGCAAGCAGCTGGAGGGGGAGCGGTCGGCGTGGGCCGAGTTCGCGAACGTGATCGGCGGCGTCCTGCAGCCGCGCGCCAAGCAGCCGGAGGCGGGCGGCTGAAGGCCGGGCAGGCGGGGGTCAGGCAGGCGGATCGGGCGGGTGGGTCAGGCGGTCCGGGTGACGCGGATGCAGCGGGTGGCGCCGTAGAGCTGCAGCCCCCAGAAGGCGGCCGACATGAGGTTCGCCAGCATGCCGGGCAGGAAGACGCTGGGGTTCAGCGGCAGGTCGGCGCCGGTCGTGAGCAGCAGGCTCAGGCCCCAGGTCACCGGCAGCGCCAGCCAGACGACGATGCCCAGCCACCGGGTGACGAGCTGCGGGCGGCGGATCCACCGCGTCCCCCGGCCGAGCGCGAACACGCACAGCCCGCCGTACAGGCCGACGGCCAGTTGCAGGAGGTCGAGCGCCCGCGACACGGGGGAGTACCAGTCGGGCCGGTTCGCCCACGACACGGAGTCGGTGGGGTAGAAACGCCAGATCATCGACCAGGCGAGCGCGGCCACCGGCACGGTGATGAGCAGCAGCAGGCCCAGCCGCCGCCCCGCCATGGCGGTCAGCTCACGCTGGTAGCCGGGCGCGATGTCGGTGATCGGGCCGAACTCGCGCACCGCCAGCCGCTCGGCCTCGGCCCTGGCCAGGCCGTCGGACTCCAGCGCGTCGGCGGCGTCCGCCAGGCTGTCGCGCGCCTCGACGACCAGGTCGCGCTTGGCCCCGCTGGGCCCGGCCAGGGCCCTGTCCAGCTCGGACACGTAGTCGTCGATGAGCATGCCACCATCCTACGAACGGCGTTCGCGGTCCGGAATCAGGGTTTACCCTGAAGTCTTGATATGTAGGGAAAATCCTACATATAGTGGCTGACATGTACATCTCCGCTGTCACGACCGTGACGTTGCCCGTGCGGGACCAGGAGAGGGCGCTCGCCTTCTACGCCGGGGTCCTGGACCTCGAGGTCCGCACCGACAACCCGTTCCCGATGGGCCGCTGGCTCACCGTCGCGCCCAAGGGCGAGGGCACCGCGCTGCTGCTGGCCTCCTGGTTCCCCGACATGGCGCCCGTCGGCGGCCTGGTGGTCGCCGCGCCCGACCTCGACGCGCTGGCCGCCCGGCTGCGCGAGCACGACGTCGCCTGCGAGGGGCCCACCGACGAGCCGTGGGGCCGCCAGCTGCTGTTCCGGGACCCCGACGGGAACGGCTTCGTGGTCAGCGCAAGGGCCAGCACAGCGGCCAGCACAGGGGCCGGCACAGGGGCCGGCACAGCGGCCGCCCGGTGACCGGCCCGGCATGACGGCCGACCACGTGTTCACCGCGCTGGCCAGCCCGGCCAGGCGCGAGCTGCTGCGGCTGCTGCTCGACGAGGGCGTTCAGCCCGCCGGGCGGCTGGCCGAGCGCTTCGACATGAGCCGCCCCAGCGTCTCCGAGCACCTGAAGGTGCTCAAGGACGCGGGCCTGGTGGCCGAGACCCGCCGGGGCAGGGAACGGCTCTACCGGCTGGAGGCGGCGCCGCTGATGGAGATCCGTGACTGGCTCAGCCCGTACGAGCGGTTCTGGCGGGACCGGATCGGCGGCCTGAGCGACCTGCTCGACGAGATGGAGGACGAGGAAGATGCCTGACCCGGAGGACAAGCGCGCGATCCGGCTGGACCAGTTCCTGGCGCACCCGCCGGCGAAGGTGTGGCGGGCGCTGACCGAGCCGGAGCTGGTGGCGCGCTGGCTCATGCCCAACGACTTCCAGGCGGTGGTGGGGCACCGCTTCACCTTCACCACCAAGCCCGTCGAGTCGACCGGGTTCGAGGGCGTGGTCCACTGCCAGGTGCTGGAGCTGGAGCCGGAGAAGCTGCTCAGGATCAGCTGGAGCGACGGCAGGAACGCCGACTGGACCGTCACCTGGCGGCTCGAAGGCGAGGGCAGGGGGACCCGGCTCTTCCTCGACCACGAGGGCTTCGACCCCGACGACGCCATGCAGCAGATGGCGCGTCGGATCATGGGCGGCGGCTGGCGCTCGCGCCACTTCGCCGCCATCGCCGGCGTCCTCGCCACCCTGTGAACCCCGCACTTCTGCGCCGCCGCGCGGCTTCCTTCTCTCGTCCTGGAGCCCTCGGCTCGTACGGGCCGAAGGGGGCGGTGCGGTGGCCCAGGGGCGCCTACCGATGCACGGCCGGCGGATCCGCCCGCGGATCGGCGTGCGATGTGGAGGTCCAGAACAGCGCCCCCACCGTGAGCGCCACCAGCAGCCCGAACCAGGCCGCCGCCCGGCCTAACCGCATCCCGTAGCCCCACAGCAGCCACGACACCGACAGCCACCACCGGTGGGTGGCCTGCCGCTGCATCTCCATCGCCGCGAACGCGAAATCGGCCGAGGTCCCGTGGTCGTCCACGTGGTCGCGTAACCCGGCGTAGAGCGCCGCCAGCCCGTCAGGCGCGGAAAAGCCGTCAGGGCCGGACGGCCCGGCGAACTGCCCGGCGAACTGCCCGTCAGGGGGCGGGTCCCAGCCGCGCATCGTGTGCTCGTCGGCCAGCGCGCTGCGCCGCGAGAACCACCGCAGCATCGGCCAGCGCAGGCTCACCCGCACCCCGCGCGGCGTCAGGGCGAACGTGCAGTTGCGCACCCGCACGGCCGCCGGTCGGGTCAGCCCGGCGAACCGGCAGCCCGACAGATCCAGCCCGAACAGCGCCAGGTCGGCGGCGTCCACGTGCCGCAGCGAGGTCAGCGTGGACCGGCCGCGTCCCGTCACCGTCGAAGGGCCGCGCAGCACCGCGCCCTCCAGGTCGGCCTGCGAGTCGGTGAGCCGGATCGTCGTCCCGCCGGCCACCTCCATGCGCCGCAGGTTGACCTGGCAGTCGCCGACGACCACGTCGAGCGTGCCGTCGGCGCGGGCCCGCGAGGCGGAGAAGCGGCCCGTGGCCGACAGGTAGGCGTCGGCCGCGAAGTGCGCCGCGTCGAACCCCGCGCCGCCGGTGACCTTCCGGAACGACAGCGTCCTGCCGAACCGGGCGCCCCGGAAGCTCGCGCCGTCGCCTAGCGAGGCGTCGTCGAACGTGGCGTACCCGTCGAACCTGGCCCGCTCGCACGACAGCCCGTGCCCGAAGACCGCCTGGCTGAACAGCGCGTCCCGCGCCATCACCGCCCGGTCCAGCGACAGGTGCCCGCGCACCCGCACGCCGTGGAACGACAGCTCGCGCGCGAACGAGGCCCCGGCCAGGGAGACGTTGCCCTCGAAGCGGGCGCCGAAGAAGGAGGCCAGCCGCTCGAAGCGGGCGCCGTCGAGCGACACGTCGCCGGTGAACGTGACGCCCGACAGCCGCACGTCGCCGGTGAACGTGGCCCGCTCCAGCCTGGTCCGGCCGGGCCTGCCGTTCGTCGCCTCGACGACCCTGCCGAGCAGGTCGCCGTCGATGAGGGTGCCCCGCAGGTCCAGCAGACGGCCGGGGATCATCGCCCCGAGCGTCTCGGCCAGTTCCTCCGGTTGCAGATGCGCCAGGCAGTATCCGTACGGCTGGCGAGCGATACCCTTGCAGGCAGCCGAATGCGCGCAGGTGACCCAGTCCATGCACTGGTCATACCCGCGAGGACCGATGTCAAGGTTCAATGATTTAATGTTCTATCCACTTTTATGTGGAAATATGCGCCCACAATTGGCTCTAAAGTTCGCGTTATGCGCGCTTTATCCCTAGCTCTTGTAGCCGCGTTCGCGGTGGTCACCTTGCCCATGAATGCCACCCCGGCACTCGCGGCCCCGGCCACCCCTTGTGACACACCGCCCACCCAGCGGATCGCGCAGGTTCAGGGCAGCGGTGACGCCACGCCGCTGGCCGGGCAGACCGTACGCGTCGAAGGCATCGTCACCGGTGACTTCCAGCGCACCGACCAGCTCAGCGGCTTCTTCCTCCAGGACCCCAGCCCGGACGCCGACCCGAAGACCTCCGAAGGGCTGTTCGCGTTCGCCCGTGACACCTTCAAGGACGTGTCCGTGGGCGACCGGGTGCTCGTGACGGGCCGGGCGACGGAGTTCAACGGCTGGACCGAGCTGTCGCCGGTGAGCGCCGTGGACGTCTGCGGCACCGGCACCGTGGCGGCGCGGCCGTACAAGCTGCCCAGCGACGGGCTGGAGCCCGTCGAGAACATGCTGCTGACCTTCCCGCAGCCGCTGACCGTCACCGAGCACTTCAACCTGGGCCGCTTCGGCGAGGTCGCGGTCTCCTCCGGCGGGCGGCTCTTCCAGCAGACCGACCGGCCCGGCGTGGACCCGGCGCTGAACGCCCGCCGCCGACTGCTCCTCGACGACGGCTCCAGCCGGGAGAACCCGCCGGCCATCCCGCCGATCGTCCGGACCGGCGACACGGCCACGGGCATCACCGGCGTGCTCGGGTACGGCTTCAACTCCTACCGGCTGCAGCCCACCAAGCCGATCAGGTTCCATAACACCAACCCGCGCCTGCCCAGGCCGTTCCCGGTCGTCGGCAACGTCAGGCTGGCCTCGTTCAACACCCTGAACTGGTTCACCACCCTCGGCTCGCGCGGCGCCACCACCGCCGAGGAGCAGCAGCGCCAGCTCGCCAAGCTCGTCTCGGCGCTGAAGGGCATCAACGCGGACGCGGTCGCGCTGATGGAGGTCGAGAACAACGGCCAGACCGCCCTCCAGGCCCTCGTGGACGCGGTGAACGCCCAGGTCGGAGCCGGTACGTACGCGGCGCTCGCGCACCCGTTCCCCGGCACGGACGCCATCCAGGTCGGGCTGATCTACAAGCCCGCCAAGCTGACGCCCGTCGGCGCCCCGCAGGCATCCCAGGACCCGGTGTTCAGCCGGCCGCCGCTGATCCAGACCTTCCGAAGGGTCAAGGGCGGGCAGCCGTTCACCATGGTGGTCAACCACCTCAAGTCCAAGGGCACCTGCCCGGCCGACGGCCCCGACGCCGACCAGGGCGACGGCCAGAGCTGCTGGAACGCCACCCGCGTCAACCAGGCCAAGGCCCTGCTCACGCTGGTCAAGGACCTGCCCAGCCCGCTCGTGATCGGCGACCTCAACGCCTACGGCGAGGAGGACCCGATCGACACGCTGGAGGCGGGCGGCCTGACCAGCGCGACCAAGAGGTTCGTGCCGGCGCCGCTGCGCTACAGCTACCTGTTCGACGGGCTGGCCGGCGAGCTGGACCACGCGATGGTGAGCAGGTCGCTGCTCAAGCGGCTCACCAGCGCCACGATCTGGCACATCAACTCCGACGAGCCCCGCATCCTCGACTACAACCTGGAGTTCAACCCTCCGTCGCTGTACAAGCCGGACGCCTTCCGCTCCTCCGACCACGACCCCCTCGTCCTCGGACTCACCCTGTCCGGGCACTGAGCGCCATCCCCGCCCTGGCCCGCATTCCGTGTCCTCGGCGCCCTGAGGGCATGGAATGCTGGTGAGGGGTATGTGGTTGAACCGGGTACGACCGCGGATGACACCGACTGACACGACGATACGAGGAGCCACTTGTGGCGACCATCGAAGTAACCGAGAAGAACTTCAACGACATCGCCGACAAGGGCATCGTCCTGCTCGACTTCTGGGCCGAGTGGTGCGGTCCGTGCCGGATGTTCGGCCCGATCTTCGACAAGGCGTCCGAGAAGCACGAGGACATCACCTTCGGCAAGATCGACACTGACGCCCAGCAGGCGCTGGCCCAGGGCTTCGACATCAGCTCGATCCCCACGCTCATGGCGATCCGCGACGGCATCGTGGTCTACGCCCAGCCCGGCGCGATCCCGGAGCCGGCGCTCGAGGACCTGATCAGCCAGGTCCGCGCGCTCGACATGGACGCGATCAGGACTGAGCTCAGCGACGAGCTGAAGAACGCCGAGCAGAACTGACGGCCACCCGCACCGGAGCCCCGCCCCACCTGGCGGGGCTTTCGTGTTTCCCCAGGGCGCTTTCGTGTTTTCCCAAGGCGCGCGGGTGACCGGCCGTCACGGCTTGCGGCCGACCCCGGCGTACCCGATGGTGGTCACCGTCTGCGCGTCCGCGCCGGGCCGCCAGTCGTGCGGGAACGTCAGCCCCGGCGCGGCCAGCTCGTACCCGTCGAAGAAGCGGATGATCTCCTCGCGCGTGCGCAGCCGCAGCGTCGCCGTCGCCCGCGCGTACACCTTCAGCGCCGGCGACGCCGAGTGGGACTCGGCGTCCACGGCGTGGCTGATCACCAGCATGCTGCCGGCCGGCCCCGCCTTGCGCAGCGCGTCCACCAGCCCGAACGCGGGCCTGTCCGGGACGAAGTGCAGCACGGCCGTCAGCAGGAACGCCACCGGCTCGGTGAGGTCGACGATCTCGCCCAGCGTGCCGAGCAGCGGCCCGGGACGGCGGATGTCGGCCTCGACGAAGTCGACGTTGGCGCCCCTGGCCAGCAGCGCCCGACCGTGCGCGCACACGATCGGGTCGTAGTCGACGTAGACGACCCGCGCCTCGGGCGCGATCTCGTGCGTGTTGCCCTGCGTGGGCAGGCCCGCGCCCAGGTCCACGACCTGCCGCACGCCCGAGTCGACCACGTGCCGCACCGCCCGGCGCAGGAACGCCCGGTTCGCCCTGGCGGCGTCCTTGGCGTCAGGATGGATCCTCAGCACCCGGTCGGCCGCGGCCCGGTCGACGGTGAAGTTGTCCTTGCCGTCCAGGTAGTAGTCGTACATCCTGGCCACGTTCGGCACGGTCGGGTCGATGCCGTCCGGAGCCACGTCCACACTGTCTCCCGAAGAACGAAGCAGCCCCGGCTCAGCACCGGGGCCGCCGCCGGCTCGTACGTCAGTCAGATCGAACGGTAGAGCTCCGCCACGCGGAACGCCAAGTCGAGTGACTGGCCGCGGTTGAGCCGCGGGTCGCAGGCCGTCTCGTAACGCAGCGCCAGGTCGCCCTCGGCGATCTCGTGGCCGCCGCCCACGCACTCGGTCACGTCGTCGCCGGTGAACTCGATGTGGATGCCGCCCGGGTGCGTGCCCAGCGCGCGGTGCACCTCGAAGAAGCCCGTCACCTCGTCGAGCACGTCGTCGAGGCGCCGCGTCTTGTGGCCGCCCGAGGCCTCGAACGTGTTGCCGTGCATCGGGTCGCAGATCCAGGCGACCTGCGCGCCCCCCGCGGTGACCTCCTTGACCAGCGACGGCAGCAGGTCGCGGATCCTGGAGGCGCCCATCCGGGTGATGAACGTGAGCCGGCCCGGCTCGTTCTGCGGGTTGAGCTTCTCCACCAGCTCCAGCGCCTCGGCCGGCGTGGTGGTCGGGCCCAGCTTGACGCCGATCGGGTTGCGGATGCGGGAGAAGAACTCGACGTGCGCGCCGTCCATCTGGCGGGTGCGCTCGCCGATCCAGACCATGTGCGCCGACACGTCGTACGGCTGGCCGGTGCGCGAGTCGATGCGCGTGAGCGCCCGGTCGTAGTCGAGGATCAGCGCCTCGTGGGAGGAGTAGAACTCGACCGTGTGGAACTCCTCCGGGTCGGCCCCGCAGGCCCGCATGAACGCCAGCGCCTGGTCGATCTCCCTGGCCAGCTGCTCGTAGCGGCGGCCCGCGGGCGACTCGGCGACGAAGTCCTGGTTCCACGCGTGCACCTGGCGCAGGTCGGCGTAGCCGCCCTTGGTGAACGCGCGGGCCAGGTTGAGCGTCACGGCCGAGGAGTGGTACGCCTTGAGCAGCCGCCACGGGTCAGGCCGGCGCGACTCGGCGGTGAACGCGAACCCGTTGACCATGTCGCCCCGGTAGGCGGGCAGCTCCAGGCCGTCGCGCGTCTCGGTGCCCTTGGAGCGCGGCTTGGCGAACTGGCCGGCCACCCGGCCGATCTTGACGACCGGCACCTTGGCCGCGTAGGTCAGCACGATGGCCATCTGCAGCAGCGTCTTGAGCTTGTTGCGCACATTGTCGGCGGTGGCCCCGGCGAACGTCTCGGCGCAGTCACCGCCCTGCAGCACGAACGCCTCGCCCCGGGCGACGGCGGCCAGTTGCTCCTTGAGCTGGTCGCACTCGCCGGCGAAGACGAGTGGGGGCAGGCCGCCGAGTTCGGCGACGACCTTCTCGAGCTCGCCGCGGTCGGGCCAGTCGGGCTGCTGGGCCGCGGGCAGGGCTCGCCAGGAATCAAGATCCGTGGGATTGCTCAGTGCGCTCACGAGATATGAGGGTAAGCCACCGGCGAGCCCGCCACCGACCCCGATGTCCACGTTGTGAGAACGCACTTGGACGTGGAACGTGGCGGGGAGATCAGTGCACTGGCGTCCGTACGTGCTCCGGGCGCACGCCCAGCCCCAGGAAACGGCGGATCAGCGGCCTGACCAGCGGACTTCCGATCATCCTGACCGGGATGCCGGGCGCTCGGCCCGTGCTGTCGAGCGCGGGGCCGATGAGCCGGTCCTGCGCCAGCCGCTGCGCGGCCTGCGTGACCCGCGTGGGCAGCAGGCGCCGCCGCTCCAGCCGGTGCAGGTCCTGTTCGGGGACGGGTCCGCCGGCCCGCAGTCGCCCGGCGAGCAGGTTCGCGGTGGCGACCGCGTCCTGCACCGCCAGGTTGATGCCGACGCCGAACACCGGCGACATGGCGTGCGCCGCGTCCCCGATCGCCAGGAAGCCGGGCCGGTGCCAGCGGCGCAGCCGGTTGAGCGCCACGGTCAGCGTGCTGAGGTCGTCGTAGCCGGCGATCTGCCCGACGCGGTCCTCCAGGAACGGCAGCAGCCGCGCCACCGTCTCCCGGAACGTGCCGATGCCCTCCTGGACGAGCCGGTCGTGGCCGCCCTTGTGGATGACGTACGCGAGCTGCCAGTAGGTGACCCTGTTGATGCCGACCATGATGTTGCCGGCCGAGACCCGCAGGAACGGCTCGTCCAGGTCGCTCTCCTCGCGCGGCAGCCGGAACCACAGCACGTCCATCGGCGCGCCCAGCTCCTGCGGCACCAGACCGGCCGCCGCGCGCAGCACCGAGCCGCGGCCGTCGGCGGCCACGGTCAGCGCGGCCCTGATCTCGTGCTCGCCGGACGCGTCGCGGTAGCGCAGGCCCTTGCACGTGTCGCCCTCGCGGATCAGCCCGTACGCCTCGGCGTTCATCAGCAGCCGGAACGTGGGGTAGCGCTCGGCGGCCGACGTGACGATCTTGAGGAAGTCCCACTGGGGGACGAACGCGATGTAGTCGTACTTGCCGGGCAGCCCGTGCAGGTCCGCCATCTGGACCCGGCCGTCGTCGGTCAGCAGCGTGAACCCGTACGTCTTGCGGTGCGGCAGCTTCAGCAGCTCCTCCGTCAGCCCCAGCTCGTCGAGCACCTGCAACGTCGAAGGGTGGATCGTGTCACCCCGGAAGTCGCGCAGGAAGTCGGCGTGCTTCTCCAGCAACGTCACCTCGACGCCCGCCCTGGCCAGCAGGAGTGCGAGCACCGCGCCCGCCGGGCCGCCGCCCGCGATCACACACGACATAACTCATCACCCATTGAAATGATGCCACTGCGGAGAAATGCACAAACCTCCCGCCATCCGACACGCCGGAGACACCGAAGTAAAGACAGTAAGACGTGAGCCCCCCCGACCACGTGGAGTGCGAAATGAGCCATGAGCTCCACACCCTCTCCGGCGCCTATGCCGTGCACGCGCTGCCGGACAGCGACGGGGCGTTGTTCGAGAAGCACCTGCGGGACTGCGCCGCCTGCGCCGCCGAGGTGCGGCGCCTGCGTGAGACGGCCGCCCGGCTGGCCCTGGCCGTCGCCGAACCGCCGCCCGCCGAGCTGCGCGGCCGCGTGCTCGCGGCGGTGGACCGGACGCCGCAGCTGAACGGGGGCGGCTCCCCCCCCGCCCGG